>JAZNAO010000042.1:0-4781 GCA_045586565.1 Candidatus Enterousia sp. | reverse complement strand
TTTTTATTTTTATACCACAGGAGTTTTTATTATGTCGGCACGATATATGTCTTATAATGCACAAGGACGCCCAACGCGCGAAGAAATCGTAGAAAGTGTATTTGAATCTTATATAAATCTGAACCGTGCAATTAAAAAGTTAGAAAATATTTATAAACGAGAGTTAAATTATCGCAAGAAAAAATTCAAAACAACAAATGAACAATAAAAAAACACCGGTAAATGCCGGTGTTTTTTTTATTGTTTTTTATTTCTTCTAAATTCATCCAATGAAACAACGCGACCTGGATCTGGGATGGTATCGGGTTTTTCATCCAATGGTAATTCCATATCATTGTTTGCCGACGCTTTTTGTGGTTTTTGATGAAACGATAACATAAAATCAACCGACGGGTCTTTAAATTCAACCAACGCAGAAAACGGTACGCGAATAAAGAACGGACGTCCATCAAACGTTAACTGTACACCAAATTCTTTGTCAGACACATGCAGATTGTTATACGAGTATTGCAGTACAATGGTCATAATGTCTGGGTATCTTATACGCAAGAAATCAGGCAACACAACGCCACTGTCGCGTGTGCGAAATGTGATATAAAAATGTGTCCCGTCGCCCAACCCATTAAACTGTGCATGAATCAATGCGTCTTTGACCACAGACTTTAACGCGGTATCTAATAATGTTTGATAATCAATACGTGCCATAATACTTACTCCGCCCCTACTATATTATTTATTTCCCCGTTTTGGCAAGTAACAAATATTGCATCGGGAACATTTTTAAAAATATTTATATCTAATCCGGTTGCCCAAACCTGGGCGTCGGCCGCACCCAGTTCACGAAACATATTTTCGCGCGCATTTTCATCCAGGTGTGCTGCCGCTTCGTCCAACAAAATAAGTGGTCTTTTTCCTGTTTTTGTATGTACCAGTTTTGCGTGTGCCAATATTAAATCAATCAGAACGGTTTTTTGTTGGCCTGTACTGGTCAGGTGTGCTGGTAATTTTAATTCTTGGTTAAACACACCAAAATCTGATTTATGCGGCCCATCAATAACCATTTTATCACCAATCAATTCGCGATTGTTTTTCAGGTATTCCAAGTATGCGCGTTCTGTATCACCTGCCGACGCCCCATCAATCAGCATTTGTTCCAGTTGTCCAGATACAGATACCGCACAACGACCCAAGAAATAGTTTAATTCGCCGGCATATTGCACGCGTGCCACCGCAACCGCGACGGCGGTTCCTGCGATTTGTGTATCGATTGCATCCAACCAATGTGTATCTGCGCCCGATTTTAATGCGTATGCACGTTCTGACATCAGTTTGCTAAGTTTTGCGGTGCGTCCCGCATGTGACGCGTCAAAACTGGTGGCCAGACGATCAAAGAACGCACGTCGTTCGGATGCACTGTCGACGAATAATCTGTCTTCACGTGGGGTCAACCATACCATACGTAAATGTCGGCTTAGCTCAACCAGTGGCGAACTCTCGCCGTCAATCTTTGCGCGACGATTAGTGTCGCCACGTGTAAAACATACAGACAGTTCTGTGTCATCTGATAAAGATGCAAATACAGAAAAACCACCATTACCATCAAAACGTGCAATATCCGCCATTTGCGCGCCACGCATACCGCGTTCCCCAGACAATATTGATACTGCTTCCAGTATGGCGGTCTTGCCAGCGCCGTTTGGGCCAGTGATAATAATGTTGCGTTTACCACCCGTCGTAATACGGCACATTTTATGATTTCGAAAATCGGTCAGTGATAGGCTTTCAATCATACGGAAAATCATACACAAAAAATCATACTCTTACAATCAAATAAAAGAACACTGGTTCAATTCCTTGGCCCAATAAAAAAAACACCCTTACGGGCGTCTTTTTTTCTTGGAGGCCTGGGTCGGAATCGAACCGGCATAGAAGGATTTGCAGTCCTCTGCATAACCACTCTGCCACCAGGCCTGAACCAGTGTTGCCATATTACGCAAAAAAAAATTGTAATTCAACATAAAAATGAGTATTATGTAAAAGAATATTCGTTAGAGAGGGAATTTTTATGAAAAAACTGCCGTTTTTTTTATTTTGTTGCATGAATTTTTCTGCGTTTGCGGCAATTGATGACTGTATGACACGCACAACTGTGCCGTCTGGACAGTTGGGATTACCAGAAATTATTGATTTGGGATTGTGTCGTAATCCCCAAACGTCTGCATCTTATCTGTCATATGAATCGGCGCGCCTGTCTAAAAATGCAGGTTATGCCAAGTATTTACCCAGTGTCAGTGTTGGTGCCAATGCATCATTACCGTACAGAAATGAAAATTGGGGCGAATGGTCTTATGGTGCGTCTTTGTCGGCATCATATTTGATTTTTGATTTTGGTAAACGTTTGGCCGATTTAAACCAGGCAGCAGCATCGTGGCGCGCGGCAGGTTTTGATTATGATGAAACTGTCCAGAATTATATTTATGGAATTATTGGTTCTTATTATTCGTTATTGAATGCAAATGCGGACGTAAAATCTGCGGAAATGTTGCGCGATGTGGCAAAAACCGCCCGTGATATGGCCCAGAAAAAATTCAATGCAGGTTCTGTGGCCAAGGCCGACGTATTAAAAGCAGATACCACATTGGCCAGTCGCGAATTAGAATTAGAACGTGCAAAAAACAATCGCAAAATTGCCCAGGGAACACTGTTGAATAAATTGTCGTTCCCAGCAGATCAAGATATAGAAATTGCAGATATGCAATCAGAAATTGGCACCCCAGAAGATGCAAAATCGCTGGACGATTTATTTGCGCGCGCACAACAAACACGTCCAGACTTGTTGCGTGCCACAGCGAATAAAGATGCGGCCTGGCACAGACGTAACAGTGTGTTTTTAAGTAATTTGCCATCTATTTCTGCATCTGGGTCGATGTCTTGGAATGATACGCCATCTGAAACATTTGGTGCCGGCCAAGATAATATCAGTGGCAGTATTGGTATCCGTGCATCAATGCCATTATTTGCAGGATTTGCGAATTTGTATAATGCCCGCGCCGCCCAGGTAAATTACGAACGCGCGTTGGAACAAGAACGCCAGACCCAAGACAATGCATCTTTGGATATATTCAGTGCATATCAGAACTATAAAACAGCCCAAACCGTATTAAAACAAACAGAAACTTTATTGGCGTCCGCAACAGAAAGCGAACGGGTTACTGCCAATATGTACAAGGTAGGACGCGCAACTATGTTGGATTGGCAGACAGCTCAATCTGAATTGGTGTCCGCAGAAAAACAAAATAATGCTGCAAAATATGATTTGTTTACCAAACGTGCCGCTGTTGCATTGGCGGTTGGTGAAATTCAGGCAGAACTTGAACAGGAGAGAATAAATGTCCAAACAAACGACCAAGAATAAGAAAAAAATCCCAACCCAGACACCTGCGCCAAAACAAAAACGCCCGTCTTTGGTATGGCGTGCGTTAAAGTTTATTTGGCGTAAAAAGTGGTGGATTATTTTAATTGTCGCTGCGCTGGTGGCGGTAAAGTTGATATTTGGCACAAACAAAGACATGTCGTCTGAATATTCAACAGTAAATATAACCCACGGTGACCTGCGCCAGGTGGTCAGTGCCACTGGTGAAATTCAGCCTGTAAACACCGTAAATGTTGGTTCCCAGGTGTCTGGCACAATTGATAACTTGTATGTAGATTTTAATTCCAAGGTTAAAAAAGGTGATTTGTTATTAACAATTGAACCGTCTGTATTACAGGCATCTGTTGACGAAGCACGCGCATCATTGGACAGCGCCATATCACAACGAAACTTTACAAAAAGTGAATACGAACGTAACAAAATGCTGTATGCCGAAGATATTATTCCACGCGCAGAAATGGAACAATCCCAGACACAATATGAACAGGCAGAACAGTCTGTAAAACGCGCGCAATCAACATACGACCGCGCGGTTACAAACCTGGGCTATGCAACGATTGTGTCGCCAGTTGATGGCACGGTAATTTCGCGTAAAGTTGACGTTGGTCAAACGGTGGCAGCATCTTTCCAAACCCCAGACTTGTTTGAAATTGCCGAAGATTTAACAAAAATGCAAATTGAAACCGCGGTATCCGAAGCAGATATTGGTGTTATCAAAGAAGGACAAACTGTATCATTTACGGTTGATGCATACCCAACAGAAACGTTCCAGGGAATCGTTCGTCAAATCAGATTATCGCCGACCACTACATCAAATGTTGTTGTTTATACAGTGGTAATTGATGTTGATAATACAGATTTGCGTTTAATGCCGGGTATGACAGCATTTGTAACGATTATAATTTCAGAACGTGAAAACGTATGGAAGGCCCCAAATGCGGCGTTCTTGGTTCGCACATTTAATAATATTGTTGATGACCCAAATGGTGCAACACCATCTACACACCTGGCGCTGTTGCGTGAAGGCGATGTTATATTTATTCCATATACCAAGGGATTATCCACTGCCACTGAAACAGAAATTATTTCTGACGAAATCGAACAAGGTGATAAAATTGTTGTTGGAAAAATGGGTGCCAAGGGTTCATCAAATCAACAAAAGATGAATCCAATGCGTGGCCCACGAATGTAAAAAAAACACCGGCGATTTCCGGTGTTTTTTTATTGTTCATTTGTTGTTTTGAATTTTTTCTTGCGATAATTTAACTCTCGTTTATAAATATTTTCTAACTTTTTAATTGCACGGTTCAGATTTATATAAGATTCAAATACACTTTCTACGATTTCT
>JAZNAO010000041.1:0-4321 GCA_045586565.1 Candidatus Enterousia sp. | reverse complement strand
TGTCCAGATGGTGAAGATTGTGACGGTGATGGATGCCCAGACGACGACCTGGAGTGCTGTCCAGATGGCGAAGATTGTGACGGCGATGGATGCCCAGACGACGACCCGGAATGCTGTCCAGATGGCGAAGATTGTGACGGTGATGGATGCCCAGACGACGATCCAGAGTGCTGTCCAGATGGCGAAGATTGTGACGGTGACGGTTGCCCAGACGACGACCCCGAGTGCTGTCCAGATGGTGAAGATTGTGACGGTGATGGATGCCCAGACGACGACCCCGAGTGCTGTCCAGATGGCGAAGATTGTGACGGTGATGGTTGCCCAGACGACGACCCGGAATGCTGTCCAGATGGTGAAGATTGTGACGGTGATGGTTGCCCAGACGACGACCCGGAGTGTAGCGACTGTGTAGACCCAGAGAATAACGACTGTGACGGCAATGGAATCCCAGATGACGAGGAGGATTGTTTTGATCCAGACAACAACGATTGTGACGGTGATGGAATCCCAGATGATGAGGATTGCTGGTGCGAAGCAGAATGTTGGGAAGAATCTTGCGAATACGAACCAGGTGTCGATAATCCATGGGAAGAAGGCGGGGAAGGCGAAGAAGATGATTATATAGAGGACGAAGAATGCTATGAAGACTGGTGCTGATAGTCATTAAACTAAAAAAGTTTAAAATAATACTTGCATTCTATAAAAATATATGTCAATATATACCACGCAATGCGAGCGTAGCTCAGTTGGCTAGAGCGCAACCTTGCCAAGGTTGAGGTCGAGGGTTCGAGCCCCTTTGCTCGCACCAGGATTAAATAAGACCGCCGTAATGGCGGTTTTATTAAAAAAGATGGATGCATAAAAAATGAAAATGAAATTGTTCATTAAACGTTTTAATTAAACAGGTGCGACCACACAGAACAACAACTGCGGGCGCACTTTCGGTACGTCCGTTTTTTTATAACAAAAAAAGGCTAAACAAAATGTCAGAAAACACAAACAACACACCAATTTCAACCAATGAATTGACCGCGCGCCTGCAAAAAGCTGAAAATATTCGCGCACGCGACGGCGTTGTTTGGAAAGATAAATTTGATCGCACGCACACAATTGTCGATGCGCGTGATTTGGGCGATGGAACATCTGTAAAACTGGCCGGACGTGTAACCGCATTGCGTTGGTTGGGTAAACTGATGTTTGGCCGTATTTATGATATCAATGGCGAAATTCAGTTTTCAATGTCACGCGAAGAACTGGGCGAAGAAAACTATAAATTTATGAAGGCAAACGTTGATTTGGGCGACTTTATCGGTATCACAGGTGAACTGTATCACACAACCGCAGGCGAATTGACAGTAAAAGTATCAAATTATGAAATTCTATCCAAGGCATTGCGTCCATTGCCTGAAAAATACCATGGCCTGACCGATATGGAAACACGATATCGCCAACGCTATTTGGATATTATTTCTAATCCAGATGCACGTAACGCGCTGTTAGGTCGCTTTAAAATGACACAATATTGGCGCGATTATATGAATCGCAACGGTTTCTTGGAAATCGAAACACCTATTATGCAAAATATTGCATCTGGGGCGGCGGCACGTCCATTTACAACACATCACAACGCACTGGATGCGGATTTTCAATTGCGAATTTCACCAGAATTGTTCCTGAAACAAGCAATTGGCGCCGGATTTGACCGCGTGTATGAAGTCGCCAAAGATTTCCGTAACGAAGGCATGGATGCAACCCATCTGCAAGAATTTACAATGGTGGAATGGTATGCCGCATATTGGGATTTTCGTGACAACATCAAATTCACATGGGATTTGATTCATGAATTATTGATGAAATGTCGTGGCACTTTACAAATCGAATACCAAGGAACATCATTAGATTTCAGCAAATATGAAATGATTGACTATACCGCCAAAATGAATGAATTTTTCGGATGCGACATCTTAGAATTTGACGACGTAGATATTTTACGTCAGAAATTGGTCGACAACGGTATGTTCCCAAAGAGCGAGTTAGAAGACTTAAAGTCCATACCTGCGTTGGTTGACTATGTCTATAAGCGCAAAATTCGTGGCAATATTGTCCAGCCAACATTCTTGTATAACTATCCAGCGTATATGGTTCCATTGGCGCGCCGTAACGATGATGACGAACGTCGTATTGATATGTATCAACTGTTGGTCTGCGGCGCAGAAATCTGCAAGGGTTATTCAGAATTAGTGAACCCAATTCAACAATTGGCTGCATTTGAAGAACAGGCTAAAAATATCGCCAACGGCGATGATGAAGCATTTAACCCAGACAATGACTTTGTTCGCGCGATGGAACACGGATTCCCACCGATTTCTGGTGTTGGAATGGGCGTTGACAGATTGGCGTGCATCATCTTTGACCAACCAACTGCACGTGACATCATTTTGTTCCCAATAATGAAATAACAGGTAAGGGGGACGATATGCCACATTTTGGTTCAGATACCTGGGCCCAAGACATCACCAATGACAACGACAGAAAAAATCTGGTGATAATTGACAAGGCCATAGAATCAGGTCGCATCGATAACGCAGCCGGCGAATACTTAAAAAACCAGTATTCGGACAGTATGTCTTGGTTACGCCAAGTATTCTATGTATTGGGCAAATGCTTTGGCGCGCCAAAGGCGGCGGTTATGAAATACGACTATGAAACCGACAGTGCAATTGACGAACCGATTCGTATCGCTGACATCAACCCACTGTCTCCGTATGTGGTGAATCACCGTCTGGACGCAGACCCGATGCGTAATCAGTTTTTTACCAGTTCTGCCGGACACAAAATTGATTTATCTGTATCATCAATTGTTACGGTTATCGTTGCCGCACAAAAAAAGATTGAACGCGCACTGGATAAAATCACTGGCAAATATTACACCGATTATGTAAACGATGTTGTTGATGCAGCGACACACGTTTTAATCACACACGGACGTGACGCATCTGCGACCGCAATTGCCGATAAAATCCGCACAACATTTTCAGAAAAATATATTACCACCGCATCCGAAGCCGTCTTAAAAATCATCGGTCGCGGTCATGAAAATATCGCTGTTGACTTGGTGCGCGCCATTGACAAGGTTCCGACACCATACAACAGGTTACGCGATGTTTGGCGTGTAAAATGTCTGTTCGATTTAATCCCCCAGGCGCGTGTATTTATCGAACGACTGCGTGAAATGATGCCAGAACGTGTATTGGTGGTACGTGACAAATTCTATGACATGAAGAACCCACGTAATTATCGTGACGCTAAGATTATCTTGAATATTGGCCCCAGCACTGAACACGTCGTCCCCATGGAAATCATTTGCCAAGTTAGAACATTCTTTGAATTCGAACGCAAAACTCATGACGTTTATGAAAATGCACGCAAACGTAAAAATGCCAAATCTGATCAGATGGAAGCAAACTTGGCCAATTACTATGAATGTGGTGTCAAAGAATACAACCGTATGATTTGTGAATGTTTGGAAGATTTATTTGAACGCGTTGGATGGAATATTTTATATACGCGCAACAATAATATTTCTATATTCGAAGGATTCCCAAAAGAATGCACATTGTATTACCCACAAAAAATATTGGATAATATAAATGAAAAATTGGATGACGCCATTGAAAATGAAGTATTTTGCGTATGCAATTCGCCGGCAAAATTATCTAAACACCAAGAATCCCGCATATTTCATTTTATGGCACGATTTGTATTGGTGGCGGCAATGCCATATATGCAACGCGACTGGGCGGTACCGGCGACAACCCAGGCAGGAAAACTGTTTAACTTTGTAATGACTGAAGTCCAACGTTATTACAAAAAATAACCGAACAGATATACACACAGCCCCACATGGGGCATTTTTATTCCCCTTGCTTTCATCGTTAAAAAATGGCAAAATTGTATCAGGTTCTGAATGTGTCTCGCAGAACTATAACAAGCATAAGAAAGGATAGGATTATGCGTCAAGGAAAAGTAAAATGGTACAATGGTAAAAAATGTTTTGGTTTTATCAGTCCCGATACACCAAACGAAGATGGCAACACAGATGATGTATTTGTTCATTCCAGTTCATTAAAGGCCGCCGGCAAGTCGGATCGTAGCCATGTCGTTCTGTGAGCCAAGGAGTTGCTACTCCAATTGTCTTCCTAAGACCGCTTGGCCTCCGACTTGTAAAAAATGTTTTGGTTTTATCAGTCCCGATACACCAAACGAAGATGGCAACACAGATGATGTATTTGTTCATTCCAGTTCATTAAAGGCCGCCGGC
>JAZNAO010000040.1:0-43186 GCA_045586565.1 Candidatus Enterousia sp. | reverse complement strand
AATTTTATGCTATAAAACTTATGTAAAAGATTAAAAGGGTCAAACATGTCAAAACAGAACAAGCGTTATGTACATATTTATATGAATCGAGATACCTACCAAGAATTTCGTTCAAAATGCCCTGATGATTTATTTAGACAACTGACCATATCAAACATAAAATACAGCCACAAAGCATACCATGACAGATTTCGTTATTGGTATCCATTTATGATATCAACACACATTAAAAACACACCCCAGATGTATGATGTTATAAAACAAATAGAACTTTGGCGGCAAAAAATTCATTGGAATTATCTACCCCCCGACAACAAACCATCCCCACAAAGGGCAGGACAGATTTTGAACATATTGGAATCTATAAAAAATTGGCAGTTGAAAAATGTTCAAAACCATCCACAGACAACAACGCCTACTGTAAATAAAACTGCAGTACCAGTTGAAACAACAACCAAATCTTATGAAATAACAGATTTAACACCACAAATGGTTCAACAAATGTTAAATGTGCGTTGGGGACATTTGTACTTACGCCATTTTTACCACAATCCAGACTACCAAGAAGATAGCGGAGTAGAAGCACTATCCAACATAAAACACTTATTAGAATCACACCCAGATTTCAATGGTCGTGAATTGGCATTTATCGCCAGCATGCCCACAGTATACACTTGGGGAACATACACCCACCAACCTAATCATTCGTCCCAGATTGATGAAGATGACGATCCGTATGATTTAACAGCAATATATTACAGCACGTTTATTTCATACAATCCAAAAACTAAACAGTTTGAAAAATACCCCCGTGGCTGGATTCACATTGGAGAAAACGCATCATTTCGTACCATCCAACAACATATGCGTGATAATGCCACAGAAATCCTGTCTGCATTTAACAAAGAAAAGCAAAACACACGATAATCCCACCGCCCATTCGGGCGGTGTTTCTATGTCCGAAATTATGTCTAGAATATGTAAAACAATCTGCTAAAAAACGCAAAATCGCATAAATTCGGGCAAATAACACGAAATAAAAAAGCCGGAAAACCGGCCGAAACTTGGCCTGTCCTACGAAGCCACAAGGTGGCGAAGTAGTATAGCAGCGCAGTCGATTGTCTGATTCCCATATTCGCTTTCGCTCTATGGGCCCCTTTCGCTACGTATGGTTCAAACTTCGTTAACACTCGTTTTCACCAACTGACGCCCCGGACCCTGGGGTCCTCATCCACCACAACTATACCAAAAATTAAACCCCGAATAAATCGGGGTTGAATCTTTGGTAGCAGCGGAGGGATTCGGACCCCCGACCAAAGGATTATGATTCCTCTGCTCTACCACTGAGCTACGCTGCCAAAACTTGTGTCCATCTCTATGTCTAGTCTATGTAAAACTATCCAACAGTTTAGAACAATCTTAATCATTCTCGCAACAAAATTTTACAAATCCTAACCTCGGTCAATGTTGCGGAAAACCTAGGTTATTCATACTCAACAGCACTCAATACAAATCTAGGGCTGGGGATTATGATTCCTCTGCTCTACCACTGAGCTACGCTGCCAAGCGACACGCATTATAACACCATTTTTTTCAATTGCAAGAAAAAGCGCATCTATGAATTTGTTCATATTTACAATAATTATATTTTTTAATAAAATACGATTGCACCCCACCCCATTTTATGATATCATATGCGTTATGAAAAAAATCTTGTGCACTTTATTAATATCTTCTGCAGTAACAAATGTATACGCAGATAACAACCCGTTTTTTAACGGATATGACAACCAATTTGCCCTAAACTTCGGCTGGGGTGTGGACAGCGGTTTTTTAATCCCTGCCCCTGTTCGGTGGGCGCCATTTATAATGCTGCACGCCCAGTATTCACAACCAACAGAATTCTTTCGGTTGCCCGCCAGAAAATCATTAAACATAACCCAAACATTGGGGATGGGAACTTCGCGCGGATGGCATTGGGATAAATACACAATTCCAATTGTCACAATGTCCGAAGATGTTATTTTGGCCCATGGAAAAAATTGGTATTTTTATTCCGGCTTGGCGGTTGGAATGCAGGCCCAACAAAACGAACGCATTGGTTCTAAATTATTATTCGGATTCAAATTGGGCAGTGGTTATAAGTTAAGCGACTGTATGAATCTGGAATTATTCGCACAACATTATTCCAACGGCAACACTGCCGAAGAAAACCACTCTTATGCATTTTTCGGCGCCGGTGTGACTTATAATTTTTAAGGAATACAAATAAAAGATAATGGTATAGATGCACGCAGTGCCGGCAATGTAGTGTACATAACGCTACATGAGATTCCCGGTTTGTTTTTAGATGAATTGTTGTAATAGTTTAAAATTAAATATAATGATTTAGATGCACGCCATTAGATTTTTTGTAAAATAAATTAGAATGATTTAGATACGACACAAACCCGATGGCGTAGTGTACATCAAGTTACATGAGCCATCGGGTTCGTTCGTAGATGAATTATAATTTATTGAAAATAAAAGATAATGATATAGATGCACGCAGTGCCGGCAATGTAGTGTACAAACGCTACATGAATTGCCGGCACCGCGTTGCAGATATGCCATTAGATTTTATTTTTTTACACCATGAACGGCAGGTTTTCCAACGTCCCTTCTGCCACACGAACATTGACATCAATCATCATAAAGATTGAATCTGGCGTACGCTGAATATGATCCGCAAAGATACCCGAATCCAACAAGTGACTGGTGTTTACAGATAACTTTGTTATCAAATGATCATCGTCCAACAATGTATAAATTGGGCCGATATCACGTGGTGTATTCGCGCCGATTTCATGTTCATTTTGCGGACAACGCAAACCATCCATAATTGTCTTTACACGGTTATCAATATCACTGCGTGGAACACCGACGATTTCAGGATGCAACATTTGAATATCTAATTCTGCGATTAATTTCAGATTTGGTGTAATAATTGGATTCCAATCGATTCCACCCACATGCCGTGTTGTAATGGGGCTTTTTGTTGGATTTGGCACCATATATTGCGTCAAGTTATTCCACGGACTGTGTTCAACCAGTTTTTTTAATTGCGGATGAAATTGCATACGAATATCTGCAATATGCTGCGCACGTTTTTTTGGATTGATTAAAATATCACCAAAATATAATAATTTAAATTTCATAAACGACTCCTTATTCAATACCAAACATATTTTCATATTCTGCCAATATTGCCTGATGGGCCACCGGCTCGCCAGAAGATATATAAGCATCTTTATGATGTGTTTTTCGATTCTTCTCAACAACGTTTTTCAGTGGTTTACCCTTTACTTTCACGCGCGCCAAAAACATTTTTCTCATCACACGCAACATTTTCTCTGAATCTTTGTCATACTTTTTTGCCATCTGCACAGGCGTCAAACAGTCTTCTTTTGTATAGGTAGTTTTTTCCATATTTTGTCCCTTTTTTCTTGATAATTATACCAGAAATTGCTATGTTTTACACATAAAAAAACGAAAGGAAAATAAATGTCTGTAAATAATGAATACACCGGTGATTCGATTAAAGTATTAAAGGGGCTAGAAGCGGTAAAAAAACGTCCTGGAATGTACATTGGTGACGTTGGCGAAGGTGGTGCCGGTCTGCACCACATGATTTATGAAGTTGTCAATAATTCTATTGACGAAGCAATGGCGGGCTATGCCGATACAGTATACGTATCACTAAACGCAGACGGCAGTGCCACAATCCGCGACAACGGTCGTGGTATGCCATTTGACATCAATCACGAAACCGGCCGCAGCGCACTGGAACTGATTATGTGCGAATTACACGCAGGCGGTAAATTTGACAACGAAAGCAACGGCGCGTACAAGGTTTCTGGTGGTCTGCACGGTGTTGGTGTATCTGTGGTAAACGCATTGTCAAAATGGTTGGAAGTAAAAGTATGGCGTGGCGACAAACAGGCATTTATGTCTTTTGCAGATGGTGTTCCAACATGCGACCTGCAAATTTCTGAAAACAAAACCGCTATTGAACATGGAACCGAAGTAACCTTCTTGCCATCCAGCGAAACATTTACCGGCACAGAATTTAGTTTTGACACAATGGAAACATGGCTACGCGAACAGTCATACCTGAACGCAAACGTAAAAATTATTCTGGAAGATTTACGCGGCGCCGAGAAAAAAGAACGCGAATTCCACTCTGTTGACGGATTAAAAGGTTTTGCAACATATCTGGACAAATCCAAAGAATTGTTAAACCGTGATCCAATCCAGATGATAAAACAATCCGAAGACACATACATTGAAATTGTTTTACAGTGGACAACAGCATACACAGAAACATCACTGTGCTTTACAAACAATATTCCAAACCGTGACGGCGGAACACACTTGGCCGGTTTCCGTGCTGGTTTAACACGTGCAATCAATAAATACATTTCTGAAAAAGGAACCAAGAAAGACATTAACCTGTCTGGTGAAGACTTCCGCGAAGGCCTGACCAGTATCGTCAGCGTAAAAATCCCAGACCCAAAATTTGGTTCCCAAACCAAAGACAAATTGGTGTCATCCGAAGTTCGCCCAATCGTTGAAAGCACTGTATCTGAAATGCTGTATGAATTCTTGGACGAAAATCCACAGATTGCAAAAACAATTGTTGATAAAATTATAGAGGCCGCAACCGCCCGCGAAGCCGCCCGCAAAGCGCGTGAATTATCGCGCAAAAAGACAGGGCCTGAACTGGGTGGCCTGCCTGGGAAATTGGCGGGATGTTCCGAACGCGATCCTGCAAAATGCGAATTGTTTATCGTCGAAGGGGATTCGGCTGGTGGTACTGCGAAACAAGGACGTGACCGCAAGACCCAGGCCATATTACCATTACGCGGTAAAATATTGAACGTCGAACGTGTACGCTTTGATAAAATGTTGGGTTCGGACACGATTGGCGCATTAATTACCACAATGGGCGCCGGCATTGGCAAAGACGATTTTGATATCGAAAAAATGCGTTATCACAAAGTTATCATCATGACCGACGCGGACGTTGACGGTCAACATATCCAAACATTGTTGATGACGTTCTTTTACCGTCACATGCCCCAGGCCATTGAACGTGGATATATTTATGTTGCAAAACCACCGCTTTATGGCGTCACCCGTGGCAAGCAGCAGATTTACCTGCAAAACGAACGCGAAATGGATGATTACTTGATGGAACAATTGGCAACAGACGGTATGATTGAAACCGCATCTGGGACACAAATATCTGGCGCTGATTTAAAGCGTTTATTGGGTCTGGTGTTGGATATGCGAAATGTTTTGCAACCATTAAATCACATTATGCCAACACGCTTTGTCGAAGCACTGGCGTTAAATGGTGCGTTTGAAAACGAAAGCGCGACCGTATTCGAAAACGTTCAACGCATGTTGGATGCCCAAGAATTAGAATTCGAACGTGGTTGGAAAGTGTCCGCAGACGAACACGGTATTACAATTACACGTACCCTGCGCAGTGTCACAGAATCCTATTTCTTGCCGCGCGAAAAAATCAACGGCATGGAAATACGCGCATGGCATAAACTGGACGGCCGCGAAGAATTGATTGAGACGTTCAGCAAACCAACAACCCTGCGTGTAAAATCCAAGTCACAAAAAATCTGGGGTGCGTTAACATTACTGAACACCGCGTTTGAATATGCGAAAACAGGATTAAAGATTCAACGTTACAAGGGTTTGGGTGAAATGAACGCAGAACAATTATGGGAAACAACGATGGATCCAAACCACCGTTCATTATTCCAGGTCCGCATCGATGACGCCGCCAAGGCAGACGAAGTCGTATCTATGTTGATGGGCGACGTTGTTGAACCGCGTCGTGACTTTATTGTTGAAAATGCACTGGACGCAAATCTGGACGTTTAATCATTTTGGCGCGGGCACATCCCGCGCCATATTTATAAAAAGGAAAAAACATGTCTGAACAAGATTTTGATATAAACGAATCTGGCGAAATAATCAGAAACTCCACATCGAAAACACAACAATTAAACAATGCGTCTGAATCATTGGAATACAGTACACTGCAATATGAAATATTTGCACACCCCGAACGTTTTTCCGCATCAGAACTGGAACAAAAAAAGAAACGTTATGCTGAGTTGGAACAAAAGTTTGGCAAACAAGATGATGATGGGTTAAAAAAACTGCGTCTAAAATTAAAATCAGAAAAACAATCTAACAATTCTGTATTAAAAAACGCCTTGTTAAGACATAAACAAAACAAAGAATCAGGAATGTAAAATGTCTGAACCAACACCAATTATTAAACGCGGTCCATCAGAAATTCAAATCGTCGAAGAACAAATTGAATCATTACAACAAGAACTGATAGATATCGGCCAAAACGCATCCGCTTGGCAAACCGGTCATATAAAGGTCGCAATAAAAAAACTGACCGAAAAACGCAACAAACTGTTGGCGGAAAGGGATGCAAAAGAACACGGCAAAACAACACCCCAAACATCACAACAAACAATACAACAAATGCTGGCAACCAAAAATGCCGGTGCCGGGATAAATTGATGGATTTTACGCGTGAATCTTTTTTTGCACTGGACACACAATTACGCGAAATGGGGATGGATTCTGACGCGCAAAGTTTTGATGAAATTCGCGACAATTTAACAAATCGCAAAATATATGACGCGGATGATTTTGCATCACATTGTGCATATGTAATTTTGGCGGGTGGTTTTTCACAACAAACTGCAAAAAAAATCCACAAAAAAATTATGGATGTCATTACCAATTCCCCACCCCGTCGCTTCGCGCCACCCCTCCCCGGGGGCGCATACGCGCCACCGTCGGAGGGGAACTTGCAAAATTCTCCTCCCTCGGGAGGAGTCCGGCGCAGCCGGGAGGTGGGTTTAAAAAAATCTGCACTAAACTCAACATTACCACAAAACAAAAATTTATTAGCCTACGCAAAAAAATTACGCAAATCTGGCAGTCTGCCCGAAGCATTACTATGGACAGAAATAAAAAACAAACAAATAAACGGATTTGACTTTGACCGCCAAAAAGTCATCGGTAATTATATTGTTGATTTTTATTGTTCTGAATTAAATACTGTTATAGAAATAGATGATAAATCACATGACTTCAAAGAAACATATGACGCTAAACGCGAAAAATATTTACACGGTCTTGGAATTCAAACAATTCATTTTTCTGCATCTGATATACTAAACGATTTATTCAATGTCACAGAATTTTTGAAAAACAAATTTAAAACAAAACATTCCAACCTATTCGACACATTGATCCAGATTTTTAATAACAAAAATAAAATAAATGCGATTTGTAAAATTTGGGAAAATCGACACACGTTACGTGACGAATATTATAAATTAGAAACATTAGACAACAAATTAAAATACCTGTCGCACCTGCCCCACATTGGCAAAATTACTGCAAATCATCTGGCGCGTAATTTGGGCGAAGACGTTGTCAAATACGACATCTGGATTCAGCGCCTTGGGGTTGCATTTGCGAACCGTCCAGAATTGGAACAAAAAATAAACAATGGTAAATTATGCGATGATATCAAAGACGCGTGCGACAAGATGTTTGCCCACCTGTGCAACGAAACCGGCCTGCCCCGCGGATACATTGACGTCGTCTTGTGGAAATCATTACAACAAGGAATAATAAAACCATGAACGTAAAAATTGAACAATCTTGGAAAGACGCACTTAGCACAGAATTTGATAAAGAATACTTTATTAAATTGACAGATTTTGTTCGCAACGAATATCTGTCGGGCGCACAAATATATCCTGCCCCAAAAAACATATTTAATGCATTTAACCTGTGCCCATTAAATGATGTGCGTGTTGTAATTATCGGCCAAGACCCGTACCACGAACCGGGCCAGGCCCACGGTCTGTGTTTTTCTGTTCTGCCACCAACCCCAAACCCACCATCATTGGTAAATATTTATAAAGAAATAGAATCTGACACTGGGAAAAAATCAACAACCAATGGCGATTTAACACATTGGGCGCGCCAGGGTGTATTACTGTTAAATTCCACATTGACGGTACGCGCCCACGCGGCGGCATCACATGCGGGTCGCGGATGGGAACAATTTACCGATGCAGTAATTCGCGCACTGTCCACACGTGAAAATATTGTATATATGCTGTGGGGATCATACGCCCAAAAGAAAGCCGCCTTTGTTGATGCAAACAAAAACCTGATTTTAAAAAGCGCGCATCCGTCCCCCCTGTCGGCATATCGCGGATTTTTCGGCAACAAACATTTCAGTCGCGCCAACGAATACCTGACCCAACACGGCAAACCAATGGTTGAATGGTAATAAATTAATAATCAGCATATTATTCGCAAGTCAAAAACCAATAACATCTGGCATTTGACTTGCTAACACATATTATTTACATATGACAAATAAATTCACCTGTATTCAAATCATAGCCAGAAAAATCCATAGTACAGTTCATACATTCTTCAACAGACTGTTCCCAATAATATCCCTTCTGATTACACCATTCCTCATCAGTGATTTGCCAATGTGATGCATAAGCCCAACAATAAAAACCATCCCAGTCACCACCCAGTTCCATACAGCGTGCGACTTTTTCTTCTTCGGTTGCGTTGACCTCGTCAAAAGAACCGTATGCATTACATTCTGATTTATAATGATAAATTCCCTTGTTGTCTTTAAAATATGTATTAGAACCGATATAACATTCCAACACCCCTTTTGCACCATCACCACCCGTTGTTGCCATAACAGGATTACCTTCTAAGTCTGTTAAATTGGTTTCAGGACAACTGCTGCACGAATCTGCTCTCCCCGTAGAATATGTTCCATCTGCACACAATCCTGAAACTTCCGCCAATCCAGTTGTTGCACAATACGAACCTGCTGGACATGATTTACACGAACTTTGCCCTGCATTTGGTTGATATGTTCCAACAGAACAATATATATAATTCGTTGCGCCTTTACCACTATAAGCACCCGCCGGTGTCGTTAAACACGATTGTTGTTTTGTATCAGGTTGATATGTCCCACCCGAACACGGTACGGCAGATAATGTCTCACCAGCACACGATGATCCTGCCGGGCACTCTTCACATGTCATCGCTGTTAATAAATTCTGTTGCCTCCACGTTTGTTCAGAATCTTCATACCATCCCGAAGATCCCGTAGCACTATCTGCTTTTATACATCCCCGTGCATACCACCCAGTAACACCATCAAGCTCCGCCCCATTATCCTGACAATCAAATTCGCTATAACCAACAACAGCTTCCATCTCACGATGTTCACAAATATTTTCTGCAAAAACATATCCCGTTGGACACATTCCCACCAAACGATACCCTGGGTTACATGATGTATATTCAACTAATTCTTCGCAAGTATATCCGGCAGCATTGGCACCCATCGTGGTCATAACTGCCAACATGGATACACCGGTTAATTTAAAAAATTTATGCATATCTCTTTCTCCTTTATTGTTTTGCATACGCATATAAAACAAAAACCACCATACAGAGCAAGGTGGCCAGGAGGTTGAGAACAATCAGAAGAATTGTGCTGCTTATTCAATATATTCGCAAGCCCTCCTGACCAAATGTCAGGAGTATGTTTTTCGTCCACAACATAAAAAACACGCCATTGGCGCGTCTGCTATCGTGCATGGACGCTTCTGAAACGGGTTCTCACACCCCATCGGTGAAAAATCCCACCGACAAGTGTATTTTATCACTTTTCCACAGTTGAATCAATACTTATATAAATAAAAGTTTAGCGAGGTGTTGCACGATGCAAAGTTCCCCTCCGACGGCGGCGCATATGCGCCCCGGGGAGGGGTGGCGCGTCAGCGACGGGGTGGGTTAACCCACCTCCCGGCTGCGCCGTACTCCTCCCAAGGAGGAGAACTTAGTCTGCGACGCACTGGATCCCCGCCTGCGCGGGGATGACGAGAGTTTTGTGTTTGGTATTTTTTCAATAATTGAACTCTGTGCTTTGAATATCGAATATCATGCTAAACTTTTATTTATCACAGTACCGGCTCAAAAAAAATTAAATAGAATGATTTAGATGTGGAACGGTCCCGACAACGTAGTGTACTGACGCTACATGAGTTGTCGGGACCGCCCACAGATGAATTATTATATTTAATTTTTATGACAGGGCGGCGGTTATCTGATCCTGCATCTGGAACGTCCCCAGAACCACCCACGCAATGATTGCAGAAACTAATAAAATTCCGACACTGTTTAGCGTGCTGGAAATTTTTTCCATTTTACGCACAGATTCATTTAAATAATCGTTCGACACACGGGTTAAGTTTTCATCAAATCCGTTCATATCTGCATATATCGTCAAATCCCCAATAATTTCAGAATCTGGGAAATTACGTTTGGTATGCGTCAACGCCACCCCCAGGTTATCACCGTTTGCAATATGATGCAGCGCCACGTCCAGTATTCGCCGCAAATACCGATTGGCGTTGTCCGCCAACATACGCATGGCATCCGGGATTGTAACACCAGCACTGACCATGGCGGCCAAACTCATCAGCCATCCAACAGATACCTGAATTTTATAAACACTCCACGGTGGGAATTTATCAAACACAGCGCGCATGCGTCCAGACCAATTCGGCAAACTGACCCAAATAACCGCAATCAATGATGCAAACCCCACCAACACCACATACCAATATTGCATTGAAACATCAGACAACCAAACCAAAGATCGTGCCGAACCGCGCCAAACAACATCATTACCTGCAACATCACGCAACGGTGGCACCAAATACACACCCACCATAATAATAATACCAAATGTCAACGCCAACAGAAACAGCGGATACGCAATCGCAGATGTCATCGCACGACGAATACGTTGCGTACCTTCAACCACACGCCCAACATTTTCCAGCGCAACCACCAGATTAGACAAATTACCCGACGTCACCAACAATGTTTCATCCGGCGGCACCCAACCACGTGTGGCCTCGGAAAAAGTCATACCACGTTCCAGATTCTTTTGCCATTCGCGCATAACGATTGCAAAGGGTTCGTTTGGCTTGGTCCCCCCATGCGATTCAATCATTTCCAAACGTTCCAGTGCATCAATCAATGTAAAATCATTTCGCAACAAAGACGCCAGTTTTCGACAAATCGCCATACGTTTTTCCGTATTGGTTCTGAACATAAACTTTGCATATAATAATTCCAGTTTGTTCATATCAATACACCCCTGGTTGATCCAATTGACCGACCCAACGTTCTAATTCATCGATACTGATAATCCCTTGTAACATTAGTGATGATGCCGCTTCTTTTAATGTGCGCCCATCCATTTCTTCAATCCAATAACGCACGGCCCCATCCGTATTGCCCGACAGTGCCAATTCCAAGAATTTACTGTTTGTGATAATAATTTCCCCAGCCTTGATACGACCGATATTACCTGTTCCCTTACAGTGTTCACATCCTGGGCCACGTTGATACACCTGGCGCAGGCCAATTTCACCATACGCATCCATAACACGATGATACGCGCCGCGTTCTGGATGATTTGCCAACGGTTCACGACAATGTGGACATACTTTTTTAAACAGTCGCATCGATACCAGACCGCGCATCAACGTTTCTTCTTTTAACTTAAACGGTTCAACGCCAAGGTCCAACAGACGTGTCAATGCCGCCATTGCAGAATTTGCATGCAATGTCGTCCACACATTATGCCCTGACAACGCGCCACGCACCGTCAGTTCTGCCGCCGCCAATGTACGAATTTCCCCCACCATCAGTGTATCAGGGTCACTGCGCAACGCGGCCGCCAATGCTTCGACATATTTTTCATCACGTTGTTCTTCGTTTGTTGTGTTTACCACCGGCATCTGACGTGCGCCGAAAATCTTTTGTTCAACAGGATTTTCCACCGTAATCATATTGATTTCATAATTACGTTCACGCAACATCATTGACATATTACGCACCAACGTTGTTGATTTACCAGAACTGGTTGGACCTGCAACAATTACCAAACCTGTTGGGAAAGAACGCATACGCGCCAACAAACGTTGTTCATATGGGCCAAATTCTTGTTCTGTTTTAATTCCTTCGGATGGGTTATCGTATAACAATCGCATAACGACATATCGACTGCCGAACGCGATTGGATTAAATTGCATACGCACACCCAAAACCCCAGACGGCAAATATAAATCTTTGGTACCACGCAATGGCGTACGACCATCTTTTTGTGCCGATTGGTATTCGTTCTGGGCATAGTTCGCATTTGACATATCAGACGACGCAAATGCGGCGCGAACAAACGATTCACCCCACTGTGAATTATATTCCATTACCGGTTGCATACTGCCATCGATACGGAAAAAGATTGTTGTTTGATCTGCGACTTCGATATGAACGTCTGATACTTTTTGTGATGCAGCCTTGGCGATAATATCGACAAAGTCCTTTTGCATCTGGTTATCAAAATCCAGACGCGAACGCCCTGCCCCGCCAATACGCATTTCATTTGATTTATAAATATTAGATACCAACGCCAGATCCGAATAAAACGGTTCACGCATAACGCGTCCACGTCGATGCAACAAATCCAAGAACGCCAACACACGACCATCATATCTGTGTGTTCGCGAAATAATAATTTCACCACCGGTAAAGTACGCAATCAAACTTTGTGTATCACGGGGCAATTCCAGAATTGCACCCGTTGCCGTCAGCAACCGATTACCATTTGAAAACAGATAATCGATAATATCCTTGGATTCGGCATTTTCCAACCCCGCCGGCACAGACGGTTTTTGTGTCATATCAACATCATCAAAGTTTTCTTTTGATTTTGCCATATTATTTTCCATTACTGATATTTAAATTCTGTGTAATTCCATCTTCACCGACAACAACCAATCCATCATCCAATGATATAGACTTTATTGTAAATCCGTCCAAACTTTTGCCAACACTGACACGTTTTGTTTGGCCACTGTTTAAATCTTCCACTGTTGCCTGCAATTGACTGCCTGCACCAATAACATTGACCAAACGATATTTTTTTGAAATGTCAACTTCTGGTTTTTCTTTTTCGGAACTTGGTGCAGAAGATGCCGCTGCAGCCTTACGCACAGTTTTTTCCTGTTCTGCTTCGGCCAACCATGCTTCTTTCTCACGTTCGATACGTGCAGCCTCGGCTTCTAATTTTGCTTTTTGTGTTTCGATTTCTTGTTGCTGTTGTTCTGCACGTCCAGACAACGTATCAATTTCCATATGCAGTTTAATTTTTTCAGCCGCCAATCTGTCCAGTTCCAAATCTAACTGTGCGCGTTCTTTTTCCAACTGCATCAGTATTTTTTCCTGTTCCAAATCTGTGATTTGTTGAAACAAAGAACCTTCGACCTGGTAATTTTCGACTGCGTTTGCTGAAACTTGCCCCATATCGATTTCTTCATCGATAATTTCAACAACCTCTTCTGCATGCGCCATTGGTGCACATAAAATCGCACCAATTACAAAAAAGCCAAACATATTAATTTTTTTATTTTGCATAGATTATCACCTCATAGTTCCATGAACGTGATGCCACATCCCACGACGCCTGCATCAAATACACACCATCGAAATCATCAAAGATTTCCATAAACTGCATCGGGACCAGTTTTGATTCTGCCCCAACTTCTACAACATTTGCCGTTGCAACATCAACCCCATTGGTCAACGTATCAACAACAACCTGCATATCAACGTTCATATCCATACCTTGGAATAACGTTGTAATATCACGAACAATTGTTTCGGCATCTCGTTCATCTTGTGACGCAAATGTTTCCAACGCCGGCAATTCTGCCTGAATCCGAATAACATCTTCGCTAACTTCTTCGACACCGACACCCGGCATTAAATTTCCCGCCAGATTATAAAAATCACCCAATGTTCCAAACCCACGTCGCAGTTCTGCAATCGCGTATGTTTCACCACATGTCACAAACACCTGATTCCACCCCGGCACCGGTTGCATCAAAAAACCAATCGCCTGATAACATTGATATGCCCGCGCACCAACATTTGGCAGATTTTCATATGGCATAACAATTGGTTCTGGGGGTGCAACTTTTTCAATTTCAAATTGTGCATCTAATTCCTTGTTTTTTTCTTCAATTTGACGTTTATATTCTGCCACCAATTCTGGATTCAACTGCTGAACCTGGGGACGTGGACTGATTGCCTGTTTAACAGAATCACTAAAAATCAAAACCAATCCAAATACAAACAGCCCAATCAGCATCGCCGACAACATCGCACCGCTAACATGACTAATCAAATGCAACACTGCATGCGACCGCCCATGTAACAAATCCGGCAAATGACGTTCTGCGGCCCGCGGCATTCCCCACGCACCCGGCGCAAAGAACGCACCCCAATCCGGGATTTTAGATAATTCAACATACTTTTGACGCGCATCATCTTCGGAATCAAATAATTCATCTTGTAAAATAACCCCATTTCGCGCCGCCACCAAATAGAACTTTTTATCAACCTGAAACACCGCCAAGAAAGATGTATATTCTGAAAAACTTTCCATTACTTCGGCGGCCGCGCTAAACATTCCGGCACGTTGTCCATTTTTGCGCGCCCCCAAGCCCACCATCGCACGATATTCTGTATATAAATTTAGTTTTTTATCAACACCACGTGCCAATGTACGCGCATAATTTCGCGCAGTAACACCTGCCCCAATTGGTTGCCAAAATAAACCAACTGCGTATTTTTTTCGATTAACAGATATAACTTGCCCAGCCAACGGAAATTCTCTCTCTTTAAGTACCTGTGCATAATTATAACACAAAAACGCAAATCAACGCAAATATTTAAATATACATCCGCCGTAAAAAAACCCGCAACGCGGGTTTAATTATTGACATTTACCATAATCACATGTGTTTGCAACATCTGCCGCTGTCTTTACCCTGTTTGGATACGGGCATTCATATACATTTGCCACCAATACAAACGCGCGTTCTGGGCCAAATATCACCCATTCATTTGGTTTTGTTCGTTGACTGGTAATCCAATACGCATTACCTGGACGCGCCTGGTCAACAATACGATTTTCCAAATATCTGCGCGCATCATCAATATCATACACAGACACTTCTGTTTCTAACTTATACAAGAACACACATCCCACAGGTTCTGCGGATAATTTTACTAAATTTTCACTGCCATTTTGGTTTTTAATCAATCCACCACACCCGGCCAAAGAAGCCAAGACCGCTGCCAATGCAAATACCTTTTTCATATTCCTTCCTTTTGGTTTTATTGTTAATCAATTATATCATAGTTATCTGGATTACTGAATAATTTTTTCAATACCAAATTGTTCATTGCATGACTGCCCTTGTACGTTTCCAGCGCACCACATACAACACCACCACTGGTAAACATATCACCAACCGCATCAATAATCTTATGACGAACAAATTCATCTGCCCAGATTAATTCATTCAAAGTACCGTCACCCGCATCATTTAACGCGATAACATTTCCTTCGTTTGCACCACGTCCCATACCGCGCTTTTTTAAATATTCCCATTCAGAATATTTACCAAAAGTGCGTGCACGTGCAAAATTTTTGATAAAATCTTGAATTGATTTTTTCGTACCGTTATAAGAATAGCAACAAGATTGTTTTCCAATAATCTTTTCAGAATACACCAATGTCGCGCATATATCCAAAGACTTACCATTATTTGGCATCAATTCTACAAAACCATCATTTTTACGCCCTGTAATTTTATTTATCAGCCACAGTTTTACACGCAACCCCAATGGCAATTCACGCATTTGGTCACGCACATCAACCCGAACAGGTCGTTTTACAACAATCCTTTTCATTTTTCCTTCTGTGACCCCTGCATCCATAAACGCATCAATAAATTGTGCTGCACTGCCGTCTAAAATTGGTGTTTCTGGACCATCAATTTCAATAACCGCACTGTCCACACCAACCATAAACAACGCCGCCATTAAATGTTCAATTGTTTTAACATGCGCACCCGACAATTTACCAATTGTTGTGTTACGCATTTTTGTATCACCAACATTGTCATATGTTGCCGGGATTAATCCACCCACCATATCAACACGTTGAAAAAATATTCCGCGTTCCTTTGATGGATGCACCAATATATTTACAGGTTCCCCAGAATGAATACCCACACCCGACAGTTTTATTTCTTTTTTAAATGTTGGCATTTTATTTTCTCCTTTAACCAATCGTAAAACGCATTATCTATAACCGTATCCAATCGTGCATATTTGATTTTATCACGAATTTCCACTGGCAATCGTACCCAGTCTTTTTCGGTTGTAATCAGTTTTGCGCCCTTTTTATCTGCCAACAAGAATAATTTTTCCAGATCTTCATTTGTGTATTCATAATGATCTGCAAACGCACGACGCGCCACAACATTATGTAAAGAATTAAAGAACTTTTTTGGATACCCAATTCCTGCAAACGCCACCAATTTTTCATCTTCATCATACGGCGATACAGTCTGGTTTTTTGCATAAAACACAGGTATGTTTGTGGGCAACACAAAGTCCTTTTTTGGATTTTTGTTTTTTATAACAATAATTGCATCTGCCTTTGCGGCGGCTTTTTTGGGCACACGTAATGGTCCTGCTGGCAACAAGAACCCATTACCATATCCCAACCCTTGATCAAAGACCAAAATTGACACATCTTTTTTTATTGTTGGATTTTGTAAACCATCATCCATAACAATTGGACCAGATTCTTTTAATTGCTTATTCAGCAAAACAATATTGCTTTTTCTGTCACCGACATGCACAGCCAATCCTGTACGCGCCAACATTGTCGCCTCATCCCCAACATTGCCGGTTTTATCGCTTTTTTTATATCCGCGCATAACCACAGGTGCACCAAAATAGTTTGCAATCGCACGTACTACTGGTGTTTTTCCAACACCACCTGCCAAAATATTGCCCACACATATAATCGGTCTGC
The DNA here is from genome assembly GCA_045586565.1 of Candidatus Enterousia sp. GTDB lineage: Bacteria > Pseudomonadota > Alphaproteobacteria > Rs-D84 > Rs-D84 > Enterousia. The sequence goes on along the minus strand of JAZNAO010000040.1, from coordinate 26,061 downwards.
GCGATTTAATTGGCCGCCATGTACGCACCCAATAAACAACACGCCCGATTACATAATAAATCCACGATATCGGCATCAGTAAAAATGCTGTTGGGCCTTTACGTAAAAACCAACCTGGCGTTTTCATAAACAATCCTTTTATTTCTTTTTACGACGCGACGCTTTTTTAGCCGCTTTTTCTTCACGTCTTTTACGTTTAAATTCGGACGATTTCAAATCCTGTTCTGGGCTGACTATGCCACATTCTGCATCTAATTCACGTGTTTGTTTTACCATAAAATCTTCGATTTCGCGACGTATCTTATCGACTTGTTCTGGGGTTGATTTGCGTGGCACCCAAACTGGATTTCCAATATTTATACATAGTTTTGAAAACGGTAACGCAACCAGATATCTATCCCATCTTTTCTGAATCCATGCACGTGACGCAGAAAATCCCACAGGAATAATTGGTGCACCCGACATCTGCGCAAAATACATTGCCCCATCTTTAATACGCATTGACGGTCCACTGGGTCCATCTGGGGACATACAAATCGCACTGTCGCCACGCGCCAACACACGCAATCCATTACGCAAGACAGATACCCCACCCTTGCTGCTGGACCCATAAATTGCGCGCAATCCAAACAACCGCAACAGCTTTGCCATCATGCGCCCATCTCTATGTTGACTGGCAACGGCATACCCGCGCATCCCGCCCAATGCCACAACCGGACACAACATCATTGTACGCCCATGCCAAATAACGAATATCGCCGCTTTTTTACGATATTTATAAAACACATCAATATTAGTAACTTTTTTCACAGATGTAAAATATACGAACCATATAGGTATGGACATCAAAATAACCATAACCCATTGAATCAGGCCGCATTTAAAAATCGCCCTGCGAATTTTCTTCCATTTTTTCCTGGCGGACTTATCTTTTGCCACTTTATCCTCTTGTCGACACGTTGAATAAATCTTAGCAACAAAAAAAACATAATTCAAGAAAGACTAGGGATAAAGCCCCAAAACCCCATAAGATATTTTTCATTTGACTATTTATATATTTAGTATATAATACTTTGGCTTTATCGCGGGGTAGAGCAGCCCGGTAGCTCGTCAGGCTCATAACCTGAAGGTCAATGGTTCAAATCCATTCCCCGCAACCAGTTTTTAACGAAAGATGCACCCTTGTGGTGCATTTTTAAATACCCATCGCACGTTTTAACCGTGGCATAAACCGCAATACTGTATCATCTGTAATATCGTTCAAGTCATGTATTTTAAACATATTGCGTTGATACTTTTTTATCCCGGCGTCCGCCCCAAACCACGCATCACCGCGTGATGCCTTTAATTGATATTCTGCCCATGATTTACAATGATAATGATTTATCCGCAATTCAGAATCTTTGATATCGCGTGTTGCGCCAGCCACCATTTGTTCGTGACACCCCATATCAATTATCATACGCGGATTTACAATTGATTTATACAACCAATTACGTTTTGCACATTTTGTATAACTTTCCAAAACCAACCCATTTGGCCTTTGTTCATGTCCCCCAGAACCAAAAATAACCCATGGGATTACAACCTGGGCCACGCGCTTCTTTTGTTTTGCCAAGAATTCTGCCACAGAATCATATTTAACCGGAACGATATATTCATCCAAGTCAATTATCGCCAACCATTTTGTTTCATTTTTATATTTATTTACACAATCCCAATACGCAGGCAACTGCATTTTTTGTCCTGGGAAATAAGTATATTCCACAACCCCAGATTCAATATACGGTGCCAAAATTGATTTTGTATCATCTGTGCTTTCATTATCATACAAATAGAATTTTTCAACACCCATCAACCTGTGAAATTCTATCCACTCTTGCAAATACGGGCCTTCATTTTTCATTATTGCCACAATCCCCAGGTTGTATTTTATACCATCTGTATTTTCATCACGACGATATCGATACACATCACATAATCTTTTAAAGATGCCTTTTTTTATTGTGTTTTTTACCCGCTTTGCGGTCCGTCTTTCCGATATAAACAGCGCAACAAAATTTGCAATCAGTCTGCGTAAATGTTTCATATTTGCCCCCATATACACATATGAATAATATCATATTTATTGATATTGCAAATAATATCTTATTATATAATACTATAACTAAGCAAAAAGGATTTATTATGCGAGGAATTGTTTTAGCTGGCGGCAGTGGAACGCGCCTATATCCACTAACCAAAACAACATCTAAACAATTATTGCCTGTATATGATAAACCAATGATTTATTATCCATTATCAACGCTTATGTTGTTTGGTATCCGTGATATATTGATTATATCCACACCAACAGACACACCAAACATTGAAAAACTGTTTGGTAACGGCAATAAACTGGGGATGAACATACAATACGCTGTCCAAGAAGAACCACGCGGAATTGCCCAGGCATTTACCATCGGCGCAGATTTTATTGGCAATGATGACGTCTGTTTAATACTGGGTGACAATATATTCTATATGGGCGACCAATTTAAATCCTTCAAAGAAGAAGTTCAAAAGAACGCCGGCAATCGTGCAACAATATTTGCATATCACGTTTCAGACCCAGAAAGATTTGGTGTTGTTGAATTTGACAAAGACCTGAACGCGATATCAATCGAAGAAAAACCCAAACATCCAAAATCTAATTTTGCATCTGTTGGTTTATATTTTTACCCTGGCGATGTTGTTGAAAAAGCAAAGAATTTAAAACCATCTGCCCGTGGCGAATACGAAATCACAGATTTAAACAATCTGTATCTATCCGAAAACCGTATGTCTGTTGTTCCGATGCGTCGTGGCAACGCATGGTTGGATGCCGGCACCCCAGACAGCCTTATGGAATCTGGGCAATTTGTTCAGATTATTGAACAGCGCCAAGGATTAAAGATTGCTTGTATCGAAGAAATCGCATACAAAAAAGGCTTTATAAACGACGAACAAATGTCAGAATTAATAAACGAATTAAAACCAGGCAACTATAAAGAATATTTAGAAAAAGTATACAGGGAAAAACATGAACTTTATTAAAACAGAAATCGACGGTGTAATAATCGTTGAACCGCGTATATTTAATGATGCGCGTGGATATTTTTTTGAAAGTTATAACGCCGCAGAATTTGCTGCAAACGGCATACCAAACACCTTTGTCCAAGACAATCAGTCTAAATCTTCATATGGTGTTGTCCGTGGATTACATTGTCAACTGGGTGAACACGCCCAGGCAAAACTTGTCCGTGTATTACAAGGAACAGTCTTGGATGTTGCGGTTGATATCAGACCCGGTTCGCCAACATTTGGCAAACATGTTGCGGTTGAATTATCTGCCAAAAATAATCGCCAACTATTTATTCCACGTGGTTTTTTGCACGGTTTTTCTGTTTTATCAGATACGGCGGTTTTTGCATATAAATGCGACAATTTGTATGCGCCACAATCTGAATTTGGCATCCGTTTTGACGACCCAGACATTGGGATTGACTGGCGTGTTCCTGCTGATAAAATCATAACTTCTGATAAAGACAATATTGCCAAAGGATTAAAAGATGTTCCTGATTACGGGGTGTAAGGGTCAACTGGGGACAGAATTATCTGGCCGCCTGCCGGATGCGATATGTGCAGACATTGACATGTTGGATATCACAGATGCCGATGCGGTTCAAAAGTTTGTGTCTGAAAACAATATCGATTTAATTATAAATTGTGCGGCATATACCGCGGTTGATAATGCCGAAGATGATATTGCCATGGCCACAAAAATCAATGTTGATGGCCCACGCAATTTGGCAAAGTCAGGGGCAAAAATTATACATATTTCCACAGACTATGTATTTGATGGTATGGGCCATGTACCATATGGTGCGGACGACACAACAAATCCTGTATCTGTGTACGGCAAGACTAAACGGGCGGGTGAAATCGCGGTCTTGGAAAACGCATCACGCGCGATAATTATTCGCACGGCATGGTTGTATTCTGCCCACGGTAATAATTTTGTAAAAACCATGCGTCGTCTGGGCGCAGAACGCGACAGTATCAATGTTGTTGCGGATCAAATTGGAACCCCAACTTTTGCAGGCGACCTGGCGGACGCGATTGTTAAAATAATTCCACAAATTTCAGAACAAACATCTGGGATATATCACTTTACCAACGAAGGTGTTTGTTCATGGTATGATTTTGCGACAGAAATAATGGAAATGTCTGGATTAAAATGCGACATTCGTCCGATAAAAACATCCCAATATCCAACGCGCGCGACACGCCCATTTTACAGTGTCCTGGACAAAGATAAAATAAAACAAACATTTGGAATTGAAATTGAACATTGGAAGAAAGGTTTATCAAAATGCATAAAACAATTTTAATCACCGGCGGTGCTGGCTTTATTGGTTCAAACTTTGTGCCATATTTTTGTGAAAAATATCCTGAATACACAGTTATAAACCTGGATAAATTGACATATGCAGGTAATCTGGATAATTTACGCGAATGTGAAACCATGCCAAACTATCAGTTTATCCAAGGCGATATTTGCGACAATGAATTGATTGAAAAAATCTTTACCGAAAACGATGTTCGTGGTGTGATTCACTTTGCGGCCGAAAGTCACGTTGATAATTCAATCCGTGGTCCACGTGCGTTTATCAACACAAATATTGTTGGCACATTTAATTTATTGGATGCGGCACGCCGTCATTGGATGGACGCCCCCGGTATTGTAAAGCCAGGATACGAAGACTGTCGTTTTCATCACATTTCCACAGACGAAGTATATGGCGCATTGGGCGACACAGGCCTGTTCCGCGAAGACACACCATACGCCCCCAACAGTCCATATTCTGCATCCAAGGCATCATCTGATTTCTTGGTTCGTGCATACCACCACACATTTGGTATGAACGTGACAACATCAAATTGTTCAAACAATTACGGTCCAAAACAGCATAACGAAAAACTAATCCCACATATCATTGGCAAGGCACTGACACTGAAACCGTTGCCAATTTATGGCCGTGGTGAAAACGTACGTGATTGGTTATATGTATTGGATCACTGCCGTGCAATCGATTTGATTTATCATAATGGAAAATCAGGCGAAACATATAATATCGGCGGTCATAACGAACGCAATAATATAACGATTGTTAAAACAATCTGTGGCATTTTGGACGATTTGCGCCCACGTGCCGACGGCAAAAAATACGAAGAATTGATAACATTTGTTGCCGACCGCGCCGGTCATGATTTCAGATACGCAATTGATGCAACAAAACTGGAATCAGAATTGGGCTGGCACGCGAACGAAACATTCGACACCGGCATTGTAAAAACAGTCAAATGGTATTTAAAGTAAAAAATCCCCCGAATGGGGGATTTTTTATACCATGTCACAAATAAGTTTACCTGATACAATTGACCATCTGTTACCATCACAATAACATTTTCCATCATAGAAGAAAGCCGTTCCCGCATCAGTAGTATTTACACATTCTGATTCAGTTGTTGGCCCCACAATAGTCCACATACCTTCATACGGACTTGAACTTGGTGTCCAGATTCCATCCGTCATACTGCATACACTATAATTAGACCATTCTTCCCAATACCAATCTTCACCAGTTGTTTCTGCCAACCATTCACAGTCCGCTTCGGTCTTTATACCACTTGGATTAAAAACTTCACACTCAGACGTATAATGATATGTCCCCTTGGTATCTGTGAAATTATATTCTGAACCAACAACGCATTGCGACAGACTGGTCGAACCTTTGCTCAACGTTGTTGCAACAACGGTTGCGCCGTCCTTATCGGTCATACCGGTTTCCGGACAGTTTGAACACGCAGTCGCACCCGCGGATGAATATTCGCCATATTCACACAATGTTGCCATGGTGGTTGTTGGACATTCCGAACCCGCCGGACATGTCATACATGAATATTGACCCGCAGACGGCTGATATGTCCCCGCCGCACAAGACATGCAATCAAAGTTCGCCGCCACAACTCCATAATATTCGCTGCCATCATCATCAAATATATATCCAAAACACCAATGCCCCGTATCATAATAACGTCCATCATCTTCACAATCTTCGGGCGATACATCAGACTCAAAAATTCCATCAGACCACAAACATCCCTCTGTAACATATTCAAAGCCTGCCTGACATGACGGCACCAAATAATTCCCTGCACCACAGGATGTGCCCGCGACACAGTCGCCCGCGTTCAAATAATACCCAGTATTGCACGATGTATATTCAATCAATTCTTCACATGTGTATCCTGCGGCATTTGCGTTTGCGGTGGCCATAACTGCCAACATTGATACACCACTTAATTTTAATATTTTGTTCATCTTTTTACTCCCTTTTTAATTTGTTTCCTTTCTTTGCGTCGGTTACGCGCATACAAAACAAAAACCACCGTTTTCACAAAAGGTGGCCAGGAGGTTGAGAACAATCTGATGAATTGTGCTGCTTATTCAATATATTCGCATGCCCTCCTGACCACGAATAGATCAGGAGAAATTTTTCATCCATGCATATTCGGCACAAAAAATACGCCATTGGCGCGTTATGCCATCGTGCATAGACGCATCAGAAACGGGTTCTCACACCCCATCGATGAAAATCCCACCGACAAAACAATTTTATCAAAAACATATGATTAATGCAAATATATTGATAAATAAAAACTTTTTATTCAAAACAATTTGCTAAATCGGCGCCGGTCTCATCCCTGTCGACCTGTTTATTTTTTATTTCTTCGGCTGCATGCAGTTTTTGTTTTACCAGTATTAAATCAGGATGCGTTTGCAATTCATTATTCATCATATCAACCGCGCGGTCGACGTCATCACGTGTTGCAATCCATATCGGCATAATTGAATCCGCCGCAACAAAGACCGCATCTTGAAAATCGTCTCTAAAATCATCCATCACAGACAAATATGTCTGAACATGCTTTTCTTCATGTTTCATTACGGCATTATACGGACATGTATCCGGCGTATGCCTTATATCAATCTGCACCAAAAATTCAGAATACCCAACTGTTGCATCAACATTTTTCAACACAACACAATACCCATCATCCACAGGTTTGATATCTGTTAAAACATCATATTTATCTTGTAATGTCGCCACAACATTTCCATGCCACAAATCCATCGGCATGGTCGGTTGCACAACTGTTTTTGACCAATCTGGGGAATTCAGTAAAATTTCTGGCACGCTTTTATATTGCAAACAATTGTCTGCCACCGCCGGCAACACAATTATTGAAAACAAAAACGCAAATAATTTTTTCAATATATACGCCCTATTCTGCCGCACCCTGTTTTTTCAGATATTCTGCGACAAAATTACTGCCGTACATTTTATACAGTTCTTCGGCCAATAACACCGACGACCGCCCTGATTCAAACAGACGCAACATATTTCCCAATCCGCCCAGTTCTGTATTTAAAATCACAGATTCACCGTTCACCGGGCGCGATAACAACACCGCACGTTTCAAGTTTGGATATGCCTTGCCCTGGATAAACGCCATTTCCAACGGATTTAAATTCCAATGTGCGTAATCAGACGCATCCGCCGCCGGATTTCGGAAAAACAACACGGTTTGGGCCTGGCCACGAACAACGTCACCAATACCCAATTTATCCAAAACATTTGCGCGTTGGAACGCCACCATGTATGCCTGACGGTTTTTACGTCCTTCTTGTAATCCTGCGATAAAGTTATCACGGAACATTTTGTTTTCCAGCATTGGTGCTGTTTCGTCAATCATAATCAACGACGGATTTCCCCCAGACACTGTAATATTATTAATACGATGTAATATATAAGATATTACCGCCGGTGACAAAACTTCGTCCTGTAATATATCCGTAAAATCAAACGTGGTCAGGCGTGATTGCAAATCCAATGTATCTGATGTTTCATTGAACATATCGCCATATTGCAACGGGTCTACCCACTTTTTCAACGCCGGTCGCATATTCCCAGATGACGAAAAACAACTTTCCCACAGATTTTTCAACAACCTGTCGTTATCATTTAGATAATCAAAGTTCACAGACACTGCCCGCGCAATTTCATCCGCGCTATTTGCATCATTTTGTCCGGAAATAATCGCAAACCACCGACGCAAGAACGCACGATTTGCCGCCGTATCTGGCATCTTCAACGGATTTAAATGGGTCAAGAAAGACTGTTCCATTGGGTTTACTTTTTTATCCTTGCCCTGCATTGTGATATACTTTCCACCAACTGCCAAAGTAAAGATTTCTGCCCCCTTGTTTCTATCAAAAAAGAAAGCCTTTAATTTTGGATGTCTTAAACTTTGCGCGATTAAGAACGAAAATAATGTTGTTTTACCACCACCGGTTGGTCCAATTGTCAATGTATGCCCCACCGCCGCCGGCTTATCAGAAACATGGAACTGGAATTGATATGGTGTTCCCTGGGCGGTTGGGAAAACAACCAGTGGCCCCGGCCCCCAGTCAGAGTTTTCAACACCACGGGGTTGTGTTGACATCGGAATTGAAATCGCCGCCGTCCGTGACAATAACTTAAACGTACGTGGAAAGACATCAAATCCTGGGATTTGTGCAAACCATGCGACCTTTGCCCCAAATGTTTCAACCACTGGCGACACCCCAAAAGACGCAGCAATCTTTTTAAATTCATCAACATATTTTTGTAAATCTTCACGCGTTTTCGCCGACAATATAAACAGCGGATAATAATTCACCAACGTCTGATTTCCAGATATATTTTCATCCATCGACGATTCCATGGCATTTATTTGCTGTTCTGTTGTCACATTTTTTTCATCTGCGGTCGCACGTTTTTCACGCACAGTTTTTTCAACCGCCTTGGCCCCCATAACACGAAAACCATTCATACAAACCATTTCTGTCTGAATTGTCAACACAGAATCAAAAAATTCTTCATCCAGATAATCTGGCGCCACCTTAAAAGATAACATTGCCGCAAAAGATTGCGCGCCACCACTAACATAACGAACGATACCATCATGCAAGAATTCAACATCATCAACCGTTACCATTTTTGCGATATTGGCATCCGCGCGCTTTGGTGTTGGTTTTGTAATTGGTGATAAAATACGCCCAAAGAACCGCGCCATATTGTCATGACTGTCATTTTTCAAGACTTGTGGTTTATATGCCGCCAACACAGATTCAATATAATTGCCATATTGATTCAATTTTGCGCGTGCATCCTGGCCATTTACCGACAAAACAATATAATAATTATTCAAAAAAATCTTTAATCCTTGGCCACGCCATTTATCATATATTTTTTGTAATACAGGCTGATGAAATTCATAATCTGTATTTTCTTCAACCGCATCACGCGTGGTATAAAATCGCAATACCGCATTTGGGTCACGAATTTGATTAAATAAATGTGTCCGCAAATCCAAGAATTTAGCCTTGGTTTCATCGTCTTGCATACTGGTCTGAATACCTGCAACGCGATAAACACGAATTAAACTGCCATCGGTCAATGACATAGAATTATCACTATATACCTTATCGAACGGCAAATATGCCGAATACTTTGCATAACCAAAACGTGGCAAAATCTTGCGCGACAATGCCGGCACAAACATTATCAATACCAAGAATATCAACACCACGGCCAACGCCATCACAGACAGTGTCAGAATAAAACCACTGCCTGCAAAATATTCAAAAAAATCATTCCAATTTATCATGCTACTAACTTCCCTGGTATTTTTCTTTTAAACAGATTTACTTTTGCCGAAACGATTTGTCCGACCTGGGGGTCGCGTTTGGAAAACCATGCCAATAAAGAATGCGTCACCAATACCACAATTAAAAATCCCATTGGACTAATTGGGTATGCCCCGCGACTGACCACCAAAGAGATAACAAATGCTGTCATATACAATGTGAACCAGATAACAAAGTTCAACACCGCCAAAGAATATGGCACATAGAACAAATAAGATGGATTCGCCAAGGCCTTTAAAACCTGCTGTTTCATTATCTCCCCCATACAGATATTCAAATTATAACAATTTCAACAATTTTCAACAAGCACAAAAAGCATTTATAACCAATTGTTAAAACTGTTGAAAACTATATCATTTTTCAACTGTTGATTATTTTGGTATTTTTTTAACATTTTTAACAACATCCCGCAGAAACACTGGGATTTTTTGTTAAAAAACTGTTAAACAAAAGTTAAAAATAATTTTCAACAATATCAACAGCCCCTAAAACAACAACAATAAAATATATAAATAACAATTGATTTTTTAATGGCTGTTAAAAACGCGAAATAGATATTTACAAATAATAATATTTGATTTTTTTAAAATTATGTATATAATCGCCATTGTAAAAAGGATTAGACATGAAATTTTTAAGTTCATTAAAGGCTTGGAAAAAACGCGGTAATGTAAAACAAATCCGTCGTGGAAAGCAAGTTATCTTAATCGACCCTGATAATCCAAAGTTCAAAGCAAAACAGGGCTTTAAGAAGAAATAAAAATTCCGGCAATCGCCGGTTTTTTTATTCGCCCAGAAATGCTTCTTTTGTGACAATATCGACTTCGGCACCCGACAGACCGGCACCACGCAGAAAGAAAATCTGCGCATCTGTTGGCTTAAATATTGCTGCGCTGTGATCAGCGGACTTTGGTTCGGATGAAATTTCTTGTGCCGGTATAAATTCGATTTTTGCACCATCGTCCAACATCGCAGAAAACGCCATATCGGATTCACAATCCGGACAGTCTGGTTTTATTATCGTTGTGCCCGATAATTTAGAATTAGAATTTTTTCCGGCAAAAACTTTATTTTTTATCAAAATAGCCGTGTTTTTATACAAATGTTCTACCACACAATTGTATGTTAATTCAGAATCATTTTGAATCAATATTGTCCCGTTGATTTTTGAATTTTTACCGGCATTTTTAATAAAAATGTTAAAAAAAGCCGGCTTTTTAATTTTTACATTTACACTGATTATAATGTTTTGGTTTTCGACACCACATGCGATATCTAATCGATTTTCCCCGGCAATTTCACCAATATATATAATATGAACCGGTAAATTATATTTTGTGTTTATTGGTCCGTCCTGTATTGTCGACAGTTCTGGACAATACACACCATCGCGGTAAACAATTGTTTCCGCCGGAAAAGTTTTTATGTTGAATTCGTTCCACATGTATGACATATTGTCACTATTATAAAGGATTTTGATATGGGATTCAACTGTGGGATTGTTGGTTTGCCAAATGTTGGTAAATCTACATTATTTAATGCGTTGACACAAAGTGCGGCTGCCGACGCGCAAAATTATCCATTTTGCACAATTGAACCAAACACGGGTCGGGTTGTTGTGCCTGATGCAACATTACATGAATTGGCACGTGTTGCAGGTTCCCAGAAAATAATACCAACGCAACTGGAAATTGTTGATATTGCGGGTTTGGTCAAAGGGGCGTCTGCGGGCGAAGGTCTGGGGAATAAATTCCTGGGCAATATTTTATCAACAGACGCGATTATTCATGTTGTACGTTGTTTTGAAAACGATGATATTGTGCACGTAAATGGCCGTATTGATCCGTTGTCAGATATTGAAACAATTGAAACAGAATTAATGTTGGCAGACCTGGAAAGTATTGAAAAACAGATAAAGAATCTGGAAAAAAAAGCGCGCGGCTTGGATAAAGACGCAATTAAATTATTGGCGGATGCCAACACAATAAAAACTAATTTAGAAAAATCAATACCGGCGCGTTTGGGCGATGTTGATTCGACGCCTTTTAATTTGCTGACGACAAAGCCGGTTATTTATGTATGTAATGTTGACGAAGCGTCTGCCGCCACCGGAAATCAGTTTTCTGATATGGTAAAAAATAAATACGGCGCAACAAATGACGTGTTGGTAATTTCATCCAAGATAGAAATGGAGATATCCCAGATTGTTGATCCGGACGAACGTAAAATGTTCTTAGATGACCTGGGGTTAAAGGAATCCGGCCTGGACCAGGTTATCAAGACAGGTTATAAAACCCTTGGGCTGCAAACATATTATACAATCGGTCCAAAGGAAGCGCACGCATGGACAATAACAGTTGGCATGACGGCGCCCCAGGCGGCGGGAAAAATTCACACAGATTTTGAAAAAGGTTTTATCCGTGCCGAAGTAATTTCTCCATCTGACTTTATATCATTGGGTGGCGAAGTTGCGGTCAAAGAAGCCGGCAAAATGCGTCTGGTTGGTCGTGATTATGTGATGCAACCTGGCGACATATGTCACTTTTTGTTTAACAATTAATCAAATAAATCTGTTAAAAAAACACCGGTATTTCCCGGTGTTTTTAATAAAAATGTTAAAAAAAGCCGGGATTTTTATTTTGTGTTTTCGGCAATATATTTATTATATAACATTTTAAACAGTTCTTTTTTTATCTGTTCAATTGTTTTTATTTTTCCACGTTCGTTTTTATACGGCGTTTTTACCACGTCACCCGCGCAGTCAAAATATGCGTTCCCCAGATTATCAAATGCGATTGCATGTGTTTCGCCGGGTGTGCCAAAGTTTTGCACAACAGACGGCGCGTCACGTGTTGCGATTTTGTTATCTGATGCGCGACCACGATTTGTTATGCCGTGATAAGGTTCTATTTTTATATACTTTTCTTTATGCCCCAGAATATTTGCACCGATTTTTGCATATTCACCCACGGCTTTTTTGTTCATGTTTAATTGAATATTGTATTGTTTGTCTAAATCAACAAACATATCCGTCACCAGTTCGGGCGTATCATAAAACAGGTGTATATTTGTACCCTTGGACAGGGCGTCATTATCATAATACCAACGCAAGAATTCGATGGTTGTCTTATGTGATTGTGGATGGAATTTATCCAATGATAAATGATAAGAAACAAAAGTTTTTGGATGTTTTATTGAAAACTCTGTCATATCTTTGAATATTACATCTGCGCCGTTATCGAACACCCACCCGGCATTTGTTTTTAATTCCACCGCAAAGCCTGCCCGCGCCAGTGTTTTCATAACCTGTGGGATATAATAAGGAATATGTTTATACACCACCATTGGTTCACCGCCACTGATAAACGCGACCGGCATAGTATTTTTTACAGATTTAAATTGTTCAATAATTGCGCGTATGTCCGCCAATGGTATAAACGTCGGTTCGGCGTCTGGCCCACTGCGTTCACAACAGTGTGCGCAACGATAGTTGCACAAATTAGTAATCTTGAAAAATGGCGCCCATGTAAAGTTATTATCCATATAATAAAAAAACTCTTGGGCGGTCAATAGTCTACTCATATTTAATAAAATAGCACAAAAATAAAATATGTCAAATTTTTAATAAAACGAATCAATTTGTTAAAAAATCCCCGGTGTTTTTGATAAAAATGTTAAAAAAAACCGGTAATTATATTGTGATTAAAATTTCTAATTTTTCGGTAAATTTTGCAATATCTGCATCGATTTGTGCAATTTTATCACGCACAGATTCATCACCGCCCAGTAATTGATTAGTTAGTTCTTTTTTTGTGGCATTTAATTTTGCCAAATGTCTTTGCAATTTCAATGAAACAATATATTTTTCTGCCGCGCTTGCATCCAGATTTAATTCTGGTGCGGTTGCGCCAAAATCAACCCCCAATGTGCCCAAGAAATCCAAATATCTTTCTGCCAATTCTGGAAACGTATTTACAATATAAACCAGTGTATTCTTTGTTACCAAATCAATATCTGGTAATTTTACCTGTACGGCAGAATCATTGCGTTTCCAACGATGCCAAGTATTAAACTTACGTGAATTATATTCTTTTTCAAATTCTGATTTTAAATCTGGATCTGTAATTTTTTCCAGTTCTTTTTTCAAGAATTTTTCTGCCTGGGCACGTCCCCCTGGGGTCTTGACCAAAAAGTGGTCGTTTGTACTTTGCCACAGAAAATCAACCAACGGTAATGCGTCATCGATAATTTTTTTCATGGCATCTGCACCGGCGGTTTTCAGTATTTCATCTGGGTCTTTACCACCTGTTACAAATGCAAATTTAACATCAGACGTATCGCGCAAGAACGGCATAACAATACTGCATGCACGTTGTGCCGCCTTTAATCCTGCCCCGTCACCGTCAAAACAAAATGTTATATTGCGATTTGATTTACACAGTAACGCAATATGATCTTCGGTCAGTGCTGTTCCTAATGGGGCGACAGTTTCCGGAAAACCGCCACATTGCATTTTTATTGCATCAATTTGTCCTTCAACAACAATACTGCGGTTTGCGCGATGAATTGCATCACGTGCAAAGTTTAAACCAAATACAGTTTTGCGTTTGTGGAAAATATCTGTATCTGTTGTATTTATATACTTTGGTTCACTGCCGTCCAGTGACCGTCCTGAAAACGCAACAATATTTCCGCGTGCGTTAAATATTGGAAACATCAATTTATCACGGAAAAAATCATACATACCATAATCACCACGACGACACAACCCAGAATCAATCAAGTGTTTAGAATTTACAAATTTGTTTGCAATGATATTATTTTTTGGCGCATATCCAATACGATATTTTTTTATCATATCGTCATCAAATCCACGCCCACGCACATATTCCAATGCATGCGCGCCATCTGGGGTAAATAATTTTTCACAGTACACTTGCGCGGCGCGTTCACAAATATCGAACAAAGATTCTTCGCGTTTTACAACATTTGGATCGCGTGGTTTGTAATCTGGCATTTTTACCCCTGCCATATTTGCCAGTTCTTGGATTGCCGCGCGAAAGTCCATATTATTATGCTTCATGGTAAAAGAAATAATATCGCCATGTTCGCCACATCCAAAACAGTGGTAAAATCCTTTTTCTTCATTTACAGAAAAACTGGGGGTTTTTTCATTATGAAACGGACAACATCCCCAATAATTTTGCCCTTTTTTGGTCAATGGCACAACGCGCCCGACGACATCCACGACCGATAATCTGGCGCGTAATTCGTCGGTAAAGTTGCGATCCCATCCTGCCATCAAGACTTCTTTGTTTTATTGTTTATCAGTTTTATTGCTGTATCTAAATCAGGCATTTCTTTGACAGAAACGTTTACCCGATTCGATGATATATATGCACCATACCGCCCCGTTGGGTAATAGTAAATCATTTTTTTAGTTGCCGGATTTTCACCAATTTTTACAGGTTCTGCCTTTTTGCCGGCGTTGGCCAATAATTCGCGTGCGATTTCCAATGTTATTGTATCTGCACTGTATTGTTTGGCGGCAACATTTTTTGCACCATCTGTTACATATGGGCCAAATTTTCCAACACGAAATTCAATCCCGTCGCCCAATTCGATAACATCTGATTTTGTCTGTACGGCGGATTCTGTGGGTTGTACAGCTTTGTCGTTTTTATTTAACTGTTTGGTATAACCGCATGTTGGATAATTTGAACAACCAATAAACGGCCCAAACTTAGATAATTTTATCCCTAATTTTTTACCACACTCTGGACATGTGTCATTACCATCTGCAAACAGATGTTGATGCATAAATTCGTTTATTTCATCAATTATATCACTGGTCTTAACACCACGTGCACCATCAATCATACCACTGGTTGGGTTCCAAAAGTTTTCCAACGCATTTATTTTATCTTGTTTGCCAGACGCGACATCGTCCAAAGTATCTTCTGTTTTAGCGGTAAAATTAACATCAACCAAATCAGTAAAGTATTTGTTTAAATAAGACGCGATAACCCAACCGCCACTGGTCGGATGAAAACGACGCTGTTTGTCTTGTTCGACATATGCGCGATCAACAATCGTAGACATAATTGTCGCATATGTTGATGGACGCCCAATCCCCAATTCTTCCAGTTTTTTTACCAGTGACGCTTCGGTATATCGTGGGGGCGCCTGGGTAAAATGTTGTTCTGGGATAAGTTCTGTAATCTTTATTTCATCACCGACATTTAGCACCGGTAATTTTGATTCAGATTTTGTTTCTTCGTCGTCTTTATCTTCGGTGTAAACCTTCATAAATCCATCAAAAGTTCGTGTTGAACCCACTGCATGAAACGCTGCGATTTTGTTGTTTGTTTCAATATCTGCGGCCACAGAATCAAATTCAGCATTTGTCATTTGGCATGCAATTGTACGTTTCCAAATCAAATCATACAGTTTTGCTTCGTCCCCAGACAATCCCTTTGCGGGGGCCTCAAAGTGTGTTGGACGAATTGCTTCGTGTGCTTCTTGGGCGTTTTTAGATTTTGTTGCATAAATATTTGGTGTTTTTGGAACAAAGTTTTCGCCATATTCACGTGCAATAAATCCACGAATTTCATTAACGGCATCTGCGTTCAGGTTTGTTGCGTCTGTTCGCATATATGTAATCAAACCTTGTTCATACAGGTGTTGTGCGGCACTCATTGTGCGTTTGGATGCGAAATATAATTTACGTGCCGCTTCTTGTTGCAGTGTTGATGTTGTAAAAGGCGCGGCCGGTTTTCGTGTTGTCTTTTTCTTTTCAACATTTATAACATGTGCGCTAATTTCTGGGGTGCCAATTTTACCCAGGATATTATCAATTTGCGCCTGGTTTTCAATGGTCATCTTTTCGATTTTTTGCCCATCGAATTTGTTTAACATTGCACGGAATTCGGCAGAATTTGCCATGCACACAGATTCCAGTGACCAATATTCAACCGGTTTAAAACCTTCGATTTCTTTTTCACGATCAACCACCAATTTAACTGCCACAGATTGCACACGCCCCGCAGATTTACCCAAATTTCTGCGCCACAGTAATGGCGATATTCCAAATCCAATCAGATAATCTAATGCACGTCGCACCAGGTACGCATCAACCAAATTCTTGTCAATTTCGCGCGGATTCTGTATAGCTTCTGTCACGGCTTTTTTTGTGATTTCGTGGAATGCTACACGATATACCTGTTTGTCTTTTAATAATTTTTTCGCTTTTAAAATATCCAACAGATGCCATGCGATGGCTTCTCCTTCGCGGTCCGGGTCGCTTGCCAAATATACCGCGTCTGCTTTTTTTAGTTCGTCGGTAATCAGTTTTATTTGTTTTTCTTTACCTGGCATAATCTGCCATTTCATTTTAAAGTTATTTTCTGTATCAACACTGCCGTTTTCAGGCACCAAATCGCGCACATGGCCCACAGACGCGATAACGCGCCATCCGCCCCCCAGGTATTTTTCAATCGTTTTTGCTTTTGATGGTGATTCTACGATTAGCAAATTCATAACTTTAATTTCTCCCTTAACTTCCCTTGGCGGACAATTGTTGATCTTTGTGTATATATGCATTTTGGCACAGTCCAAACCCAAACATCAGTGATAACAAACTGCTGCCACCGAATGACATCAATGGCAACGGAACCCCGACTGTTGGTAACAATCCCAAAACCATAGAGATATTTATAAAGTAATAAACAAAAAAGTTCAACATAAAACCAAAACAGATTAATTGCCCAAATCGATTTCGGCACATTTTCGCGCACCAGAACAACACAACAACAATCCATGTGTATATCAATAATAGTCCAAATGCGCCCAGAAAACCAAACTCTTCACCCAACATAGTGAATATAAAATCTGTTTGTTTTTCTGGTAAAAATGACAATTGTGATTGAGTTCCTTTCATATATCCTTTGCCGGTCATACCACCACTGCCGAATGCAATTTTTGCTTGGTTTATTTGATATCCAGCCCCTTGAATATCACTGTCAGGATTGACGAATGTGATAATGCGATTACGTTGATAATCGTGCAGTCCACCATACCAAATAACCGGTGCCGCCATCAGTCCCAGAATTGCCGCGATAATAAACCACTTTTTGTTTGCGCCAACAATATAAAACATACCAACTGTTATCATCCCCAGTGATAATGCGGTTCCTAAATCAGGTTGTGCAACAATCAATCCAAATGGCACCAGTAACATCAATCCAGGCGCCAGATAGTTTTTAAATTGCCCCAATTCTACCGAGTTAAACCATGCAAAATATCGCGCCAGTGCAACAACTAATGCGATTTTTATCAGTTCGGATGGCTGAATATGAATAACCCCCAGGTTTAACCAGCGTTGCGCCCCCATACCTGTGTGTCCAACAAATGTAACCAGTATAATCATAATCAGCGCAACAGCATAAATTAAATATGCAGACTTTATCCATGTTTTTATATTCATAAAAGCCGCAGTAAAGAACACGATGAACCCCAGTATAATTTTCATCAACTGTGACAACGCAAACGGTCGCCAATTGCCACCACCTGCCGAATACAGAACCACAATAGATATTGCCAAAACCATACACATTGGCACAAACAAACCCCATGAAAAACGGCTAAGTTTTTCTGAAAAACGCATCATATTGGCGTTTGAAACGCGTGTTTGTCGTGCCATATTCTACTTTTTTCCTTTTAATAGTTCTGTCATAACTGCGGCGGCGGTTCGTGCAGCAGGCCCACTGGAACCCGAATGTTCCGTAATAACACATACAGCATACCGTGGATTATCTGTCGGGGCATATCCCACAAACAGACCATGGTTTCGCATACTCCATTTTAATTGTTCGTTGGTCAAGACGCCGCTTTCGCGTTCTGCTTTTGAAATACTGCGCACCTGGGATGTTCCGGTTTTCCCACCCATTTTTTTTCCGTCAACGTTTATCGCACTGCCCACGGCGGTCCCGCCTTTTTTAAGAACTTGTTCTAATCCGTTTAAAACATACTTTATATTTTTATCTTGTAAACGTAGTGATTTAAAATGTGGATATTCATCGCGTAAAATTAAACGTGGAACAACCTGTTTGTTTGATGCAGTGCGTGCCATCATTACGGCCAACTGTAAACAATTTGTTAAAATAAATCCTTGGCCGATTCCAGAAATAATTGTATCACCATGAACCCATCCTGCGCCGATTTGTCGTTTTTTCCAGTATCTGTCTGGCATCAATCCTGGCATTTCGCGGGCGATAATACCATCCATATATTTCTGGGTCAGTCCCAGTTTTATCGCCATTTCTTTGATTGCATCAATACCGATACGCAACGCAACTTGATAAAAATAAATGTCGCAAGAATGTTTTAGTGCCCCGGCTAAATCTACCCAATCGTGCCCTTTATCTTCCCAACAGTGATAACGTCTGTCGCCATAATCCCAATAGCCTGGGCAGTGTATTTTTTCTTTTGGTGTAATTGCCCCAGATTCCAAACCTGCCAGCGCAACGACGATTTTAAATGTAGACCCCGGCGGATATAAACCTTCGACGGCCTTGTTCATAAATGGTTTTGCAATATCTTCGCGCAGGTTGTCGATATATTCATCCCCATCTCCCTGGCGAAAGACATTTGGGTCAAAACTGGGGGTTGATACCATTGCTAAAATATCCCCGGTATTTATATCCAGCGCCACCCCACACCCAGACCGATGTTGTGTCAATGAATCATACATAACACGTTGAATGTTTTCGCTGATTGTGGTTTGAATATTACCACCAACAATCGGCGGAATATATTGGTCTTTGTCTTCGCCTGTTACGCGTCCTACGGCATTTGTGATTAAAACTGTTTGTCCGGCCAATCCCTTCATTTCTTCGTTGAACCGTTTTTCCAGTCCTGTTATCCCAGTGGTTAAAAACGGTGCGTTTGGTACAGGTTTATCTGGGTCACCAACATAACCAAAAATTTGTGCCCCAGCCGGCCCCAGTTCGTATACACGACCGTAACCGCTTTCTACGTGCAGACCTGGTAAATTTTTTGCCTGTAATTTTGCCAAGGTACCCCAGTCAGCATTTTCACTGACCAACACAGGTTGAAACTTTAATTGTTTTTTTATTTTTTTACGAATTCTGTCGACAGTTTTTTGTTTTAGATGCAATTCGCTTTGCACAGTTGCGATAAGTCCGTCTATATCTTTTGTTTCTTCGGGAATAATATAAATACGATATATCGGCATATCGCGTGATATCGGATTGCCATTTCGTGACAACAGTTTTCCACGTTCTGGAATATTTATTTGTATACGAAATAAATTACTTTCACTTTTCTTTTTATATTCTTTGTAATTAAACAATTGCATTTGCAACATACGCAATACCAATACCGATGTTAAAACCGCCCCACCAGTTAAAAATAAAGCGCTACGTCTGTCAAAGGTGCGTGAAACTTCTGTATCAATCATGGTACACCTTTTTGATAATCTGTGTTATTGGTATGTACATTACACACGTCCACGCAAAAATCCACATACCGTTCATAATATTCACAAATGTGAAATTAGATATCATCAGCATCAATATTGCCAAACCAAAAAATACTATGAATGCGAAAATTCCATTGTTATCCATGCGTGATATATCAATAAAGTTTTGAAATGCATTTATAGAATAAAATAAACAATACATTGCAATCCAAAAACATACAGTTTCAAATTTATAATCAACAGCCAAACACATTAAAATTGAAAAAATCACAAACCAATCAACTGGGCGTACAAACGTACAAAAGAATATCGGAATTATGGCCAGTATACCCGCCGGATTCCAAACATTTACAGACAACCGCCACAGTCCCACTGTTAAAAAAAATGGGAATGCACGTCGTAAAAAATTTATAACATTTTGTTTCATCTATATTCGTTTTTATGTGTATCAAACTTTAATACTAATACACGTGACAATCTGGATGGTGATACAACGTTGACGTATGTGTTGTCAATCATTTCGCCCACCACCAGTCCCGACGGCAACACCCCAGATATATTACTGGTTATCAGTTTTAATCCTTTGGTTGGTTGGAATTCTGGATCGCTAAACAATCCCATTGTTGGTTTTTTTGAACCGTTTCCAGTCATAAATCCATATACTTCGGAACCGATTACACGGACGGCTATATTCGTATCTGTATCTGTCAGTGCACGCACACGTGCAAAATTGATACCTGTATCAATAATAACACCCGCCAATATCATATCAGTTGTGGTGACGACCATCCCTGGTTCAATACCGTCTGCTGCACCACGATTGATTATAAAAGTATTGTGTCCGATTGCCTTGTTATCATGAATCACGTCAGCAATCAAGGTATCGCGTGGTTGCGCATTTACCAAATCCAGTTCACGACTTAGTTTTTTATTTTCTGCCATTGCGATATCGCACGCGTTTTTGTTCATCAACGCCATATCTAAGCGTGCCCGTAACTCTTCATTTTCTGCGCGTAATCTGGACACATCCACCACACCATCAATTGCCCCCCCAACAACCCGAACAGGCCATGTGACAACATCGCCTACCCACTGGGCCACAGGCACCACCACATGCCCCAGCGCGTTCATGATGTAATAATCAGGCTTTGCAATCATCACATATATAAACAGCACAGGCAACACAGCCGCAGTTGCCACAGCCTTGACCAATGGGTATAATTTGGAAGATGTTTTGCTTTGGTTCATCGGGCTTACTTTAATCCTAAAAAAACGGATATTCAATAAAAACTTGATTTTTCATTTATTTATGCCACAATTGCATCGGTCAAAGTGGCAAGGCATTGCCATCAGACCATAAACTAATCCATTAAAACAAGAGGATATAAAATGCCAAAATTAAAGACAAAGTCGTACTTAAAGAAACGTGCGTCTATGACTGCGACCGGTAAAATCCGTGTTGCGCGTAACTCTCACAAGAAACTGTTGCGTAAAAAATCTGCACGCGCCAACAAGGCGGGGGCAAAGCCACAGTATTTGAACGAAAACATGGTTGGACAGGCGAAAATCCTGGCCCCATATGGTTTGAAATAATTAAGGGGGTACAGTCATGGCAAGAGTAAAACGTGGAACAACCGTTAAACAAAAGCACAACAAGATTTTGGCGCGCGCCAAAGGTTATTTGGGCCGTCATCATTCAACATATCGCGCTGCACGCGAAAAGACAGAAAAAGCGGGTCAGTATGCATATCGCGACCGTCGCGTTAAAAAACGTGAATTTCGTGGTTTGTGGATTGTCCGTATCAATGCTGCGGTACGCGCAAATGGTATGACTTACAGCCAATTTATGAACGGCTTGAAGAAAGCTGGTGTTGCCCTGGACCGCAAGGTTTTGGCCGAAATGGCATATGCAGGCGACGCGAACTTCACCAAATTGGTTGATACAGCGAAACGATTTATCACTGCCGAAAGCAAATAATACCTTGTCGGCAGGTATCTGTTTTGTCATAATAAAAGCCGTCATATGACGGCTTTTGTTTTTAAGTAAGTAAGATATGTAGGATAAAGTTATGCAAGAACAAATAAAAAATATAAACACACTGGAAGAATTACAGGCCTTATACGCGTCTGTGTTTGGTAAAAATGGTACAATGACGGCGCGCCTTAAACAGATGCGTGATTTAGATAACGATGCACGTGCGGCATTAAATCAAGAAAACACAACGCTGCGTGAATTATTTAAAACGCGTCAGACGGAAATTGAAAATGCGGTAATGATGGCGGCCTTGGCGGGTCAGAAATTAGACGTATCGTTAAATCCAATGCCTGAAAATCGCGGAACAATTCATCCGTTGACAATGGCACTGATGGAAATTACACATATCTTAGAATCTTTTGGGTATACAATGTATACCGGTCCAGAAATCGAAGATGATTGGCATAACTTTACGGCATTGAATACACCGATGCATCACCCTGCGCGTGACATGCAAGACACATTTTTCTTGCCAAATGGCAACGTTTTGCGCACACAAACGTCTGCGATTCAGATACGCGCGATGGAATCTGATGGTGTGCCAATCAAGATGTTTGGTGTTGGGTCAACGTATCGCAAAGAATGGGATGCAACCCATGGCCCGATGTTTGGTCAAATAGAGGGTTTATACGTGAATAAAAATGTAACTATGGCTGATTTATTGTCAGATGTTCGTGCGTTTTTATCTAAATTCTTTGAAATGGATGATATTGAATTACGTATTCGTCCATCGTTCTTTCCATTCACGGACCCCAGTATTGAAATCGATATGAAATGGAATGGTGGCAAATGGTTAGAATTGATGGGGGCTGGGATGGTTCATCCAAATGTTTTACGCAATTGTGGTATAAATCCAGACGAATACCAGGGTTTTGCTTTTGGTTTTGGTTGGGACAGACTTGCGATGTTAAAGTACGGTCTGCCAGATTTACGTGATTTGTACAATAATGATGTGCGCTGGTTAAAAAATGCTGGGTTTTAATACGGGGGTATAAGATGAAATGGACATATGATTGGTTAAAAGAATATTTAAAAACGGATGCGTCACCTGATGTTATTGCAGATACGCTGACGCATATCGGGCTAGAGGTTGAAGATGTTTGTGCGCCAATATCCCCGGTTGCAGCAAAAATTGTTGAGTGTAAACCACATGAAAACAGTGATCATTTGCATGTGTTAATGGTGGATGACGGTACGGGGACTTTGCGCCAGGTTGTCTGTGGTGCGCCAAATGCACGTGTGGGACTTATTTCTGCATTGGCGTTGCCGGGCTGTATAATTGATGGACATGAAATTGTGCCGGGTAAATTACGTGGCGTTATGTCAAACGGTATGATGTGTTCTGGGCGTGAACTGGGAATCAGTGATGATCATGATGGTATTATTGAATTGCCATCTGATACAGTTATTGGTTCGTCGGTATTGGAAACAAAAACAGTTTTTGATGCGGGTATTACACCAAATCGTCCGGACTATTTATCGGTGCGTGGGATTGCGCTGGATTTATCTGCGGCGGGTGTTGGTGAATATATTGCGCCAGCTGATACGGAATTTAAATCCGTGTCTGGTACGCGTCATGTGAATTTGAATACAGATAAATGTGGCGCATATAAGATGGTCGAAATTCATGGTATAAAAATGGCGTCCAGTGATAAAAAAATCGCATCGCGTTTGGTGTCGATTGGTATAAATCCAAAAAACGCAGCAATTGATGCAACAAATTATATCTGTTATGACATGGGACAACCGATGCACTGTTTTGATGCAGACCAGATTGATGGAGACATTACAGTACGTATGGCGACATCTGGTGAAAAATTCACAGACCTGTTTGGTGGTGAACACGAATTGACCGAAAACGATATGGTTATTGCCGATGATTCTGGCGTTTTGGCGTTGGCGGGTGTTATTGGTGGTGCGCGTGCATCTACGACAAACGACACAAAAAATATTATTTTGGAATCTGCGTATTTTAATCCTGTGTCTGTGCGTAAATCTGCGAAAAGATTGGGTATATCCACAGATTCTTCATACCGGTATGAACGCGGAATTGATCCGACGATGACAGGTCGTGCGGCAATGCGTGCGTCCCAGATTATTATGGATGCATGCGGTGGGAAAATTGTTGGCGCGTGTGCTGCGGGTTCTGATGATGCCCCAGATATCAAAATCGCATACACGCCAAAATATTTTGCACAAAAAATCGGTTTTGATATGGATACGGATACACAGAAATCTATATTAGAACGTTTGGGATATACATTGAAAATCAATGGTGATAAATGGACGGTTATGCCCCGCCCTGCACGTGTTGATGTTGAAATTCCAGAAACTATTGTTGCGGACCTGGTGCGTATTTATGGATACGATAAAATCGCAATTGGTGCGCATACAGTTGGTGATGCCAAACCGCATGATACACATGAAATGGATATAAAAAATATATTGGCATCACGTGGATTAAACGAATGTCGTTCTTTTGGGTTTGGTAATTTGGCCACGGAACAATTATTGTCTGATAAACCGAATGTCAAAATTGCGAATCCGATTACAGCAGACTATGACACAATGCGTAATGGATTATTGTTTGGATTGTTGTTGGCTGTATCAAACAATGAAAAACGCGGATATCCAGATTTAAATTTATTTGAATTGGGTGCGGTGTTTGATGGTGATATGCCGGGTCAACAACATACACAAATTGCAATTGTGCGTACCGGGGCGATATCGCCAAAGCATTGGTCGGCACGCAATCGTAATATTGATATATACGACGTGAAATCTGACCTGATTGCATTGATGGCGGGCCAACGTTTTACTGTATCGTCTGATAATGCGCCATTGTGGGCACATCCGTTCCGTTATGGTGCGTTATATCAAGGCAAAAAGAAAATTGCAGAATTTGGTGAATTACATCCATCTGTTGCGAAAAAATTACGTATTAAAACAAACGTTGTTATTGCGATTGTTGATGATATCACAAATCTGCCGCCACGTCGTCGTGGTAAACAGCCTGTATTATCAGAATTTCAACCAATAACGCGTGATTTTGCGTTTATTGTAGATTCTGATACACCGGCCGAAAAACTAACATCGGTTGCGCGTTCTGCGGACAATCGTATCACAGACGTTGTTGTTTTTGATGCGTTTGATTTATCGGATGGAAACAAATCGATTGCGTTTACAATAACGATTCAACCAACGGATAATATGTCTGATTCAGACTTGCAAGAATTGCAATCCAAGGTTATCGGTGCGGTTGAAAAGAAATGTAATGCGAAAATCCGCGATAAATAGAAAAGTTAAAAAACACCGGTAAATGCCGGTGTTTTTTTGTGGCATGATACAACATATAAAATCACTGGCATTTTTTATATTTAATCGATATAATCATTTTGACATTTGTTAGTGAAAGGGCATGAACACCCCGATTTAGCAAAAAACTACAAATGCCCGACATCTGGTCGGGTGCCGTGCGTCGAAAGGCCACGGGGTCTTGCTAAATCAGACTGTTCAACTCCCGACCACTTTTCAAATGTGCTCTTCTTTTTATTTTTATACCACAGGAGTTTTTATTATGTCGGCACGATATATGTCTTATAATGCACAAGGACGCCCAACGCGCGAAGAAATCGTAGAAAGTGTATTTGAATCTTATATAAATCTGAACCGTGCAATTAAAAAGTT
>JAZNAO010000039.1:0-12166 GCA_045586565.1 Candidatus Enterousia sp. | reverse complement strand
AAATTGTAAAAAATACTTCGATAAACTTTTATTTATCAATGTATCCATTTACCTGTTGACCGGAATTGTCAAAAATGATAAAATTCTTTTGTCGGTGGGATTTTTCACCGATGGGGTGTAACGACCTCGTTTCGGCGTCAGAATACATACTTATGGCGCACGCGTGCGCTGTTTTTTTATTCTGGTGAAAATCAAGTCCTGACCCGTGGTCAGGTGGGCTGTGAATATATTGAATAAGCACACAATTCCGAAAATTGTCGTTAACCTCCTGGCCACCTTTGCTTTGTAATGGTGGTTTTTTGTTTTGTATGCGCGTAAACCGACGCAAAGAAAGGAAACAAATTAAAAAGGGAGTAAAACAATGAACAAATTTTTAAAACTAAGTGGTGTATCGATACTGGCGATTATCGCCACCACAAACGCCAACGCCGCGGGATATACCTGTGAAGAATTAATTGAATATACGTCGTGTAATCCAGGGCGCACATTGGTTGATGGCGACTGTGTTTGTGATGCAGGTTATTATACAAACGGCGATACATGTGACATATGCCAAGCAGGAACCTATTCATCGATTGATTCTGAATCGTGCACACCGTGTCCAACATATACATATACAAACGCCAGTGGTCAAAATGTGACTGTTGACGCAACATCTGCAGCAGGCGCCACCAGTGCCGACGCATGCTATATTGGCCCAGATAAATATTTTACAGACCTGACAGGAACATATCATTTTAAATCAAAATGTTCGTATTCTAATAAAATTACATGGAAAACATCTGTGACAAATGAAGAAGAATGCGCGGCTGTTGCAAAGGCGACAGGGGATAATTGGGAATGGACATATGTAGAGGGATCAGATTACACAGATGACGACGCTTGTTATTTACAAGATATGGAAAAATACAACGTAAATGATCTTTCGCCATCATATATGCCACAAACGCAATCAGAATGTGAAGAGATGGCAGGCTATGGCGATGGGGAGACGCTGTATTGGGCTGATGGCGAATGTAACCAGCTCTGTGATTATATGTATTTTGGACCAGATGGTTTGCGATGCGGTATGATATAAAAAAATCCCCCGATTGGGGGATTTTTATTTCGTTTCAACAACAACCATCGCGGCACTGTAATCATCTTGGTCGGTCAGTGACAGATGTATGTTTGCGCCGTCCGGGGCCAGTGTTTTTAATGCAGCCTTGGCGCCACCAACAATCAACAATTCTGGACGTCCCGCATCATTATGCACCACAGATACATCAGAAAACGCAATATCATCACCAAATCCGGTGCCGATTGCCTTTAAGAACGCTTCACGTGCAGCCCAGAAATTTGCCAAATGCTTTTCTGAATTTGCATTATCATTTTCGGCATATTCTAATTCTTTCTTTGTAAAAATACGTTGTTTTTTAAATGCAGACCAATCCAGAAAACGACCGCATTCAACCAAATCAATTCCTATACCAATTATCATAGATTTTTCTCCCTTGGTGGTATGTGATGATATGGCATACTAATAATATTTATCCGATTCGTGCAAGCATAAAATTCATATATATAAAACCGCCCATGCGGGCGGTGTTTTTACTTATCACAAGTTTTCATTTTATTATCTGATTTTTTATCACATTTATCATCATGCGATGTGCCACAATGTTTACATTTTCCCGATTTGTTTTCTGATTTTGACATGTTCTATCCTTTTTTGTTTTTATATTGTTTTATTTAAGTTGTCCGGACATAAATATAATACATGCATAATTTATATCAGACAATACGTGTGTTTTCCCAAAAAAAGTATTTGTAATTCTGATTATTTAATTATAATATCACTTCATCGTCGGGGTGTAGCTCAGCCTGGTAGAGTACTTGCATGGGGTGCAAGGGGTCGCAGGTTCGATTCCTGTCACCCCGACCATTTTTTATATTGGGGGATGTTATGAAAACGTATTATATTGTCAGTGGCGGTTTTGATCCGATACACGAAGGTCATATCGAAATGATTAAGGCATCTGCCCAGGCTAGCGATGGTGTAATTGTGCTGGTGAATTCAGATGATTGGCTGCGCCGTAAAAAAGGCAAAGAATTTCAGACTTTTCATACCAGAAAAACTATTTGTGAAAACTTAAAAGGTGTGATTTGCGCATTGGGATTTGACGACGCAGATGATTCGGCCAGTGATGGCATTCGGGCGGTGCGTAAAATGTTCCCAGATGATAATTTAGTGTTCGCAAATGGTGGGGACCGCGGCAAAGATAATATCCGCGAAGATGCGGTGTGCACCGAATGCAATGTTGAAAAGGTATTCGGCGTTGGCGGAAATACCAAGGCGAATTCTTCATCATGGATTTTGCAAAAATGGGAAAAATAGTCCTGTAAACTGATTCGTTTTTATTACTGAAGTTTATTATTTGCAGTTTTCTTGAATCATATCTGCGGTATGAACAGCCATCGCATATGCACGCGCAGATGGCACCGCACACGGATCACAATCACGACGTATTTGACCACGACGACACGTGAATGCAACATCTTGGCATATTCCATACGTATCTTCTGTAACAGTCTGGTTCATATAATTCATGGCAATTTCCCAATATTTTTGTGGCACTGCATTCGGGTTAAATTCCCACAATTTTTTTACTGTTTCAATCGTCCTTTGAACACATGGGTCAGAATTTCTGATACGTGTTAACGTTACATTATTTTTTGGGTTGGCGTTATTACGCGACACCAATACCCATGCAATTATTGCCACACATAATCCCGTGACCAGAAATAACAATATATAATGCGCAATTGAAAATGAATTTGTGTTTACTTTAAACTTTGCCATTACTGCCCCCATACGTAACAATCTTAGCACTTTATACAATTATAAAAAACGGGTTTGTATTCCCAGAATTTATTGCAAATTAAATTTTTTTTAGATAAAATTGCCCACATAAATCAAACCAAAGGGGGTCTGCAATGTTTGTAACAGAAAAATTAGAAACGTTTTCCTGGGTCAATGTTGGGAACCCTGATCATGATGACTTTGAAAAATTACAGAACGAATACAAAATTGACGAAGATACAATATCCGATATTTTGGACCCTGATGAACAACCGCGATTCGAAGCCGAAGATGATTACAAGGTTATTATTGTTCGTTTTCCAATTATCAATCATGAAACAGATACACTATGGCACACAGAACCATTATCAATAATTTATTCAACCAATCGTGTAATTACGGTATGTCGCAAACGTTGTGATTTATTGGATAAAATTAAACGTTCTGAAAAAACATCACGTGAAGAATTTATATTAAACATCATGTACTATATCGCAGAATCTTATCTGCGTATGCTGAAAGAATTAAACAAACGTGTTTTGGCATCTAAACGCGTATTACAAGAACGCATCCGCAAAAAAGAACTGTTAAATTTATTAGAAGTAGAAAACAGTTATACGTTGTATATGGCAGGCATCAAAGGAAATGTCGCCGTGCTGGATAAATTAGACAAGGTGCGCGGTTTTGTAAAAACAGACGAAGCCAAAGAATTGGCCGAAGATGCACGTATTGAATTATCCCAGGCAACCGAAGTTGTTACGTCATACAGTAAAATGTTAAAATCGATAAAAGAAACATTTGAAAGCGTTATCAACATGGATTCAAATACAAACATTAATCGTTTAACAATGTGGAACATTATTCTGGTGGTTCCAACTGTAATTGTTGGATATTATGGTATGAACCTGGAATTACCATTCGCAGAATATGGCGATACTGCAATTGCAATATTCATATTTATTATGATATTACTGTTGGGATTTGCACTGATCGGCACAATACGCCGTCACATCATATAATAACAAATTATTGTCCACCAAACAGTGTGCCTGCAACACCCGTCAACGATTGCAACATTCCACCTGCCCCACTGCCAGATGATCCAGCCACATTTGAAACAACATCCATAATCGTCCCAGAATTGGTTTTTTGACCAACACTGCTGATTGTTCCCGTTAAAAATTCACCCCACAGTGCTTTTTTCTTGGCACTCAACTTTGCAAACGAACAATTTTCAATTTTTGCAATCAACTTACTGGCCTTGGTCAATTCATCTGCAGTGTAATCAGACGTATCAAAATCAATTAAATTAAATACTTCATAAATATTCGACACATCCTTTCTATGTTTGGCAGAACACGTACCGATTGACCCGTCTGTACAATAATATGCCTTGCCGGCCTTTGGAAAGCCATACCACACAGTATCCTTGTCTGCATCACCACCGAAATAGTCATAGCATAAATCGCCACTATCTGCATCTTCGCCCCATAATTTAACTTTTGTTTCATACTCTGACGGGGTGGAACATTTTTTTACCGTCAACGAATTAAACGCACGTTCCGCTGTTGATGCCCCTGTTTTGGCCCATTCTTTAACCATATCATTGACAAATGTTATTTCTGAATTAGTTGGAATACATTCTTCGGTCAATGCCTTTTGCTGTTGTGTCAATTGCCGCACCCCAGAAATTAGATTTATCACCCCAGGCACCAAACTGGACGCAGAATCCAATCCTGAAGTCTTTTGTGTTGTCACCGGTGCAGCTTTTTTAATCACAACCGCCGCCGACACAGAATTCTGGACAGCAAACACGCAACCGATAAAAATCAGCAAAATTTTTTTCATCTCTCTTGGGGAACATTATACCACAAAAAACATCCCAGATAAATATAAAAATTGCATTTTTGTTTCAATCGGGCTAAAATAGCATCGTGCATCAAGATAAACGCAGTTTTATTATTTTTACTAAACACAGACGTCTACAACGCCTGTGGCAGTTCTTTTTTACCGGATGGGGACTGGTAATGGTTGCGGCTTTGGTTGCGGGCGCTTTGTTTACCAAGCAATTACTATGGACACCTATATCCGCAATAAATATGACAGATATCGTCAGCAAACAGTTTAAAATGTCTGGTGCATCATTTGTTGGTATCGACAAGAATGGCGAACCATTTAAAATACGCGCAAAAACAGGATACCAAGAATATGAAAATCCTGATATAGTATACTTGGATGTTGTTTCAGGTCGTGTCAATCGTGTCAGTGACGGCAAAAAAATAACAGATGACATCAGTGCAAATACTGGGCAATACCATCGCACACAACACACCATCACACTGATTGGGAATGTGCGCATTGATTCCAGTAATGGGGACAAAATCAGAACAGACGAATTGGTGATAAAATTATGAAGCAATCTGTATTACGTGTTGAACATTTATCAAAATCATACGGCAAACGTATGGTTATCAAAGACGTATCCCTTATCGCCCGCCAGGGTGAATCTGTGGGATTATTGGGGCCAAATGGCGCGGGCAAAACAACTGCGTTTTATTGTATTACGGGCCAATTGGCGGCCACAGGCGGGCAAATATTCTTAAATTCTCAAGATATTACACATCTGCCGTTTTATCAGCGTGCACGCCTGCACATTGGATACCTGCCCCAAGAAAACAGTGTATTTCGCGGTTTAACTGTGGAACAAAATATTATGGCAATACTGGAAGTTGTCGAACCAGATCGTAAAAAGCGCCAAAACAAACTGGATGCATTATTGGAAGAATTTTCCATTTCGTCCCTGCGACGCAGTCCGGCGACAGCCTTGTCTGGTGGCGAACGTCGCCGTGTTGAAATTGCACGCGCATTGGCAAATGACCCAAAATTTATATTACTGGACGAACCATTTGCCGGTATCGACCCAATCGCAGTAAATGAAATACGCAGTCTGGTATCACAATTAAAAAATCGTGGTTTGGGGGTAATTATTACAGACCATAATGTGCGCGAAACATTAGGTATTACCGACCGCAGTTATGTTCTGCACGATGGAAAAATTTTGAAACATGGAACAACGCCTGAAATTGTCCAAGACGAAATGGTAAAAAAAGTATACCTGGGCGAAGATTTTGTAATGTAACATTCCCGCATTTGCGGGATTTTTTTCTGCCTATAAACCTGTTGACAAGATTTGCAAAAATTTACTATCCTTATATTGAAACCGAGAGATTGTATATGACCAGACACTTTCATGGCGCACTAAATCTTATGACATTATTCACCGCACTATTGATTGCGGGTGTTCTGTATTTTTTACCTGAATTTATGCAAATTGCCACAGCCAACATCTGGTTAAATGGAATTATTATTGGCACATCACTGTTTGGAATTGGGCTGTGTTTTGTGCAAATTTTTCAATTACTACCAGAATACAAATGGCTGTATGGATACACACATGGACGACGTGCATTGGCATTACCACCACGTTTGTTAAAGCCTGTGGCACAAATGTTATCAACGCGTCCACGTCGTATATCTGCAACAACACTAAACGGTTTTATGGATATGATTTTGATGCGTTTCGAAGATTCGCGCGAATCAGTGCGTTATGTTACCAACACATTGATTTTTTTGGGTCTGTTGGGAACATTCTGGGGGCTGATTCTGACGGTTGGTGGTTTTGCAGAATTAATCGGCGATTTGAATTTCACTGATGAAACAGTTATGCAATCGATGCAAATGGGATTGTCAAAGCCTTTGGCGGGCATGGCCACCGCATTTACCAGCTCTTTATTAGGCCTGGGGGGCAGTTTGACTATCGGTTTCCTGGGGTTACAGGTTCAATCTGCCCAAAATGCGATATTCCGCGAACTGGAAGATTACTTGGCATCACATACCCATATTGCCAACACAGACACTATAACCCAGGTACTGCCCCAAATAAACTTGGCAACGCGCGAACTAACAAGAACAATTCAAAGCCTAGAAAACACTATTTCTGACGATTGAATACATAAAAAATAGAGAGAGAAATCAACAATGATGAACGTTCGTTATCGCACATCAACAAACCCATGGCCCGGATTCGTAGATTTATTTTCGAATCTGGTGATTATTTTAATATTTTTACTGATTGTATTTGTATTCTTGTGGACCACCACCAGTGTGTTTAATAAGTCAACCAACACAAAAACCATTTCTGATTTACGCCAGGCGAACGCCGAACAGGCCGCGCAAATTCAACAAATGACCATGGACGAAGCCGAAGCGAAACGATTATTGATATTGGCGCGCGATGAATTGAACAACCTGGCAGAAAATAACACACAGTTGACCAATGAATTAACCGAAATGGATTCCAGTGTCGAAGATTTAATAACTGCATACGAAAATCAGGTCAATGAATTGATTGCCCAGGGAAATAATATGCAACAAATGGTTGCAGAATTGACACAACAATTAAATCAAATAACGCTGGACAAAGAAAAAACTGCCCAACTGGAACAAGAACGCAAAGAATTGCAAGAGCAAATGAATGCCCAGCGCGCACAACTGATTGATCAATTGGCATCATTACAGGCCGCACTGGATGCAGCAGAAGAAAAATCCCGCACCCAAGAAATTCAATATGTTGAAATGTCAACCCGACTGAATCGGGCGTTGGCCGACAAGGTTGCCGAATTAAACGATGTCAGTAAATATCAGTCCGCATTTTACAAGGCGGTAAAATTGGCCTTGGGTGATGCAACATTCATAAAAACAGATGGCGACCGTTTCATCGTCAGCAGTGACATCTTATTCCCCAGTGGTTCTTATAGATTATCTGCAGATGGGAAAAAACAATTGGAAACAATCGCCAATATAATCAAAGATATGGAAAACACAATACCAACTGATATCGATTGGATAATTCGCGTCGACGGTCACACAGATAAAAAGCCTGT
This sequence comes from Candidatus Enterousia sp., assembly GCA_045586565.1. Lineage (GTDB taxonomy): Bacteria > Pseudomonadota > Alphaproteobacteria > Rs-D84 > Rs-D84 > Enterousia. The sequence continues at coordinate 4,381 of JAZNAO010000039.1, read as the reverse complement.
TATCGCCGGCACACACGGATATAAAAATAATACAGAATTATCATTATTGCGTGCAACCGCGGTTGTAAATGCATTGACCGACGCCGGTGTTTCCAGACGTCGTCTGATACCAACCGGGTTCGGTGATATGTATCCATTTGTTCTGGGGAACACACCCGCCGATTTACAACAAAATCGCCGAATTGAATTACAACTGACGAATCGATAATAAAATGCGACACAACGTCGCATTTTTCTTTCCCCATTGAAATCACACTAAAAATTACCTATATCCATCTATGTGGGTATGAACAAAGGATAAAAGATGACGAAAGATAAAATGATATACCAAAGTGATATTGAGCGTTTGCTGAATGACAACAAAATTTCAATGGACGCAAAAAGTCGTGCAGGTGTTGCACCGGCATATGTCATGACAAATGAAGACATGCGCAAGGAAACAGAACTGTCGATGGGTAACAACAAACGCGTTTTAACAGTCACGGCCAGCGGTGACCAGGCGTTGTTTTATTTACTGGCCGGTGCCGACCATATCGACACATATGATATGACATATTGTGCAAAAATTATCCAAGAAATAAAATTCGCAGCAATCCGTCAACAGGTTCCATACAACGACTATTTATCTATGCTTACCAAATTACATAATGACTCAACAAACATTATGAACATCCCATATATGTCAGATATCATCCATGACATATCACCAACGACGGCACATTTCATTAAAAGTATGAAAGTTCCTGGGAATTTCAGTTATGGGTCTGAACCATGTGATAATAACAAACAATATTTACTGACACCGGACGAATATGCACGCCTGCAAACAATGAAACCACAAACACCATCATTCATATGGTCAAACATTCTTGATTTACACAAACATATTCGCGGAAAATACGATATTATAAATATGTCAAATATATTTGACTATATACCAAACCATTTTATTGGTGTATTACGTAATATGGAACCATACCTGACCCCGGACGGCAAAATAATAACAGAATATAACTATGAAGAAACATATAATGAAATATACAATGCAGCAAACGAATTTGCACACAAGTTAAAATTCGGTGTTGCAAAAAAATCTAATAAACTGGTCTGCATCCAACGAACACGTTAAAAAATCCCCCATTTGGGGGATTTTTATTTTATTCGCACCAACTTTGCGTCTTTCCTGTGGCTAAATCAATACAGGTCGGATCATAGGAAACACAAACCCCATCTTCCCATAAGAAACCTTGACTTTCGCATTCTTCCTGTTCAAATTCTGACACATTACCCCCACTACATATTGGAGAACTGAACCAACCAAGGACACCATCTTCGGACCACTCACCGCCCAATTCTTCACAACGTGCAATTTTTTCTTCTTCGGTGGCTGTCGAACTATCAAATGGCGAGAAATTATACGCACTGCAATCCGATTTGTAATGGTATGTTCCCTTGTCGTTTTTAAAGTATGTATCGGGGCTGACATAACATGCCGCCAAACTGCCCGCGCCAGCGCCACCCGTGGTTGCCAGGACTTCGTTGCCATCGGAATCAACCAATCCTGTTGCTAAACATTGGGTACACGATGTCGCACCACTACTCGCATACGAACCGTCCGCACACACACCCGATACTGCGGTCAGCCCAGTGGTTGCACAATACGAACCCGCCGGACATGCTAAACATGATGATTGACCTGCACTTGGTTGGTATTTACCCGCAGAACACGCCGTATAATTTGTTGCGCCCGCACCACTGTAATTACCCGCCGGTGTTGTTAAACATGATGACTGGCCCGTGTTGGGCTGATACGTTCCAGACGCACATTGTTTTGCATATTCTGTACCACCGTCACATTTTGAACCTGCCGGGCATTCAATACAATCAAATCCAGAAGGTGTTAACACATTACCTGTTACATATCTACCGTCGCCGTCATCATAACTAAATTCTACACATCCGATCTCATAATAATCATTTCTGCCAGACCCAGATTCTGCCGCACTTTCCATGCATAAATCATAACCTTCATTCATTATACAGTTTATTACACTACATTCTTTTTCAGTATAACCATAATATACATCATCCCATTCAGTGTCCACACATATGCTTTCTCTATATTTATAGGATTTTTCGTTGGTTGTACCAACGTTTGTATCTGCGGGACACTTGCCATTCCCCAAAGAATACCCTGGGTTGCATGATGTATATTCAACTAATTCTTCACAGGTATATCCGGCGGCATTGGCGTATGTTGCAACGACAATCGCCAACATGGACGCACCGGTTAGTTTTAAAAATTTGTTCATTGTTTTACTCCCTTTTTAATTTGTTTCCTTTCTTTGCGTCGCAACGCATACAAAACAAAAACCACCATTACAAGGAAAGGTGGCCAGGAGGTTCAGAACAATCCAACGAATTGTGTGCTTATTCAATATATTCACAGCCCTCCTGACCACGAATAGATCAGGAGTAATTTTTTCATCCACAACACAAAAAACACGCCATTGGCGCGTCATGTTTCGTACATGGACGCGTTGGTACGGGTTCTGACACCCCATCGGTGAAAATCCCACCGACAATTATATTTTATCAGTTTTGGAAATTTGCGTCAACAGGGAAATAAAACACATGGAAAAATGAAAGTTTAGCGTGGTACCTTTTTACAATTTTTGTCACATATATCAAAAAAATCCCCCAAACGGGGGATTTTTATCCGACAGTTAAATCTTTACCCTTGACGTCGATATATACAGTGCTGCCTTCGCCAATTGATCCTGTCAATATCAAATCTGCAATTTTATCTTCGACCGCAGACGTAATCAGACGTTTCAATGGTCGCGCCCCAAATACCGCATCGTATCCGTTATCGCCCAACCACTTAATGGCCTTGTCAGTAATGTTCAGGTCAATATGACGTTCACCCAGACGCTTTTCCAAACCACGCAACTGGATTTTCACAATCCCCGCCATAACATCTTTGCCCAACGGATTAAAGAACACAATTTCATCAATACGATTGATAAATTCTGGTCTAAAATTATGCTTTACCGCGTCCATATCTGGCAAATTACTGGTCATAATGATAATAGTGTTTGTAAAATTCACCACATGGCCCTGGCCATCGGTCAAACGACCATCATCCAGTATCTGCAAGAACACATTAAACACATCCGGATTTGCCTTTTCAATTTCATCGAATAACAACACCTGGTATGGTCTGCGACGCACACTTTCGGTCAGCACCCCACCCTGTTCATATCCGACGTACCCTGGGGGACTGCCAATCAGACGTGATACCGAATGCGGTTCCATATATTCACTCATATCGATTCTGGTCATGGCCGCATCATCATTAAACAGGTATTCCGCCAACGCCTTGGCAACTTCGGTTTTACCAACCCCGGTCGGCCCCAAGAACATAAAACTGCCCATTGGACGACGCGGATCAGATAACCCCGCACGACTGCGACGAATCGCACGCGCAATCACGCCCAATGCATGATCCTGGCCAACGACACGTTTACGCAATTCATCTTCGATATTTAATAATTTTGATTGTTCTTCGGCATTTAATCTGTCGGCGGGCACCCCAGTCCACTTGCTGACCACGGCGGCAATATGTTCCGGTAAAACCGTTTTATATTCACGGGCATCTGCGTTCATCTTTGCAATTTTTTCTTCCAATTCTGGAATCTTGCCATATTGCAATGCCGATGCTTTTTCATAATCCCCGTTACGCATCGCTGTTGCCACTTCGGCCTTGGCCGCATCCAACGCCGCCATCGCATCTGACAGACCGCGCATTTTTTGTTGTTCGGCCTGCCATGCGGCGGTCAGTTCCTGGGATTCCGATTCGACATTTTTAATAACGGTTTCCAGTTCCACCAGACGCTTTTTTGATTCATCATCTTTTTCTTTTTTCAATGCCTGCTGTTCTATTTTCAATTGCATTAAATGTCTGTCGACCTCGTCCAATCTATCTGGTTTTGATGAAATTTCGATACGAACGCGTGCAGCCGCTTCATCAATCAAGTCAATCGCCTTGTCTGGCAAGAATCTGTCTGTGATATAACGATTCGACAATTTCACCGCCGACACCAACGCCGCGTCCGCGATACGCACACCGTGATGTCCTTCGTATTTTTCTTTTAGTCCACGCAATATAGATATTGTATCATCAACCGTCGGTTCATCAACATATACCGGTTGGAAACGACGCGCCAGTGCTGGATCTTTTTCAATATATTGGCGATATTCATCCAATGTCGTTGCACCCAAACAGTGCAATTCGCCACGCGCCAACATTGGCTTTAACAGGTTTGCAGCATCCAAACTGCCTTCGCCCTTGCCGGCACCGACCAAAGTATGCAATTCG
>JAZNAO010000038.1:0-22118 GCA_045586565.1 Candidatus Enterousia sp. | reverse complement strand
ACGGAATCGTATTTTACGCTTTCTATAATAGCCGCACCTGCGGGTGTTTTTAGAGTATATATGACATTGCATTTGGATTTGTCCCCGATTTCGCCATACGGTGCAGAAACAGCTCTTTCAATTGTTATGTTCTGCATCTTATTACCATTTGCGTCCAAGGCATAAAATTTTTCTGGGAATGCAGTCGTTAAATGTTCTGATGGTGTTGGACATGCAGAACATATGGATGAACCTGTATCAGAATATTCGCCATACGCGCATTGTGCGGGGGCTGCGGTTCCGCCTGCACACGATGAGCCGGCGGGACATTCGGCACATGTGTTACCAACCGTGGGTGTTGCATTATACGCATTGTTATATGATAAATAATGTCCTGGATTACACGATGTATATTCGATTGTTTCGTTGCAGACATATCCAGCAGAATAGGCATTGGTTTCGACCAATAATGCAGTCAAAGACACGACGCCAAATTTAAAAAACTTTTGCATTAAAAAATCTCCTCGTTTTTGTTTTTTATATTTAAACAAAAAACCGCGATATCAAATAAAGCGGTTGGAGGTTCATAACTATAAATCGGTATAGCGGGTTTATTCGATATATTCACCGCCCTCCAACCACAGGTTGGAGATTTTTGTCCTGCACGGACACCGATTTCACGGGTTATGACGCCCCATCGGTGAAAATCACACCGACAGGTGAATTCTATCAGATTTATGAATTTAATGCAAATATAAAGATGTGGGGGGATTGGGGGTGTGATTTTTCTTGCAAAATTCAAAACCTTAGATATAATATACGGTGATTTTGCGGGTGGGCGCAGAATCAGTCCGATTAACCCCACAAGACCTCGTCTATGCTTATAAAAAAATTGGCGATGGCAAACTTTGATGAATATTTTCTTATGAAAGATTTATCCAAAGATTTATTTAATCCTGTATCTGGCGAAGATTTTGTCCAGATGTTTGACGCAAACTATGGCTCTCAAGAAACATTACAAGGCTATGCAACCAAGGGTACTGTAAAAGATATCCGTGGTGATTTCGCAATGGTTGATGTTGGCTTGAAATCCGAAGGGCGCGTTCCGTTAAAAGAATTCGGTGCATCTGTGCCATCTGTTGGCGATATCATCGACGTTTTTGTTGAACGTTATGAATCCCGCGAAGGTACGGCTGTGTTGTCTTATGCCAAGGCACGTGCAGAAAAAGCATGGAAAGAATTGGAAAAGACAGTTGCCGAAGGTATTGACCCAGAAGGGACAATCATCGATGTTGTTCGCGGTGGTTTTACAGTGGATATCAATGGCGTATTTGCATTTATGCCATCATCCCAGGTTGATCATAAACCAATCCGTGACGCGAAATCTTTGATTGGATTGAAAGACAAATTCCGCGTATTGAAAATGGATGCATTGCGCACAAACGCAATCGTATCACGTCGCGCGATTCAGTCTGATACAATCGCAGCAGCCCAGAAAGAAGCGATGAAAAATATCGAATTGGGCGCGGTTATCGAAGGTACAGTTAAAAATATCACAGATTATGGTGTGTTCATTGATTTGGGTGGTATTGATGGTTTGTTGCACGTTACAGACTTGTCTTGGAAACGTGTAAATCATCCACGCGAATTGGTTCATGTTGGTGAAAAAATCACAGTGAAAGTTATCCAATTCGACCCAGAATCACATCGTATTTCTTTGGGCGCAAAACAGTTGGAAGAAGATCCATGGGAAACAGCATCACGCGCGTTTAACGAAGGTGATACAGTATCCGGTAAAGTATCTTCTTTGACAGATTATGGCGCATTTATCGATTTGGGCAACAATATCGAAGGTCTGGTTCATATGTCTGAACTGTCCTGGACGAACAAAAACATCCACCCAAGCAAAGTTTTGCAAAATGGCCAGGATGTAAACGTTATCGTTCTGGGTATTGACCAAGATAAACGTCGTATTTCATTGGGGTATAAACAACTGCAACCAAATCCATGGAAACAGTTCGCAGAAACACACAATGTTGGCGATGTAATCACAGGCCCAATTAAAAACACAACTGAATTCGGTTTGTTTGTTGCATTGACACCAGAATTAGACGGTATGGTTCATATCTCTGATTTGTCTTGGAACAAACTGGACGAAGAAGAATTAAAGAAATTCGTCCGTGGCCAAGAAGTGACTGCAAAAATTTTGGATATCAATCCAGAAAAAGAACGCGTCACATTGGGTATCAAACAATTGACCGAAAGCGCAGAAAACAACGCCGTATCTTTAAAGAAAGGCGCGGTTGTATGCGGAACTGTTTCCGAAATCACACCTGATGAATTGATTTTGTCATTACAGGGCGATGTGCGCGGTGTTATCCGTCGTACAGACCTGTCACGTGAAAAATCAGAACAGGATACTTCAAAATACAGCATTGGCGACAGCGTTGAAGCATCTGTTGTTTCCGTTGAAGACAATACTGTTAAATTGTCTGTCCGTGCGTTACAGGTGACGTTGGAAAAGCAGGCCGTTAAAGAATTCGCAAACGAAGCCGATTCTGGTTCCGTATTGGGCGATATCTTGGGTGCTGCAATCGAAAACAGCAAAAAATAATTATAAATATTTATGAATTATTTCACCGCGTGTCTACTTGTCATGCGGTGTTTTTATTTGCTATAATTGTCCCAGTGAAATTACACAAAGGGGAAAAATATGAACAAACCAAAAATTATTCTGATGATGGGTGGCCAAGGCGTTGGTAAGGGAACAATGTCAAAAATGCTGTTGGATAATGGTAATTATGACTATATCGAAACGGGGGCAATGTTGCGTGCAGCCCCGGCAGATTCTGATGTGGCAAAAACAATTGCATCGGGCCAGTTGGTGTCAGATGAACAGATTTTTGGTTTGGTGTCGGATAATATGCATGATGGTCATGATGTGTTGATGGATGGGTTCCCACGGACTTTGGCCCAGGCGCAATGGCTGGTTGATACATTTGCAGATAAATATGATATTCGTGTGATTTATATGACTGTTCCGACCGAAGTTATGTTGGCACGTATAAACAAGCGTATAAATGAAGGTGCCGGACGCAAGGACGACGCCGACCCAGATGCGGTGAAACGCAGATTGGATACGTTCTTTAATGTGACAGTGCCGGCGATTGAGTGGTTGCGTGATGCGAATGGTATTCATTTTGCGGAAATTGATGCCCGTGGCACCCCAGATGAAATTTATAAAGAAATTGTTCTTCATATATAAAAATCCCGCATTTGCGGGATTTTTATTTGCATACAACAACCATTGCGGTTCGCAGGACTGTATCGCCAAACATATATCCCGGCTGCATTTCGTCGATAATTGTGTTTGATGCCGGTTTTTCACCGTTATCACATGGCATGTCAATTGCCTGAATCGCGTTGTGGTGTGTTGGGTTTAATATTTCACCAATTGATTTAATGCGCGTGATACCAATCTGATTAAATGCAGATTCCATCGCCATTGCCATTGATTTTATACCGGCATCATCAGGCGTATGTTTCAATGCCGCATCAATTGCGTCCATTACCGGCAGAATCTTTTCTGCCACAGCCATTGCGCGATTGCGCGCGCGCGATTCGGCGTCCAGTGCCGCGCGACGACGTGTGTTTTCCAGTTCTGCCGCCAGGCGCAGGTATTTATCATTTAATTCAGCCAATTGGGCGGTTAATTTTTCGATTTCTGGATTTGTTTCTGGGGTGGTGACTTCTTCGGTTGATGGTACATCATCCACAGATACAGATTCAACAGATACTTCTTTGTCTTCGTTCATTGTGTTTTCCATTTTTTTCATACTATATATTTATTTCACACTGGTTATTATAGGTATGAAATCGTCGGTTTTCAAGGATGCGCCACCAACCAATACGCCGTCAACGTTTGGTATCGACATAATTTCGGCCGCGTTTGTTCCCTTTACCGATGCGCCGTATAATATCGGGGTGCCAGACAATCCCATATCGGATAATGTTTTGGCAATTAAACCGTGGGCGTCGGCGATTTCATCACTGGTCGGGGTCAGGCCTGCGCCAATCGCCCAACGTGGCTCATACGCGATAATAATATCAGATTTAACATTTGCAGGTACAGATTCACGAACGCCAGATTCAATCACAGCCATTGTTTTACCGGCTTGCTTTTCATCCATTGTTTCGCCAACACAGATAATCGGAATCATGCCGTTTGCCAGTACTTGTTCGGCCTTGGCGCGAACGGTTGCGTTTGTGTCACCGTGATATTGGCGACATTCACTGTGCCCGACAATGACATATTTTGCACCAGTATCTGCAATCATTGTGGCAGATACTTCGCCAGTGTATGCGCCGTGTGTGTGACAACTGACGTCTTGGGCGCCGATGGCGATTTTATCAGATTCTACGCCCAACATTGTGTATGGAACGCATAAAATTATTGTGTTTTCTGTGTCAATGGATGATAAATCGCGCACCATTGATTCCAGTCCTGCGCGGGTACCGTTCATCTTCCAATTGCCGGCAATAATTTTCATTGGTTTTCTCCTTTTTTAATTGATTTTTATTATACCGTTTTGCTATGGTAACGCAAAAGGGGAACAAATGCTAGAATATTTAAGAAATGCATCAGAAAAACCAGTGGCCAAAATTATGATTGGTATTTTGGCTTTCTCGTTCGTGGGTTGGGGTGTCGCCGAATGGATTTTTGGTGGCGCGGCCGGTGATAATACATTGTTAAATGTTGGTAATGCAGAAATCTCTGCCCAGCAGTTTAATGCGGAAAAATCACGTACATTGGCGCAAATGTCGCGTGAAGAACAGCGTAATATTTATACCGATCCGGTGGCACAAAATGAGTTTAATCAAAATGTTTTGGTGGTGGTGGCAACAGAACAAATGGTGCAAAATCGTGCCGATGATTTAGGGTTCGTGGTCAGTGATAAACGAATCGCGCATCAGGTTCGCGAATTCCCAGAATTTCAGGTTGATGGTGAATTTTCAACGCTGGCTTTTGACAGGGTGTTAAGCAACCTGGGATATTCAGAGGTTGCATTTGCAAATATGTTACGTGGGCAGATTTTGCGTTCCATGGTGTTGGGATCGCTGTCGATACCGGTGCCGGTACCAGAATTTGCAGTAATGGCGGCATATAATGCAAAATATGGTATGCGTGAAATCGAATATGCAACTGTTAAATATTCTGATTTCAAAGTTGATACACCATCAGATGAAGATTTGGCCACATATTATCAACAAAATCCACAAATCGTTCCAGAAACACGTGCTGTGTCGTACGTCTTTATTGCCGCAGATACGGCACAACCAGACAGTTATGATGCAGGATATGCCGTTGCGGTAAAGGTCGAAGATGATATTATCGCAGGTGAAACAATGAAAGATGCCGCGAAACGGCATGGTGCAAAATATGTTGCACTGGATGCATTTGCACGTGAAAATCGCCCGGTTGATAAGATTATGACAGACGCAATGGTTTCGAAAATCTTTGACATGGACGAAGGTCTGGAAAGCGAAATGATTGAAACCAAAGACGGATTCTTGTTTGTGCGTGTTGATAAAATAAATCCATCACATGCGGCGGAATTTGAAACGGTAAAAAAATTGTTGGTGTCTGATTGGAAAGTTGCAGAACAGAAAAAGCAAGCCTATGTTCGTGCCAATGAACTGTTGGTCGATTTGAATAAGGAAGGTAAGCTGGCAGGTGCAAAAATGGCGACTGTGTCGCGTGCATCTGGTGCGCCGACAGATGTTTTGGTGGCTGCATTCCAAAATGATGCAGGGAAAAATATGATTGTTCCATCGTCTGATTCGTTTTATGTATTGTCTGTAAAGCAGGCTGTGGCACCAAAGGTTGATGATAAAAAAATGGCTGATGTAAAGGCGGAATTACAAAATATGTCTGTCACCGGTATCCAAGAAGATTATAATTCTTTCTTGAAACGTGAATATCCAACAGAAATAAATGAGAAAGTATATAATCGGTTCTTTGGGAAATAAGAAAAACCGCCAATTGGCGGTTTTTTATTTGATTGATTGTTTTTGTGCATGTGTTTTTTGTATGATTTTTGCCTGTTTCTTTTTTGTTACACGTGCGATACCCTCGATGATTTTATCAATAAATCCAGGTTTATCTAATCTTGTTTGTTCACGCAGTTCTGCCTGTTTTAATTTTTCAGCACTTAATTCTTTGTATTTATCCACTTGTTCTGCTGTGATTTTGTGTCCGTATTCTGCATCTGTGACAACACCTGTTTCTGGGTTCATTGTTTTTCTCCTTTGATTTATACTACTTCGGTAACAGCGCGCAGTGCGCCATCGCGTGATAATTGAACAACGCGGATTTTCTTTTTCATTTCATTGATTAAATCGGTGCGGTTATATGCAGGTTGTGTGTGTAAAATTCGGTCTGCAAATGCCGCATAGGCCGCTTCGGCACTTTCGGCGTGAATTGTGGTATAGAAATGGTCGTGACCCGTGCCCAACATTTCCCATAATACAGATGCGTTATCTGTTGATATTTCACCACCAATAATTACGTCTGGTGTCATACGTACTACTAAATCCAGCAGTCGCGCATAATTAAAATCATTGGTTTGTTCGGTACGTGATAATACAAAGTGGACGCGATTTTCTTGGGGAACGCGGATTTCACGTGCGTCTTCGACCGTGATAACGCGACTGTTTTTATCAATCAGTGTCAACATATGATTTAGAAATGTTGTTTTTCCAGTTGCGGTTGCCCCAGATATTAAAATCGGACTGCCGTCATTTATAGCAGACATCAATCGGTCATAAGGGTCGTCGGGACGAACGTTTTCACGTGGTTTTACCTTTAATAGTTTTTGCCCGCGTTTCAAGTGATAGTTTTCAAAGCTGGTTTCTGGTGCGCCACCGCCACGTATATTTAGCGCAACACCGCCGGTGACATCATTTTCATCATATTGAACATTTGGACCGGCGATGGCTGTAAAACGATGGTTGCCCGGCAATGTTGCATAAACAACCGGCATACCATGAATCGGGTCAAACGGACGTTCGTAAATGTTTGCAACGGTATGAATTAAATCAACCAAGTATTGTTTTGTTAAAATTTCGGAATTATATGCCACCCACGGCACGCGCGCCCCATGCAGGCGCATCCAAACCTGGCCCGCATGATTTATGGCAATTTCTTCTACAAAGGATGGTTTGTAAAATTCTTGCAGTGGTTTTAGTAAAGATTCCAAAACAATATTTGACATCAAATTTATTTTATCATAAATCGTGACTTGAATCAAAAGTCTTTATTTGATAAAATTAAAAAAAAGAAAGAGAGATTAAAAATGAAAAAATCATTTGTATTTGTATTGTTGTCTGTATTTGCATTGGCGGGATGTGTGTCCCAAGATGCCCCGTATAATCAGCAAGACTTTGCCCAGGGCGGGGCGGATGCACCACTGTATAATGAACGCAGCAGTGAATTTATGCAGTCTGATAATCAGTATGCAAATATCGATTCGTATAAACCAAAATCCAGTGCCGAAAAAGAACAGAGCAATAATCGTTGGAACACATCGCGCATGGAAACGCGTTGGCAGGAATATCGTGGGACAATGGTGCGCGTTCAAATATTGTTGGGGAATACAGATTTGCGTGAAATGCGTTTGCGTATGATGCAGAATGCAGATGGTATGGATATTGATGGTGATGCGCGCAGTGTGTTGTCGGCGGTCGCAGATTATGAAATGAAACGCGTGTGTGGCCGTAATGCAGACAGTATCGTTATGGTGTATGATCGTCCGTCTTTTGACGTGATGCGCCCAACACCATATTTTGATTACAGAATCGAAGCCGAAGGTGCAACAATGCGCGAATACGGTTTTAGATGTGTTTACAATAAATAACAATAAAAAGGGGTGATGTAATGAAAAAAGTAGTTTCAATTGTTGGTATTTGTGCGGCATTGGGTTTGACAGGCTGTGGTGACAAGACGGTTGTCGCAGAAAACGGCGATACAGTTGTAATCAATTTTGCAGGGTTCTTGGACGGTGTTCAATTCCCAGGTGGCACAGCAGAAAACTTTTCTTTGACATTGGGCAGTGGCCAATTTGTCCCAGGTTTCGAAGACCAGGTTGTCGGCATGGCAGAAGGCGAAGAACGGGATATCAATATTACATTCCCAACGGAATATGTTCCAGAATTGGCCGGCAAAGATGTTGTGTTCAAGGTCAAAGTAATAGATGTTGTTGGAAAATAAAAAAATCCCCCGATGTCCACCCACGCAAATAAATATTTGTGCGGGGCCCGGGTGGGGATTTTTTTTTGTATAATTTACTGCGCCAAATAAAAGTTTATTTATGTAAACTTACTCACCCTAATAATGATACTATGGACTGTATCGCCACGGTCGTTTCACCAACTCGCGATGACAAAAAATGTAAAACATTTTTTGTAAATTAAACTTTTATTTATTTGGGTAAACGCATCAAATTATTTGCATTATTTTAATGAAACAAATATAATAACTTATGTTATTAGAAGGGAAAGGAACCTGTGCTTAAGAAAATATTTGCGATTTTGGTTTGTTGTTGCGGTATGTCCGCATCGTATGCGGTTGATGATTGTTCAGACTTGAGCCGCGATGTATGTTTAGATACAGCGGGCTGTGGATATTCTTATTGGTATAACAATATGGGATCAATAGAATATAATTTGTGTAGCAAGTGTCCTGCGGGGACTTATGGTGATGGACATACAGAAGATCCTGCGGAGACATGTTCTGGTATTCGGTGTGCTGCGATAGAGTTTCGTACATGTGAGGGATGTGTCACGTCTACTGCGATGAACACGTTGTTGGAAAATTTTACGAAGCTCGCTACCCCGGGAACTATTATTTCTGATGAACAATGGGATTGGTATGGCACAGGTGCAACAAGTTCAGATAGTTGCGGATGGGTTGCGCAGTGTCCGGCCGGCACAGCGCCACATTATAATGCGGCCAACCCGGCTGTTACATGTAAACAGTGTGGTGAGACAGCGTATCAGCCAGATGTGAATCTGTTTTATGGATATGATGCTACAATAACAAGCAAGCAAACGTGCAAGGCTTGTCCGGCAGGTTCCCATGCAAATGAAAAACGCACAGGGTGTGAATGTGGTGATTGGTTTGCTTGGAATCGGGATACAAATCAGTGCGAGAGATATTTTGAGCCCGGCACGACATGGGATGATGCGACAAAATCTGTGGTGGAATGCCAGTCAGGTTATTATTGTCCCGGCGGAAAATTTACGTATGATCAGGCTGCGGCGGGCAAAACGCGCGAAACATGTCAGCAATCTTCGCCTACGGGGGCTTTGCGTGAATATATCAATGCATATATTCAGCAAAAAAAGAATGAAACGGGCGATTTCATTCATATGATAGTCATGCATAATTTTGATGCGTTGGAGCAATATCTGACGGTGGGGGGGGCAAAAAATATCGGAGAGTGTGCGTTTGAATTGCCTGAGAATAAAAGACTGGTTGTTACCCAGTTCCCGTCGTATACTGGGGGAAACTGGTATCATTACTTTAATTTATTAGATTGTCCAGATGGTTCTTTGTCTGAAGCGAATCAAAAAGTGACATACGAAGATATTGCCTATGGTTGGATGACTTCGGACGAATCGGGATTTAAGAACTTTTCTACCAATTGTACTTTGTGTGAAGCGCAATTTTACATGCATGGGGATACGTGTCAGCCATGTGATATTTTGGACAAGTTAGGTTTGGATGATAATGTTGAATATGAATATACTGGAAACTCCGTCGTTGCAGTTCTTAATGAACAGTGTGCATACAACTTTCCAGAAATAAAGATTGAACATGGTGTGATAAGTAATATGCGGTGTCATATGTCATGTGAATTGAATTCGGAAACAAACGGATGTGAAACGTATCATTATCAATGCTTTGTTGACCCGAATGCAGGCGTGCAGAGTTATGTTGGTTGTGAGCAGGGGTATGTTGCCGCGGCAGAAACAAGTGGGGGCGTAATTTCGTCATGTAGTACTGCAACAACTGCTTCTATTGGGGGATTGGAGCTTGGTAACGGTACATTTGTTGAAATTTTAGACCCGAAAACTATGTCGTGTCAGTTTGTTAAAGACGGGTGTTATCAGGAACTGGGTGTAGGTGGTTTTGCCGAAATTAGTAACGCAAATGATTTGTTTAATGAATTATTGGGAACGCCGTGTCCGTCTGATATAGAAAAAGGTCGCTATTGTTCGCCGTATGGGATTGTATTTTGTGAAGCGGGATATTATTGTGAAGAAGGGAAAAAGGAACAGTGTCCGGCAGGTTCTTATTGCCCGGCGGCGTGTTCGGATTGTGAAAATGTCCCAATCCAGTGTCCGGGTGGGACTTATTGCCCCGCGGGTGCTACTGCGCCAACCGATTGTCCGTCAGGGAATTATTGTCCGGCGGGTGCCAGTGCGCCAATACCATGTTCGTCTGGTAGTTATTGTCCAGAGGGGTCAAGTTCACAAGAGGAATGTCCGGACGGTTTTTCGTGTGAAAGTGGTGTGAAGATATCATGTTCGGCGGGATATTATTGTGAAAAAGGGGAAAAGAAAAAGTGTCCTGCGGGGGCGACATCTGATACTGGAAATAATCCACAAGATGACACGGGCGCAAAAAGTATTGCCGATTGTTACTTGGTGGGTGGTGACGATGGAACCCGGATTTGTGATAGCAAAAACAATTGTTTTAAATTGCCGGATGTCGGAAAGTTAAAGTATAAAGAATATAAAAAAGATAATTGAAAAAATCCCCCGATGTCCGCCCACGCAAATAAACATTTGCGCGGAGCCCGGGTGGGGGATTTGAATTTAGAATCCGAAAACCATACGCTGTTTCGATTGACGTTTCTTTTCGTTGCGAACGGCTTCTTCTTTTAAACGCTTGCGTCGTGTGGTTGGTTTTTCATAACGCTGGCGTTCTTTCATTTCGCGGTACAGACCTTCTTTCTGCGATTTACGTTTTGCAACGCGCAGTGCCTGTTCAACGTTGTTATCGCGAACCAGAACTTTTACCATATGTATTCACCCCCTTTACGCAATTTAATTGTTTTACTTAAAAAGGGGACTTTCATCCCCCTTTGTTTGTTTTGGTGGAGCTGATCAGGCTCGAACTGACGACCCCCTGCTTGCAAAGCAGGTGCTCTACCAACTGAGCTACAACCCCAAAACTTTGCACTTTCATCTGAAAGCGAACGAATTTTATACTTTATTAATTTAAATGTCAACAGAAAAATATCTTTAACGACTAAGGAATAAACTGCGACAGGAATTACCCAGAAAGTCTGTGCGGTCGGATTTAAGACGAACAAATGCGGACATGTAACGCATGCTGTTGCGGATGGCTGCAGTTTCAATATTGTCAATATTTTCAACCTCTAGACGCATTTTCTGCAATTCTTTTAAGGTAAATATGCCATTGGAACCAGGTGTGTCAGATTGGTTTGTGTATTTTATTTCTATAAAGAAATTTTTAAATACTTTATTGATATCACGTAAATATTGCTTTTGTGTGTCCAGTTTCATGTGTGGCAAGCAACCTAATGAAACGATAGTGTTTAAACCGTTGTTCAATGATGTCTGTTTTGCAGTGTTCCAATCGATAAATTTAGGTATGTGTCCGCCCAGTTTATATGCCGCCGTTGTGTACAGATCGGCAATTTCTGGGGCCGTATCGATACAATATGTGTCCGATAAATTATATTGTGTCTGGAAAACAGCTGCCAGTGGGGATAACCCGCAACCTAAATCGCAAAATTTTAAATCTGTGTCTTTCTGTATTTTATTTTTCAAAAAAGATGCGCTTTCTGAAAAACGTAGTGCATAATGTAATGATTGGACACTGACATCGTGCGCTTCTTCGATACAACGTGGAATGAAACTTTTGTGTGATGATGTTCTGTTTATAAGTTTGTTTCCCAAAATTCCCAGCGCAGGTTTATAAATATTGTCTTTTAGTAATGATAATAAGATTTTATTCCAATCTTTGACCAGATTTAATATGTCGCTATCAACAGAGTGGGTGGATCTGTTGTACTTTTTTAATGCACCTTCTAAGAACAAGGTGCACGAAAGCGGGATGCCGATGGTTCCAAAATAGTCTTTTTCAGTCATTTTGTTCGTTGTTATCATGCGGACTGATAATGTTATCACAAAAAGAGTTTGTGTCAACAATAATGTTGTGGTGTTGAAATACGTGGACTTTTTTGTCGCGAGCATTTATAATACAATCACTATGACAAAGAAAATATCACATAAAATAAAATCCCTGATACGGGGCGATGAATCAAATAGCCGTATTAAATGGTCGCTGTATGGGCGCGTGTGGCGCGAAATTGGCGCGCCGTTCTGGAAATGGCTGGTGGCGGGTATTATATTTACCATACTGGCCGCCGGGGCCGAGGCATATACTATCACACTGGTTCAACAGGTGGTGGACAAGGCGTTTATTCAAAAAAGTATGGCGGCAATTTATTTCTTGGGGATTCAGGTTATTGTTGCGTTTGGTGCCAAGGGTGCATTTACATATGCCAAGGCATTAATTATGTCCAAAGGGGGACTGAAAGCCAGCGCACGTTTGCAAAACAAAATCTATCGTCATATGACGCATATGAATATTGCGCGTTTCTATGGTGACGGAATTGGTAAAAATTTAAACTATTTCACGGTGCAATCGCCGGCGGTATTAAACCTGGTGACGAATAATGTGATAAAGGTTGTACAAAATGTTGCAACACTGGTTATGACGTTGGGATTGATGGTGTATTATGCGCCACAAATGTGCGCGGTGCTGATATTCTTGGCGCCGGCAATTATGGTGCCGATGGTCTTGATTATGCGTAAACGTCGTAAATTGTCACGCCAATCGTTCGGTATCGCAAACAGTGTGTCGCAACAAATCAATCAGACATTGCACGGTATTAAGACTATCCAGGCGTTTGCCACCCAGGATAAGGAACAGCAAAACTTTTCACATGTCTTAAATGCGTCAATTAATAATGCGTATAAAAGTACCCAGGCAAATGCGCTGCGTTCACCACTGATGGAATTTATGATTTCAATTGGTTTGTGTATTGCAATGATTATGGGGGCGCACTTTATCGCCAGTGGCGCAATCACCACAGGTGATTTTACGGCGTTCTTGTTGGCGTTGACTGCGGCGTATAAACCGGCAAAAAGTATCACTGGGACAGGGGATACAATTCAACATGGCTTGTTGGCGGCCGAAGTGTTATTTGAATTCTTGGACAGCCGTCCAGATATCGTCGATGCAAAAGATGCCCGTGAATTAAAGTCTAAAAAATTATCGGTCGGATTTCACAACGTGTCGTTTGCATATAATGAAAATGAACCTGTGTTAAAGAATATCAATTTGCATGTCCCTGCGGGACAGGTGTGTGCGCTGGTTGGGCCATCGGGTGGTGGCAAGACGACGTTGTTTAACCTGTTGGAACGTTTTTATGACCCGCAAAGTGGGCGCATTACAATCAACAGGACAGATATTAAAAAATATACGTTAAAATCTTTGCGCGAAAGTATTGCAGAGGTGTCACAGTCAGTGTTCTTGTTTAATGGAACAATTGAAGAAAATATTAAATACGGCAATTTAAATGCAACGCATGAAATGGTTGTTGCGGCGGCGCGTGCGGCCAATGCAGATGGCTTTATCAATGAATTCCCAGATGGATATAATGCGCCTGTGGGCGAAGGGGGTAGTTTGTTGTCTGGCGGTCAAAGACAACGTATTGCAATTGCGCGTGCAATTTTAAAAGATGCACCAATCTTGCTGTTGGACGAGGCGACATCTGCGCTGGATACGCACAGCGAAAAACTGATTCAAGGTGCGTTAAACGATTTAATGCGTGGGCGAACAACATTTGTTATTGCGCATCGTTTGTCGACAATCTTGGATGCGGATATAATTTGCGTGATTAAAGATGGTGAAATCGTCGAAATGGGAACTGATGCAGAATTGTGCAAATTAAATGGCGAATATAAAAAATTACGCGATATTCAATTTAAATCGACGCCCGCAAAGACGAAAAAATCACGAAAATAAAATCTGATACAGTCCGCCAAATGGCGGATTTTTTTATGGACAACGAAAATACGATTGCTATAATAAGCGCACCGAAGGGGCAGGGAGAATACAAACATAAAAAGGTCCCATATGAAAAATATTTTATTTGTTGTTCTGGGTGTATTGGTTTCTGGTGCGGCAATGGCCGGTGTAAAAATTACAGAAACAGATACTGTCACAATTGTTGAAAAATTCTATGTCGCGCCAAAGGCACGTAATGTTGTGGCGCGTCCATGTGCGAAACAGGTCGCCGAACCTGTGCGCGTAAAAACACATACGGAAGTGATTGATTATTATCAGGTATATCAGCCTGTGACGGTATATAAACCAATGGGCACACAGATTCAGCGTCGTGTTGTGCCGGCAAAACCATGTGGTAAATGCGGGGTATAATAATATGTTGGTCAAATTATTTTTTGATGCAGGGTCTTCGTGGAAATCGTTGTATTTTTCAGATGTGCCTGTAGAACAGGTAAATAAGATTAAATCTGCTTTTGCGTCTGGGACGGCGCCATGTTGTTGGCATAGTGTGACCGTGCCTGAACAAGATGATATGTTGGAAATAAGGGCTGACTTTCATTGGAATGTTAGGTTTGATTGTTTGGAGGCGTCTGATAATAATGAGGATGCGTGGTGCAAAAAAGCATTTGAAATGAATAAGGAGATAATACATCGCCCACGAAAACAAATGCTTAAAGATATGCTAGAAAATGAAGCGCGTGCCAAAATGGATTGTTGTGCGGAAAACTTCAAATTTGGCAAATGTAAAAATCCGTTTGTTGTGGAAAATCTGGGGCGTGTTTTGTTGCCGAAATTGTATCCAAACGCAAAACAAAAATAACAGACGAAACATAAAGATTTTAGTTGATTTTTTGTAAAATATTCACTACAATACAGCCCGCGTACACATTTGGTATGCAGCCATTTGGCGAAAATGATAAACTAAGCTAAAAGGAAATATAAATGATTGAAAAAAACTGGATGACGTTGATTAAACCAAAAAAATTGACAATCAACACAGATGAACATAATCCTAATATCGCAACATTGGTTGCAGAACCATTGGAAAAAGGCTTTGGTTTGACACTGGGGACCGCATTGCGTCGCGTTCTGTTGTCATCATTGCAGGGTTGCGCGCCTATCTATATCAAAATTGATGGTGTTCAACACGAATTTTCCAGCATTTCTGGTGTGCGTGAAGATGTGACTGATATTATCTTGAATTTAAAGGGCGTTTATTTCAAAGCCTTGAACGAAGGTCAGCACAAAGCATATTTAAAAGTTAAAGGCCCGGCTGTTGTTACTGCAGGTATGATTGAAACATCAGGTGGTGTCGAAGTTATGAACAAGGATGCAGAAATTTGCACGTTGGACAAGGGTGCAAATCTGGATATGGAAATTACATTGGATACTGGCCGTGGGTATGTGCCGGCATCTGCGCATGCTGATGGTTTACCATTGGGTGTTATCGCAGTTGATTCCATCTTTTCACCAATTTTGAATGTCGCAACCGAAGTTTTGCCAACACGTGTTGGACAATCGACAGACTTTGATAAATTGGAATTGACGGTAAAAACAAATGGTTCTGTATCCCCAGAAGATGCAATCGCGTTTGCCGCACGTATTTTGACAGATCAATTGGTTGTCTTTATTAACTTTGAAGATCCGGCACAGTTAAACGCGCCTGGTGATGATGAAAAGGCAAAAGACGCATTGCCATTTGATCCAAAATTGTTAAAGCATGTTGATGAACTGGAATTGTCAGTTCGTGCAAACAACTGCTTGAAGAACGATAAAATCAACTGGTTGGGTGAATTGGTTCAAAAGACCGAAGCCGACATGTTGAAAACACCAAACTTTGGCCGTAAATCATTGAACGAAATCAAAGTTCAATTAGAAGCCATGGGTCTGGGGTTGGGTATGGAAGTCCCGGGTTGGCCACCAGAAAATATTGCGGAATTGGCCAAAAAATACGAGGACCCCTACAAATAAATTGATTTCTGTGGACGCCTGTTGGCGTTCACAGATTCCTCGTGTATGTCCAATACACGTCGGAACTGTGAACATCAACAATCGCCACACATAAATCAATTTCTCGCACCGCAAGGAGTGAGTTATTTTCCCTTGCAACATGTGTTGATGGTGTTATAATCATCAAAACAGGAGTTATAATATGTCCGTTAAGAGTAAGTTGGATGCCGCAAGCGCCAACGTGAAAAAAAAGAAAGCAGAACGCGCACAACGTCGTGAAGAATGGTTGGATGAACATATTCCACTTAGACGTTTTTTCAAGGAGTTGTTGCGTGGTGTGAATAACGGATATTAAACTGGGTATTAATAAAAAATCCACAGTTCTGGTAATGATATCAGGTTGTGGGCGTCTCGAACGAATCCCGTCGGATGGCGGGCAGAAACAAAAAGGAGTAATCGATGAGACATATGAAAGCAGGTCGTACATTCAATCGCGACACAAATGCACGCAAAGCCTTGTTTGTTGGTTTGGCGAAAAACTTGATTGAAAAAGAACAGATTAAAACAACATTACCAAAAGCCAAAGATTTACGCAGTGTGGTCGAAAAATTGATTACTCGTGCCAAGGTTGATACGGTTGCAAATCGTCGCTTGACAGCGTCTGAATTGGGTAATGCATCTGCGGCAACTGTTAAAAAATTGTTTGATGTTTTGGGTAAACGCTATGCAAATCGTCCAGGCGGTTATACACGCGTGTTAAAAGCGGGTTTCCGTTATGGTGACGCGGCACCAATGGCAATTATCGAATTGGTTGATCGTGACGAAAATGCAAAAAAAGCAGCACCAGTTGCAGAAGTTGTTGCAGAAGAAGCAGTTGAAGCGGTTGCAGAAGAAAAACCTGCAAAGAAAGCGCCTGCGAAAAAAGCAGCCAAAAAAGATGCAGAATAAATTTTCTGAATAGAATTAAAATCCCCCAGATGGGGGATTTTTTTATCTTTGCCGACGTAAGACCCCGGGCGTAAGCCCGAGGGATGTAGACAACCGCAATCTTTTTCGTTGGGCGCGACCGCATGTTTATCTTGTCCAACATACTCATACACAAATGCCAATGGTCAAAGTGTGACTGTGCCTGCAACGACCGTGTCCAAAGGAACAAGCAGTGTGACTGATTGTATTATTGATACAGATACTTATTTCACGGATGTGACGGGGACATATCATTTCAGGGAAAATTGTTCTTTTACCATGAGCACAAAGTTCTTGGTCAAATCCCAGGCAGATTGTGCGGTCGTTGGTGGTTACTGGTCTGATGTTACTAGTGAGGGAGATTATTTCTGTCTGGCTAATAATTCATCGTCATATGTTCCACAGACTGCAGAAGCATGTGCTCAGGCGGGATTGGTTTGGAGAGGCGGTCTCTGTACTTGTTCAGAGTGTGAAACAGAATGTCACTTTGGATGGGGGCTTCTGGCCTTGGTGCGGTTGCCTGTGGATATTAAAAATCCCCCGATTGGGGGATTTTTTTAATGTTTGTGTTATTAAAATGGAATGTCGTCGCCGATATCGGATACGGATATTTCTTCGCGTGGTGCCGATGCCGGTGCCGCCGCGGTATATTCAGAACCCGCGCCATCCATTGTTTTTGCACCACTTAAAATAACCATTTGGCCTGCGAATTGATTCAATACAACTTCGGTTGTAAATACGTCTGCGCCACTTTGGTTTTGCCATTTGCGTGTGCGCAAGGACCCTTCGAGATATAATTTTGTGCCTTTTTGTAGCATGCGTTCGGCAACCTCTACCAAGTTTGGATTAAAGATTACAACGCGATGCCATTCGGTTTGTTCTTTCTGTTCGCCGGTTGCACGGTCGCGCCAACGATCAGATGTTGCCAATGAAAAACTGACCACTTTTTGCCCACTGCCCATGGTGCGAACCTGGGGTTCTTGGCCGATATTCCCGACCAGAATAACTTTATTAATGCTGCCTGCCATATCGCTTTCCTTTGTTGTTATTATTCGTATAACAGATTAAAGCAATATTGTCATGAAATTGCAAGGATTTCTTGCACGGGTAGGGAATTAAAACTGAATCTTTGTTTTTGCCAACATATAAAATTCATCTGTGCCGTATGCGTTATCTACGAACCCAATATGCATAAATTTGTATGATGCGCCATATTCAATCGATGGACGTGATGCCAAATCGATTTTGTAATTTCGATATGTGTATTCG
This sequence comes from Candidatus Enterousia sp., assembly GCA_045586565.1. Classification (GTDB taxonomy): domain Bacteria; phylum Pseudomonadota; class Alphaproteobacteria; order Rs-D84; family Rs-D84; genus Enterousia. The sequence continues at coordinate 3,784 of JAZNAO010000038.1, read as the reverse complement.
CCGTTTGTATCGCGCCCAGTTGGGGTGCGCAGGAACATATTGCCGCCAATTATTGTGTCTGGTGTGCCAACAGAAAATGTCCAATTTCCATATTTTGCGCCCACAGATACAGATGCAGTGTATATGGTTGAAAACCTATTCACCATTGATTCTGGGGTGGCGCGTGGATTGGATATCCCCAGTGTGGTATGCTGAAATAATTTTGTGTTTCCAATAGTTGTTTCGTTGTTGAAACCGATAAAACTGATTAAATTATTGTTATCTGTCTGTAAGAATCCGTTGGCCATTAAAATATTGTTTTCTTTAAATCCAAATTCAATGTTGCCGATTTGGACACTGTTTGTATTTTGTTCGCGCAGGCGTTCATAGCCGATGCCACGATTCTTGATGGAAATGTTGTCATTCATATTTGTTTCAAATGCACGGCCAAAACTGTCAATGAATGCAAATTTAATATTCTTGGATTTTATTTGGTTGCCAATTGATGCGCTGACACGTGCAGTATTTAATGCGACGGTTTTATTGTTTGCCAATGGAACCAAGGGGGCGCCAAATGGTCGTGTTGCATGTTCCAAATCCAGCATTCCGTGACCGTATACTTCATCAATACCGGTTGCGCCCAAATCGCGTGCGGTTGCGAATAGCAATGATGTAATTTCGCTGGATTTCATGTATGGGAATGCTTCGCGAATTACGGCAATGGCCGCAGATACGATTGGGGTGGCAAAACTGGTGCCGTTTATTGTTTCGTTTGTTGTTGCAGAATTAATGTTTGCACCCGGTGCAGTTATGCAAAAGTTTTTAGTTACACCACATTCGTTACTAAAATCGGCCAGTTGTTGTTTTTCGCTGTCCCATGCAACAACATTCACAAAATGTCCGTTCAGTTCGGCAACATGTAACGGTATGGCCGACAGTGCACTGGATTGTGTTGCGTAATCGTTACCGGCGGCCCATACAAATATTGCGTCGTGTTGTATGGCGGCATTTGACAGGGTGTCTATGAATCTTTTGTCGGTAATTCGTTCCAGATGTGTGCGTGATTTAACCTGGGTGGCGAATATGTCGGCAGACCAACTGAAGTTATAAATGTTTGCATCGTGGACATTGGCGATTACATTGGCAATTTTGTCAAAAGATTCAAATTCGCCATACCAATCCGTTACGCGATATGAAACAACGTTGGCGTCTGGGGCCACTGTGCCTGATGCCAGTGATGCAACATTGGCGCCGTGCCATGAACCGATACCGGAATCAAATACAGCGATGTTAGAGTTCTTGCCTGTATAACCGCGGGCCAATGAATATGCCACGCGAATGTCGTCGTATGAATTGGCGTTATTAATGTATTCATGTCTGTTCGTAACAGATGCCAGGGAAACACTGTCAACATCTGCGCCAACCATTGTGTATGTTGGCATGGTTGGTTGGGCGTGTGTTGATGGTGTTGTATTATCAGAATTGTTTTTATCGCCAGACATTCCTAATAATGCAATTGTTCCGCCAATCAATGCTGTGGCACCACCAGTAATCATGGCTGTGGTGGCAAATGATGTTTTTGAGTCTGTATTTACTTTACCGCATATATCCGGATTATAACGGCGGTATATCTCGCTGTCGCAATTTGATGCAAACACAGGGGCACAAGAAATTGTACCGCATAAAAAAGCAATCAAAATGTTACGTGACAACGCCATGAAACCTCCATTTTCCCGTGGGAGTCCCCACACATATATTATATAAGGACAAATGTTCGCTTTGTCAATGGTTGTATAAATGATTTTAGACTATGATAAATATTTGTCAATCGGTTTGTGTGTTTTTTAAATTTTCGTGTTGAATGCAATTTTTATTTGGTTTATGCTGAGGGCAGAATAAGCAGAAAGGGTTATATATGTTAAAAAAAATTCTGATTTTGTTTGCTGTAATTGCGCCAATGGTTGCGGATGCAGCCCCAAAAAATAAAAAGAAAGAAGAACCGGTGGTGCATCTGACGGATGAGCAAATTTACAGCGAATTAAAGAAATTGGCATTGGTGTTTGAAGTTGCACGTGAAAACTTTGTTGAAGAAGCAGATGAAAAAAAGATGTTAGAGGCCGCAATGAACGGTATGTTGGCCGAACTGGATCCGCATTCATCTTATCTGTCGTTGGATGATTTCAAAGAATTTAATGATAAATCGCATGGCGAATTCGGTGGGTTGGGTATTCAAATTACCAGTGATCGCGGTGCAGTGCGTGTGATTTCGCCAATCGATGATACTCCTGCGGATAGGGCGGGGATAAAGGCTGGTGACTATATCACGCATATCGATGGTGAACAGGTCTTTGATTTAACATTGAATCAGGCAGTGAAAAAGATGAAGGGACGTCCTGGGACCAAAGTAAAGTTGACTGTGGTTTCTGATGATGGTGAATCAAAAGAGATGACATTGAAACGTGATATTATCAAGGTAAAATCAATTAAATTTGATGATAAAGTTGTGGCCGGTGCCGATAAAGATGATAAAGATATTCCGCATGTTGGATATGTGCGTATATCGGATTTTGGGGCGACAACATCACGCGATTTAAATGATGCGTTGGAAAAATTGGAAAAGAAAGGTGTGGTTGGGTATGTATTAGATGTGCGTAATAATCCAGGTGGATATCTGACGGCTGCAATAGAGGTGTCAGATGCGTTTTTAGATAATGGTGAAATTGTGTCTACGCGCGGCAAACTGGAAACGGATATTGAACGTGTGTATGCGACGCCTGGTGATTTAACCAATGGAAAGCCGGTGGTCGTGCTGATAAATCATGGTTCGGCATCTGCATCAGAAATTGTTGCGGGTGCGTTACAAGATAATGGGCGTGGTTTGGTTATGGGATCTCAGTCTTTTGGCAAGGGTAGTGTACAACAGCAAAAGCCATTGGGGGATGGAACCGCGATTCATATCACAATTGCGCGTTATTATACGCCGTCGGGACATTCTATTCAAAATGAAGGCATAACCCCGGATGTGGAAGTATTGCAGAGCAAGGTTGAAGTTTTGGAAAAGAAAGAAAGTGATTATTCTGAGGCTTCATTTAAAAATTCCCTGAAAAATGATAAGTCAAAGAAAAAAGATAAAAAGAAATCTGCAAAAGATGATGATAATGATGAAGAAACGCCATACGAAGAATTGACCGACGAAGAAAAGGATGCGCGCGATTATCAATTACAACGTGCGATGGAGATGGTTATCGCAATGGAAAAAATGCAGGCCCGTAATCTGGTGACACCAACAGATGTTGTGGAAAATGATGTGCTAACAGAATAATGAATAGTTTCCTGGGCTTGTGCGCTTTGGGGCTTACGTCGAAAAAATAATACCCCGCCCATTCGGGCGGTATTTTATTTTTGTTTCAGGTAAGTTTCAAATATCTGTGCAAATTCAATTGGTGTTATATTTGCATTTATCAAAACCTTTGCCAGGGTTTCTGTACTTATCCAACGTGGTTGACCATATTTAGTTAAACGTTTACTAGGGTTAAAAGTGGTAGAATCCAAACCGCACCGACACGCCAGACAAGAGCAACTGATATTATTTCTTTTGGCGACGTGATTTATTGCAGCCCATAGAGCATTATGATAACAGGTCATAGATTCTTTCTCCCTTTTGTTGCGGATAAAACATGTAACGACCATTGTGAATAAAAACACATATCCATACCACAGGTTTATATTCCTACACAAAGAGCAGTGTAAAGAAAAGATTCAAAAATGGTTTGACTTATGCATATTTTTAATATAATATTCTGTT
>JAZNAO010000037.1:0-58673 GCA_045586565.1 Candidatus Enterousia sp. | reverse complement strand
TAAGACAAGAGACATGAGTTGCTTAGATAAACAAAAGTTTAAATCTGCATAACGTTTTACAAGAATTTTTAATTCTTGTCATTACCGCGCAGGCGGTAATAGGGTCTTTTAACCGTGCGCAACGCGCACCAATTACGTATTCCAGAGAGTAAGCAAATTTTATAGACCCTGTTCCTGCCTATGCCCACCCACAAAAATTTACAATTTTTGCGGGGCCCGGAGCAGGAATGACAATTTTCTTGTCAGAAAATTGTAAAAAATACTTCGCTAAACTTTTATTTATCTATGTATCCTTATTTTATTTATTGACCAATTTTTCCAAAAATGATAAAATTCTTTTGTCGGTGGGATTTTTCACCGATGGGGTGTGAGAACCCGTTCAATAGCGTCCATGCACGATTGCACGCCGCGCCGATGGCGCATTTTTTTGTGTTATGGATGAAAAAACACTCCTGATCTTATTTGGTCAGGAGGGCATGCGAATATATTGAATAAGCAGCACAACTCTATTGATTGTTCTCAACCTCCTGACCACCTGACTTATAAAAATGGTGGTTTTTGTTTTGTATGCGCAAACGACGCAAAGAAAGGAAAACAAATTAAAAAGGGAGTAAAAAAATGAACAAATTTTTAAAATTAGGCACTGTATCCATGTTGGCAATCGTTGCCGCAACAGCGGCAAATGCGGCGGGATATACATGTGAAGAATTGGTGGAATATACATCGTGTAATACTGGATATTATCTAAATAATGGCGAATGTATCCCGAGCAATACATGTGGCGCCGGAAATTATATAAATATATGTCCAGATGGGCTTGATTTTATGAAAGATGTATGCTGTAATGATGAGGATGAGTATTGTCGCATTTCTACAAATTGTAATGACGAGTATGACAATTATTATGCCCAGGCCTGTGTGAAGCTAATCGATTCGGAAATAGTGAGGGCAGAACCAATAAATGAGACAATAACATGTACCCCATGCGTGGCGGGAACATATCAACCAAATGCAGGTCAATATTCATGCATAAAAACACCGGCGGGTAATTTTAGTGCGCCAGGCGCAACACAATATACAGCATGCACGCCGGGCACATATTCTTTGTCTGGGGCGGCCACGTGTTCAACATGTCCGACGCATGAATACACAAATGCCAAAGGCGAAACAGTTACTGTGCCGGCAACATCGTTGGCAGGTGCGGCAGGTGTGCTTGCATGTTATGTTGACCCGAACACATATTTTACAGATCTGACAGGAACATATCATTTTAAATCAAATTGTTCATTTTCTTTGGGTAACCCCACTTCGGCAGAAGAGTGTCAGCAGATATATGGTGGTATTTGGACAGGTTCGCATAGCGCTGATAACGAATATTGTTGTGAGGTCACACAAGAATTCGCTTCAGCTATCATAACAACTCAATCCGATTGTGAAAGTGTTAGCTTCAACGAATATGAGCCAAACTGGTATAATGGAGAGTGCCATTGTAAAGGTAACGCTGCTTGGGCTGTGAGAGGCGGCAAATTAGTATGTGAACGAATAGATTACTAATTATAAAGTCTACAAAAGAGATTTAACATGTTATTAGCTTGTTACTGATCTCATATCTCAATAAAAATCCCCCAGACGGGGGATTTTTATTTGTTTGGAATAATTTTTATTTCAACACGTCTGTTCAGACTGCGCCCATCAGGTGTATCGTTGGACGCAATCGGGTTTGATGACCCCAGGCCCAAAACTTCGAAACGTGATGCCTTGACACCTTGGCCTTGCAAATATGCTGCAACCGATGCCGCGCGTTCACGCGACAGATTTAAATTATATTCGGCGGTGCCGGTGCTGTCTGTATGGCCAGACACCAATACGGTTGAATTGCTGTACTTATTCAAAACGCGCGCCACAGAATTTAATACCGGATAGAAAGACGAATTTATATCCGCAGAATCTGTTTTAAATGTGATGTTGCCCGGCATGATTAAACGAATACTGTCGTCAGATTCAATAACCTGAACCCCGGTGGACACCAATTCTGCACGTAATTCTGCCGCCTGGACATCCAGATAATATCCAACACCGCCACCAATTGCGCCGCCCGCCAACGCGCCAATTAGTGCGCCTTCGCTGCTGTTGCGACTGCCGATTAATGCGCCGGTGGTTGCACCAATGGCTGTTCCCCATGTGGACTTTGACGTTTGTGTTTGACCTGTATATGGATTTACGGTTGTGCATCCTGCAACCAATGCCGACAATGCACATATTGACACTAATTTTTTCATTTATTCTCCTTTGCGTTAGCAGGCATATAATAAACCATATTATTTTAAATATCAAAAAAAACTGTCCCATTCGGGACAGGTTTTATTTCGTTTTTATTTTACATTTTTTCATACGAGCCATTTGCAACATTTGCATCACAGGATTTTGTGATATTTTCGGTATGATGCGCTCACCATGACCGTTATGAAATGTACCATACAGAATATCACACGCAGGACGATACGGTTCAGACACAGCGTTCTTTTTCAACAAAGACCGAAGGTTTGCAATTTTTGCCGTAAACTTATCAATCATATATTGGATATGTTCAATAGTTTGTTCATCTGCATGATCACGTTGCGCGTCTGTCATTGTGTCTTTCCACCATTGCAGTGGCACATCGGTATATTTTTTGATTTCTTGTTCCAGATGCTTGCACAATTTGATTTGTTGCTGTTGCTGTTGCAAGGCGTAATCATTACCACCATCAATTTTTAACATTTGCATCTTCTTGCGATATATGTCCTGGTAATAATTCATGTCGCATATCGGCATAGAACCGAATACAGATTCAATCGCATACCATACGCTTTTATTAACGTACAACTGTAAACGTCGCGCTAAATGTTCTGGCAAGAAAGCCTTGGAATCTTGCATACCCTGGATAAACAATGCATTTTTATCAGAAAACATCATGCGTGGCTTTGACTTAAATTCGGACATATATGGCTTTACCACAGAGCGATATATACGATATTTCGCCTGTTGTGATTCTGCGGCCTGTTGTGTTTTTGCAAAAATAGGCAGTTGTGCAATATCCTGTAAATGCATATAATCCGCAATCGTAGAACCTTGGTTTACACCACTGATACGACGGGTTAACAATCCACCAAACAGCATATCTAACATTTCAAACGAAAAACACGACACGAACGGACCCATCGGGTCTTGTTTGCCCATATATTCTTGTGAGTATAACGCGATACGCCCTTCTTTGCCACGTGCAACAAACTTATACCCCTTTGGGGCGTATTTGTTCATTTTATGTAAAAACCAACCTTTTTCAAAAACCATATACTATCCTTTATGTTACATTACGGGATAAAAAATCCGCCATGTGGCGGAAATTCTGGTGGGTGTTGAGGGACTCAAACCCCCGACCCTCTCGGTGTAAACGAGATGCTCTAATCAACTGAGCTAAACACCCAAAGCCGACAGATAATATAACATATTTTTTTATTTGTCCAGTATTTATTTTATTTTTTTACCATTTGCAACATCAAATGTTTCATTGGCAACAATTATATGGGCGTTTTTATATTCTGGGGCAGATTGCGTTTTTACCGGCGTGCGCCAATAAATATCGCCATTTTTTGTTGCAATCGCATATAAATAATTGTCCGTAGACACGACAAAAACATATGTGTCCGTGATTATAAATGGCACGGCAACACTGATGTCCAGACACCAATATTTATGCCCATCTGCGGCGCTTAATTTACAAAATGCGTCGCCCAGACCGCCTGCAAACACAAATTTTCCGTACGGCACAACCGGCGCCACAATATCAACCATCGACGCGCCACCGGTTAAATTACTGGGGCGATAAATATCTGCAATCCATGCAATTTGACGATTTTTTGGATTTACCTTTATAACTTCGCCCGTGGTTAATCCGGCATAGACATATTTTCCACTGCATACGGGACGCTGATTCGCAGACACGGTGTTTGATGTGGGGAAACCACTAAATATTTTCTTATCGCCGTGCCATATGACATTATTTTTATCCTGGGTATATGGGCAATCGCTGTTGTCAATAGTAATAACATCAGACGGAACATCTGGAATAGTTTTGTTTTGCACATTCACGTGCGCCCCAGAAAATATTGGGGTGCGTGTACCTGGTAAAATTGGGTCATGTTTATCACACGCCGACAACACAAGCATACATGCAAAAACAGGCAGAATCCATCGCATATCATTCACCATTTAGCGTAACATTTGGGCCGTCCCAGAAATTACAGACGGGGCATTTTTATCGCTGATTATTTTATCCAGCCATTTGTTAGCCGCATCAGGATTATTTTCCGCCAAATATTTCTGGGCGATTGTTAAACATGCCGTATAATAAAATGGTGACGATGGGGACTTTAAATCAGACAGATATTTTTCAACGTCCGCGCCACTCATTTGGTCGCCGCGCAAACCAACGACATGCAATTTTGCCAAATCACGAAAATCAGATGTATGACCATCGTTTGCCAAAGATTCTATTTTTAAAACATCACCGTCCAATAAGTAAGATTGGAACAATGCCAAATCTGCAGTCGCGCCAGATGCATTTTCAGACAATGCCGCCAACGCATTTGCATCAACATTTTCAATCGCGGTTTCATACGCAATTGCCGTGGCGATTTTATTTGCACGATATGTCCGCAAACCAATCTGAATCCCGGTTGCAACAATCATTATCGCCAACGCAACAGCGATAATATGACGTGAATATTTTTTTACAAATTGAACCGTTTTTTCATTATTCACATCTTCCCATACTTCGCGATACAGTGCGTCTTGGGCATGTTCTGCATATGTCTTTTTTGGTGCTTTGACATTTTTGTTTCTTTCCAGCATATTTGCCATAATAAAATCTCCTGTGCTTGATAATTATTTATTTATGGTATACTATAAAAGTTATGACAAAGGAAATCAAGAACGCTTTATCGACAAATATATCATCGCCCAGCATTGTTGCCGCACGGGGTGCAAATGACGAAACGGGATTGGCCCAGTATATTCAAATGGTGCAAAAAATCCCCGTTCTGACCGCAGAACAGGAATATGAATACGCAACACAATGGACAAAAGATAAAAATCAAGTCGCCGCAGAAAAGTTAGTGGCCAGTCATTTGCGACTGGTGGTGTCTGTGGCATACGATTATAAAAACTATGGCATTCCAGTCGGCGAATTGATTGCCAGTGGTAATATGGGACTGATGCAGGCATTGCAAAAATTTGACCCAGAAAAAGGATTTCGCTTTTCAACGTATGCGATGTTCTGGATCAAGGCAGAAATTTACGAAACAATTTTGAACAATTGGTCAATTGTGCGCATTGGCACGTCTGCGAATCAAAAGCGCGTGTTCTTTAATCTGTCGCGGGCAAAACGCGCATTGGGAATTATGGACAACAATTTATCAGACGACCAGACAAAACAAATTGCACAATATCTGGACGTTCCAGAAAAGGATGTCGCCAATATGGCAACACGTATTGGCGCGCGCGACGTATCGCTGAACGCGCCAATAAATTCTGATGAAGGCACCACAGATATACTGTCAAATATGGCGGATGGGCGCGACAACATCGAACAAACATTGGAACATATTGAGTTTAGGCGCCGTGGATACGAATTATTAAAAAAACACTTGGCAAAAATGCCAGAACGCGATCGTGAAATACTGACGGCACGTCGTCTGCGCCAGCCGGTTGCAACACTGGAATCTTTATCGCAAAAGTATGGAATATCACGCGAACGCGTGCGACAAATCGAAGAACGCGCATATAAAAAACTGCGTGATGCAATTTTAACAGAAAGTGAAGGGCAAAAGTAATATGTCTGGGGTTACAAAATGCGTATTGGTGGTAACAACAATAATGTTTACACCATTTGTGTCAAATGCATTTCAGTATGATATAGGAAAGTTTTCCGTAAAATTGACTGGATATGGCACAGGCGGAATAATTGAACCTGATTTTGAATCAACGCTGTTTATCGGTGATTGGCGTGCGCGCGCCCAGGCAACGTATGCCGCAAATGACGAATACAAATTCGGACTGGTATACGCCATGGACGAAGCAGCATTGGACAAGGGAAACTTTTCACGCGAAACCTTTGGATTTATCGAATCGCGCACGTTGGGACGTGTCGAATTTGGATTTACAGATTCAATCGCACGTAAACTGGGGATTGGATTACCTGACGTTGGGGGGTTGCGCATAAATGACCGACCAATATATAATGAAAAAATTATTCCAGATGGCGCGGTTATTGCCGACACGACACTAACCAGTGGTCGCAGTAATTCTTTGCGTGTAAATATTGTATCTGCGCCGACAAATGGCGCACAATATGGGGTGTCTGTTGCCGGGATTACAGATGATTACGATTGGGCTTTGGATTCTGGGTTAAAAATCCGTCAACCATCTGGCAAGATCAAGACCGCATATTCACTGGGGATATCATTTATGGATAATCCACGCAATTTTGATAATGAAATTTATACCCCTGGTGTCACCGCCGATTGGCGCGCGCAATTGTCAATGGGTATGAATTTACAATACAACAGCCTGATTTGGGGACTGACAGGGCGCGTGATATATGATCAAAACCCAATCGGCCCAATTTCAGATGGCTTTGTTGTCGGCACTGGGGTTAGTTATGACCTGATGCGATACAGTGTATCATTGACATATATGTTTTCAGATACAGGTGTTTGGCAGTCGGATGTTGATGATTTTCATGACCACACCCTAATCGCATCGTTCAGATATAAATACAGCGAAAATGTCGACGGATGGATATCGGGTGGCGCAACATCAGACACCCCATTTATATCCGCGGGCATGCGTGTTACATTTTAAAAAATCCCCCAAACAGGGGATTTTATTATTTCACAGGGGCGATGATGATTGATTTTGTTCTTTCGTCTGGTTTGGATTTCGATTCCAATGTACCACGATCACCAATTATTTCAATAACACGGGCAAATAATTCGGGCACTGCATCCTTGCCACGTGCCAGGACGCGCTTGTTGCCCTTGGTCATAACAGAAATTTTTACCTTGTTACCTTCACCCAGGAATTCTAAAACTTTCTTCATTTTGATGTTCAGGTCATTTTCTTCAATAAAAGGTTTAACCCAAACTTCTTTTAATTCAATACTTTTTTGTTTTTTGCGCGCTTCGGATGCACGTTTTTTCTGTTCGTATTTGAATTTGCCATAGTCCATAATTTTCACAATCGGCGTGGCACCATTTGCGTTGATTTCAACCAAATCCATACCGTCATCCATTGCCATCTGTAATGCCTGGGACGTGGGCATAATGCCCAAATTCTGGCCATCAGATGTAATTACCTGGACAGATTTTGCAAATATTTTTTCATTCATGCGCGGACCAGTGTCGCGACGATTATCACGATTAAATGCAGGTTTAATTGTATGCTCCTTTGTTACAATATGCGCAAATTATTAACTATTATTCGGCACTTTTCAAGATATTTTGCACATTTTGTAATGCCGTCCAAACATCGCGCTTTGCCGCAGGCTTTAATAACAAGTAATTCGGATGAAAAATCGGTACCAATGTCGCACCACTGTCCAATACAGTTGCAATACCATGTGACTTTGCCAAATTTATGTTTCCCAACTCCATCGCCGGCAATGTTCCCAACGTCAAAATCACGTGCGGATGCAATAATTCAATTGCGCGGTCAACAAATGGACGCGACATATCTAATTCATCACGCGTTGGTGTGCGCCCCCCTGGTGTGCGCCAGAAAACCATCGGAACAATAGACACCATATCACGCGACAGACCAATTGCCGCCAACATTTTATCCATCAGTTCCCCAGTGGCCCCAGACAAAACCGTCCCCGTCGCATCGTCATCAGACCCAGGAACATCAGAAACAATCAATAATCGCCCCTGCCCCACATGTGGCAGAACCGTATTTGTTGCCGTTGCGCGCAACGGATGATTAAATTCACCAATCATACGATTTAAAGTCGCCATATCAGTCGGACGCGATGCCATGGCACGCACCGTATCCAATGACAATGTCCGGACAGGCGCAATCGGCGGAACAACAGATGAACCACGACTAAATTCTGCGACAACCGATGCACTGTCATGCAGTTTTGGTTGCGAATCGGATACAGACACCCCAGATACAGGTGCCATTATTGGCATATCGGTCAATTCCCACCGAACACCCGCCAAGTCTAGGTCACGCAACGAATTATGCGACATTTTGTTTTTCCTTGATATTTCATATGTTTTGTTATACAATACAGCACGAGCAACAGAAACTCAAGGGAGTATTTTCATGAAAATTAAAAACTTTGCTTTATTGGCTGGCGTTGCAGGCATGCTGGCTGCGTGTGGCGGTTCTATTGTTGAACCTGCTGACTTGAACGACCAACGCGTGTTCTTTGGTTTTAATTCTGCAGAAATCTCTGAAGAAGCGGAAAACAACCTGTTGGGTCAGGCGTTGTATATGAAAAATCATGGCGATGTAAAAATCCAAATCGCTGGTAACTGTGACGAACGTGGTTCCACAGAATACAACTTGGCATTGGGTGCACGTCGTGCAAATGCAGCGAAAAAAGTTATCGTAAACGATGGTATTGATGCAAAACGTATCTCTACTATTTCTTATGGTAAAGAACGTCCATTGGTTCAGGGTTCTGGCGAAGAAGTCTGGAAATGGAATCGTAATGCCACAACAACAGTTAAATAATAATTGTTGATACAGATTAAAACACCGGCGATTGCCGGTGTTTTTTTAACAATGTTTGCTGATTTATAATATTTACACACATACATGATTGTGATACTATCATACGTATGTATAGGTGAAGCATATGAGAAAAATTTGGATTTATATTTTTATAAATATGATATGCATCGATGGATTTGCAGATGATTACCAACACATCACATGTTTTCATCACCAGCAATGCGAATTGGCCGGGGCGGGCGCCACATGTGGCGCCAATGGAAAAGGAACATGCATAAAAGACAGAAATGGTTGTTGGACATGTCAGTACGTACAGGCAATTACACCAGGCACGGTGTGCGTCGGGTTGCCATGCACCCTGGAAGACAGTGAAAAACAATGGGAATCAGAATCCGAAACCAGCCACTTATACAGAAGACCAACCGAATGTTCATACAAAATAGAATCGGGTAAGTGTGTTAAGCAATATACATATGAATATGCATGTGCATCTGGATACAGAGTCCGACAAAGGTCTATGCTCGTATCATGCATCAATTGCCCACCTATCGTTTCAGGACCGTCCCCACAAAGCGGCACAATAGATTATAATGGCATCAAATTGAACACCAGCACATCTGTCACCAGTTGCTATTTACCTGCAAGCAATAACGAGTATTCCGACAACACAGGATACTTTGTGGTGGCAACTGGCGGATGTTATGCAGATGAATAAATATTTTAATGCGCAAAATCCAACTGTCACATGTCTAAAAAAAATCCCCCAAACGGGGGATTTTTATGGTAATGACACCCCTGCTGTGGCGGCGCCCATGACCTGGTCGATTAAAACGTCGGCCTTTTGTTTTGCATCACGATATGCCGCAGATACGATTTCAGATACCGCATCCGCACCACGTGATAAAACATCTGGGCGAATTGTCATTTTAATCAAATCATATTTGCCTGTCATGTCGACAATACATGCACCATTTTCTGCAATACCCTTTACCACAGAATTTGCCAATTGTTCCTGGGCAGAATTTACCTTGTTTTGTAATTCAGCGGCCTGGGCCATTAATGATTCCATATCCATTTAATCTCTCCGTATGTAAAGTTTGCGCCCCATCTGGGGCGCAGGGATTATTATTTTTCGATTTCTTCGCCCGTTGTTTGGTCAATGCCAACCATTGACATACGTGTTTTACCACGTTTGTCGGCACCCAAGAAACGAACGTATACCGTATCGCCTTCTTTGATTTTTGTATCTTCGATTTTTGCGATACGTTCACCCGTGATTTCAGAGATATGAACCATGGCTTCGAATCCGTTCATAATTTTTACAAACAGACCAAAGTCCTTCATCCCAGATACAGTACCTTTGTAAATCTGGCCAACTTCTGGTTCGGCAACAATGTCTTTGATGCGTTGGATTGCGTTGTCCGCATCTTCTTTGGCCGTTGCCAAGATTTTAATGGTTCCATCATCTTCCAAATCAATGATCGTGTTTGTTTCACGAACCAGCGCCTGAATCACAGAACCGCCCTTGCCGATTACTTCACGAACTTTGTCTGGATGGATTTTCATGGTGTATGCCTGGGGTGCATATTCAGACACAGATGCGCGTGGCTTTTTAATCGCCTTTTCAATCTTGCCCAAGATATGCATACGGCCGTCTTTTGCCTGGGCCAATGCACGTTCCATGATTTCAAATGTAATCGATGTGATTTTAATATCCATCTGTAATGCTGTTACACCTTGGTCTGTACCGGTCACTTTAAAGTCCATGTCGCCCAAGTGATCTTCGTCGCCCAAGATGTCTGTCAGAATTGCGTAATCATCGCCTTCTTTAATCAGACCCATTGCAATACCCGCAACCGGACGTTTCATTGGAACACCACCGTCCATCATTGCCAATGTCGCACCACATGTTGTCGCCATTGATGATGAACCGTTTGATTCCAAAATATCAGACACAATGCGAATTACATAATCAAATTCACTGCGTGATGGTACCATCGGATGAACCGCACGCCATGCCAAATTACCGTGACCAATTTCACGACGACCTGGGGACTTTAAGCCTTTGCATTCACCAACAGAATAACCAGGGAAGTTATAGTTTAAGATAAAGTCGCGTTCTTCGGAACCATCCAAAGATTCAATTGGCAACGCGTCTTTGCCACCACCCAATGTCAATGATACCAATGCCTGGGTTTCACCACGTGTGAACAATGCAGAACCGTGTGCGCGTGGCAATACACCCAATTCAATTTCAATCGGACGAACCGTTTTGTTATCACGACCGTCGATACGTGGTTTGCCCGCCAAGATATTGCCGCGCATAATACGTGCCGTCAGATTTTCAATAACTTCATCTGCCCATGATTCCAATGTGGATGTCGCGCGTTCGGATTCTGGGAATAATTCTGGGATGCGCGCCTTGGCCGCAGCATGAATGTTCGACAATGTTTCCAAACGAACCAATTTTTCTTTAATCTGCAAGGCTTCTTCGATTTGACCTGCGAACTGTTCAAAATCTGATTCCATTGTTATTTGTTCGGCTGTCTTTTCTGGTGTTGCCCAACGTTCTTTGCCAGCCAGGGCTGCCAATTCATTGATTGCATTGATAACAGTCTGCTGTGCATCAAAACCGAATTTTACCGCACCCAAAACTGTTTTTTCATCCAATTCACCAATTTCAGATTCAACCATCAACACGCCGTCTTTGGTTGCCGCAACAACCAAATCCATTTCAGAATCTTCAACCGCTTTCTTAGATGGATTCAAAATATAAGAACCGTCTGCGTAACCAACACGTGCCGCACCAATTGGCCCCTGGAAAGGAACACCACTTAATGCCAATGCCGCAGATGACGCAATCATTGCCAAAATGTCAGGCTGATTTACTTTGTCATAAGAAAATACCTGGGCGATAATTTGAACTTTGTTCTTGAACGTTTCTGGGAACAAAGGACGGATTGGACGGTCAATCAAACGCGCCGTCAATGTTTCTGCAGTTGATGCCTTGCCTTCACGGCGATCGCGAGAGCCAGGAATACGACCCGCAGATGCAAATTTTTCTTGGTAATCAACCGTCAATGGAAAGAAATCTTGACCTTCGACCGCAGATTTTTCCGCACATACAGTCGCCAAAACCATTGTGCCACCCATTGATGCCAATACAGAACCATTTGCCTGTTTTGCCATACGACCTGTTTCCAGGCGCAACGTTTCATTACCGTATGGAATTTCAACAACAACAGGATTATTTAATTTTGTTTTTTCTTCTTTTTTAAACAAACCAAATACCATTTGTTTTTCCTTTTTTTTGTTTTTTTGTTTCATCAATTGCGAAGAAAAATCATTCGTTTCTGCACCCTGTGACAGGCACACAAAAGAACAATTCATTCTTCGCGCCGCGTCAATTATAAAGGATATTTACGCCTTTGCAAATAAAAATAATTGTCCAAGGTTTTGAATAAACACCTAAATGTGATATAATCTGCAGTTGAATGCGATAAAAGGGCTGATAAAATGAAATTTCCAGACACCGTTCTTAGATTCTATGTAAAAAATTTCTGGCGTTATTGCGGGGTAATTGTTCTGTTTTATTCCATATTGGCGATTATTGATACGTTTGGGGTGCATGTGTTGCCAGCGTTTTATATTAAAAAGACCATACAAGTATTAGAAAGCACCCCGCAGGCCGACGCATTAAATGCCATAATATATGTCGCAATAATGTATTTTATTTTGCGTGGTTTTCAATGGGGTGTATCAATACTGCGATGGTTTACGTTTGATAAATTTATTAAATATCCGTCATATAACAAAATATCATCTGATTTATACAGATATGCATTTGAACAAAGTGCAGAATTTTATACCGCATCAATGCCCGGAAAAATCAGCAGTCAAATCCACAGAATCGCAGAATCTTTCTTTGAAACAATTGAAATGATTTTTGGCAGTTTAACCAGTGCCATTGTTGCGTTCATTATCACAGCAATGGGACTAGCAACCATAGGGTGGCAATACGTCGCCGTTATTACGTTCGCAGTGTCTTTTCGTATCATATGGGGATTGTGCACCGCACGCAAAGCACTAAGAATGTCCGGCAAACGTTCAGACGCATTGAATACATTGCAAGGCAGATTATTGGACGCATTATCTAATTTTATGGCGGTAAAAATGTTCGCACGCGCAAAATATGAACAAGATTTTGTCAAACCAACACGGATTAAATATGAACGCGATGCGAACACCGCACATTTCTGGTCACGATTTTTCTGGGCACCAGGAAATTTGGTAATGGACACAATTTGCTTTTCTTTATTTATCGTATTGTCTGGATACATGTACAGTATCGGTCAATCAAATTTGGCAGATATTTCGTTCGCGTTGGCAGTGTATACTGGAATCAGTTCAATTGCATTTGGATTGATACTGAATATCAAAAATTTTATCAGCAGTTGGGGTAATGCCGCTGGGTCTTATAACACATTGATTAAACCAATCGCCGTCCAAGACAATACAGGTGCACCAAACCTGGACATTAAATCTGCAAATATCAAAATCGAAAATTTACGGTTTAAGTATAATAAAAATTTTGTGATAAAAAATTTATCCTTGGACGTTAGACCAGGTGAAAAAGTTGGGCTGGTGGGGCTTAGCGGTGCCGGCAAAACAACACTGGTGAATTTAATAATGCGTATGTATGATCCAACAGACGGACGTATTCTAATTGATAATCAAGACATCAGACATGTCACCCAGGATTCTTTGCGACAAAATATCGCGTTTATCCCCCAAGACGCAACAATGTTCAACCGAACAATTCGTGAAAATATTGCATACGGCAAAATTGATGCATCTGATGCAGAAGTGCAAAAAGCTGCGAAACAAGCATCTGCACATAACTTTATTTGCCGAACAAATAACGGATACGACACATTAGTTGGCGACCGTGGCATAAAATTATCAGGTGGCCAAAGACAGCGCATCGCAATTGCACGCGCGTTTTTAAAAGACGCACCTATACTTATTCTGGACGAAGCGACCGCCGCATTGGATTCAGAAACAGAATCTGTGATTCAAAACTCTTTTGATAAATTATCTAATGGACGAACAACCATCGTTATCGCACACAGATTATCCACATTGCGTAATATGGACAGAATTATCGTTATGTCGCATGGAAAAATCGCAGAAAGTGGAACACACCATCAACTGTTGCGACGCGGTGGATTGTATGCAAAACTATGGAAAATGCAATCTGGCGGATTTATCAGTGAATAAAAAAATCGCCCAAATGGGCGATTTTTAATTTTGTTCAACAGATTGAATCGGTTCCGAATCTACAACAGGCGCAGTTTCGGTAACAACTGTTTCTGATTCAGTGACAGGTTCTGTTACGGATTCTTCAACAGGACTCAACAATTCTGTAATCAAACCTTTTAATCTGGATATTGTATCTGTATCATCCAATGCAATCGCAATTGTGTATGCAGATTCCAAATCACTGCGCGACGCATCAACATTGCCCAACTGCAAGTTTAATGCAGCTGATTTTTCAAAGTAATTCATCGCACGACTGGATAACGCTTCGCGGTCTTCCATTGTTGGGGCACCTTGAATCTGTTCTGAAATCACACGGATACCAGACGCATAATCATTTATTGCGTCTGCATACTGTCCCAATGCAGTGTATGCTTCGGCACGTTCGGCATATACATTGTAATCAACAGAACCTTCGGGACGTGCCAAAGAATTTGTATAATCCGCAACAGCACCCTGCCAATTTTTCATCCATAAATTTAATTGACCACGTTTTGCATACAAATCGCGTATTTGCAATGCACTGCTGGGTCTGGATGTATTTGCCGCCAACGCGTTGTTGATGTCGTTTAATGCCGCACTGTAATCTTCCAGACGTGTATTCAATAATGCACGATCATAATATGCAACCGCATTTGATGGATCTTTGCTTAATGCGGCATCAAAATCCGCCAATGCATCACGATAATTGCCGGATTGCATGTGTGCTTCGCCACGCAGGATGTATGTATCCACAGACGCAACACCTGCATCAATTGCCGCCGTCAAATCCGCAATCGCCGCATCAATTTGCCCGGCAATCAATTTTTCTTTGCCACTGTCATAATAATCACCGGCCTGTAATAAAATTTCTTCGGTGATTTCAACCGGCGCAACAGTTGGTTGTATATTATGGGCACGCCCCAAAATATAAAATGTTGCCGCGATAAAGAACAAAATTATAAACCAATATACATAAATCGACAATGACCATGGATTAAAACATTGTTTTTTTGGTTGCGATTTAATTGTTGGCTTTGATGTCACAGGGCGCACTTTTGCGCGATTTTTCGTGTTTGTTGTTTTCTTTACAGGTGTTTTTTTCATAAAAATCTCCCTTCCTTGATAACAGAATATTAGAGAGATTTTAACATTTCGTCAATTGTTTTTTGTGATATTTTCTTTATTTTTCCGATTTCCAGATTCCCCAGTGATATATTTCCAAAACTTTCACGATGTAATTTTGCCACCGGACAACCACATGCACGCAGAACAATTCGGACTTCGTTCTTTTTGCCTTCGCAGATTGTGACACGTAATTTTTTATCAGATATAACATCTATACGCATGGGGGTATATTTTATCCCGTCAACAGTTACACCACATCGGGCACGTTCCAGACCAGACACATCAATACGCGATACAGTCGCAATATACGTGCGTGGAATTTTTGATGATGGTAACGTCAATCGCCGTGCCAATGCACCATCGTTGGTCAACAACAATAATCCAGTGGTTTTAAAATCCAAACGACCAACATATTTCAAATGTTTATATTCTGGCGCCAGACAATCATATATCGTTTTGCGCCCCATCGGGTCATGTGTGGTTGTCATGGTATTTACCGGTTTATGAAACGCATATAATTCCATATCTGATTTGCGTGTTATAGGCACGCCATCAATCGTAACAACATCGCCATCATCAATAAAATATACAGGTGTTTCAATTACAGTGCCATTTACAGACACACGACCAGACACGATTAGTTGTTCGGCACCACGACGTGATGCGAAACCTGAATCAGAAATAAATTTGGCAATACGTGTTGACATTTTATTTTAACACCTGTGTAATTGCGACAACAGCAGCCACTTCGGCACGCAAAATTGTCTTGCCCAAAGAAATCCCACATGCGCCCGCAGAATCCAGCGCCGCGAATTCATCATCTGAAAAGCCACCTTCGGGTCCAATCAGGACAGATAACGCATCCCCCACCTTGGTGGCGCATTTATGGCCATATGCGGCGCGTTCATCTGCAAATACAACATGCGATAAATCCAAATCAGTAAATCTTACCGGTGGCAAGATTTTTGGCACACTGTTGCGGTTGGATTGTTCAGCGGCTTCGGTCACTATTTTTTGCATACGCGTCCAATTTATATGGTTTGCATTTGTGCGCGCAGTAATAACTGGCTGAAATGCCGCAACACCCATTTGCGTCGCCATATTTAACAAATCGTCCGTACGTTTAATCGGTGCAAACATTAATGTTATGTTGTTTGATGGATCAATATGCGACGTTTTATCACCAACAATTAAAAACTTGTTATCATCCGACAAATGCGCGTTGTATTCATGCCCGTCACCAAACACCAAACACTGGGGCGTACGCATAACACGCGTCAGATAGTGCACAATTTCACGGCCCACAGGTAAATTCACCCCCGGGGCGATATTATCTGGGACAAAAATTCGTGGAATATTTTTCATATTTTCTTAATTCCTGATTTATAAATTATCTTTTTTCTGATATAATAATACCATCATGGCAACCAAATTCAACTTTTTATCGGCGTCTGGCAAAGGAAAAGGTATCAGTATTTTCCGTTCCAGCGCATACAAGGAACACGAACAAACACCCCTGGCGCGTGAGTTTTGGGCAATACGATGGAATATTATTATATGGCTGATTGCGGCGCTGATGTTTGCGTGTGCGTTCCCAATTGAACAGATTTGGCGGTACGGTTGGTCGCCCGCAACCCAAGATTGGATTGCAATATATATACATAATGCAATATCGTCATTGGGATTGTCTGTCGCGGCAGAAGTACCATATTGGATAACTCGTTGCGTTATGCGGCCAGATATTCCATGCATCACGCCGTTGTTGCCGCTTATTGGGTACTATCTGTTGAACGATGCCACAATGACAGATGAATTTAATCCCCACAGCAAAGACAAATTTGACGAAAAGTCTTCGCGCAAGGCCAATGCAGATGACATCAAAAAGATGAATGCCGACCACAAAAACAAAGAAGGACTGTTCGCTGGGTTTATGGTAGTGTTGGGATACTTTAAATACAAGGGCAAACAGACTGCATTAAAAATGGATGAATGTTTGTCTACACTGTTATTGGCACCCGCAGGCGTCGGTAAAACCCAAGGGGTCGTTATCCCAACAATTTTGGGATGTGATAATGTTTCAATGATTGTCAATGACCCAAAACCAGAATTAAAACAAATAACGTCTGGGTATCGTGCAACGGTTGGGCCGGTATTCATATTAAATTGGGCCGCACGCGATGAACCAGAACAGGGGATTTATTATCCGTCTTGGAATCCGCTGTCACCAGAAAACCTGCCGGACAATGCCGAAGAACGCAGTACTTATATCCAGGTTATCGTGAATTCTATTGTCGAAGAAAATGCCAAAGACCCACACTGGTCAAATACGGCACGCGCGGCACTGACTGGATTTATAAACTTTATTGTATCCAAGGTTGAACGCGCCAAGGCAAATGATTATTTCTATGCCAGATTACACAATGGGACATTTGATGCCCAAGATGCCGCTGTATTGATGGACTATTACATGACAATGACATCGGACCCAAACGCGTATGCGGCGATGTCACTGTTACAACGCGGGGAATTAAACAAAGACAATTATGTACACGTTGGAACATGGGCCGGATTGCCAACCGAATGGCATGGGGCAGAGGCATCAATTCCAATGTTCTTGGCATGGTATGTCGAAGGTCAAATAAAAGTCGCCCAACAAATCGAAGAACGTAAACGCCAGGGCGACCAGATGGTTATGATGGCGGACCCAATGAAAGACTTTTTAAACGAAGCGGTCAACGAGGCACAATTATACGCATACGACAGCGACGCTGTATCTGCACTGATTAACCTGTCGAATACACCTGATAAAGAACGCGGTTCTGTAATTTCAACCATGAACGCGGGATTAAATATTTTCCGTCATCCGGCGGTAAATAAACATACGCGTCATTCAGACATACACTTTGGTGATTTACGTGGTATGCGCGACCCACGTGACGGCAAGGTAAAGCCTGTGACGATATACCTGTCAATGAACGTGGCAGACGCACCGGCATTTAAATCAATTACATCAATGTTTATTGAACTGTTGTCTAATTTCTTAATCGCAAATAAACCAGACATGGTAAATCACGGGCAAAAACTGGGGCCATATCCGGCACTGTTCGTATTGGACGAAATGCCAACAATGAACAAACTGGAAGCGATTATCCAGGGGCCTGCGGTTGGTCGTGGGCAAAAGGTATCATACCTGATTGTCGGTCAGGACATCAGTCAGATTGCAGAAAAATATGGGGACAAGGCCGCCGATACAATTATCGCAAACACCGCAGCAAAGGTTATTATGCGTGTAAATGATCCGGCGACTGCAAAGCGTTTCTCGGAAATGATGGGAAAGAAAAAAACCAAAAAGAAAGAAAAAGGGCCTGACGGCAAAGAGGTCGAAGTTGACAAGGAAGAAGACCTGTTCAGTCCGATGGATTTAATGACATTGAAACGTGAAAAACAATTGGTATTATTCCAAGGATTTTATAATCGTCCAATAGAGGCAGATGGCGAATGGTATTTCTATCGTAAAACACCGATTCAAAAAGAAATGGCGGCCAAGGTTGACATGGGCGAAGCATCACCGATTCCAGAATACCTGATACCAAAACACCATCGTGCATTGCGGTATGATGGCGCGCCAAAAATATACGATCCACAAACACAAACTGTGCGCGAATTAGCACAATAAAAAAAACTATGTCCACCCACGCAAATAGATATTTGCGTGGGGCCCGGTTGGGGGATTTTTACCACATCCCCCAATGCAAACCATCCGAATTAAAATAATACCCTTCCGCATAATTTGCTACACACTTAGTGCCATTCCACTCGGAATTACTGTCTATTTGCGCACATTCTGATTCTGTTTTCGGCATATATGATTCAATCGTTTCATCTGATATATCACCACTATCTATTATACAAACTTCACCAGAGTAGCCAGAAAATTCATAACTATCAAACCATTCCCAATTATCCCCTGTCGCCTCTGCAAGAGCTACGCATTCTTTTTCATTTGTCACGGGCGTTTTCCAATTGACAGACGAAAAATATCCACACTGCGATTTAAAACGATACGTCCCATGTTCACCCTGTATCTCAACTCCCGATGGGACATGACATTCTGCAATGCTGGTCGCGCCTGATACCGACGTCGCGCGAATTGGTGTGCCATCCGGGCTAACCAAATCAGTGTCTGGACATGACTCACACGCATAATGGAAAGGCACAAAAGTATACTCTGGTCCCTCTGCAGGTTCAAACTGATAACAACCTGCACCAATCCATTCATAACCCGACTCTATACAACTTTCCTCTGATGTGTTATCATATCCAGAAGACTCACCTGATTTACACCAGTATTTTGAATAATCATACCCATCTGGACATGCTGGTGCTGAATAAAGTCCCGCATCACAAGCTATAGATTGAACACAACTACCCACTGATAATGCATACCCCGAATTACACGACGTGTATTCGATCAATTCTTCACAGGTATATCCGGCGGCATTGGCGCCCGTGGTGGCAACAATCGCCAATATAGACACACCACTTACTTTTAATAATTTTTGCATATTACTTTCCTCCCTTTCGTTTTGTGCATACGCAAATTAAACAAAAAACCGCGATATTAAATAAAGCGGTTGGAGGTTAGAAACTATAAACTGCTATAGCGGGTTTATTCAATATATTCACCGCCCTCCAACCCAGGTGGTTGGAGAATGTTTAATGTCCATCACAGACAGCAGTTTTACGGGTTTCTACGCCCCATCGACAAAAAACTTTGCCGACAAGTCCATTCTATCAGAATTGGGATTTTTGGTCAATACCTAATTAAACTGTTGACAAATCGCTTTTGTGTGCAATAATCGTATACATGAAAAAAATCAAGGATTTTTATCAACGCACCATTGACCGCGTTCTGCCAATTGGTGGAATTGTGCGAAATTGGCCATACGATTTGGTATTTAAATCTACGCATTGGTGTTGGTATAATTGCGCACACTGTTGCGAATCCAGCGGTAAAAATCGCGATAAAACCTTTATTCCCGAATATGTTATTAAACACTATATCGACACTGCACAATATGATCCAAAATTTACAAACGAAGTTGTTATTACAGGTGGCGAATTGATGTCGGCATACAATCTGGAAAATCCAGGATATGTGCCAAATCTGGTCAACTATATCACAGACAGAAATATTTCATTGGATATAAAAACAAATGGCGCGTGGATAAACGCACCACTGTTGCGCGCAATGATTTTGCGCGACTTACGCAACAGCGCGAATACACACAAACCAATGGCATTCCAAGTATCATTGTCGTTGGATAAATATCACCCAAATGCATTGGAAAACAATTATGAAATATTGAAATCTTTGGCGCTGGATAAACAGATTAAAGTTCCAATGCTGATACATATCAGCGGATTCCCAAATGATGCACATATGTTTAAATCACTGATGGCAAAATTGGCACATACGCCAAAAATAAAAATCGACCAAGGCGGTGTATTAAACAACAATAAATTTATCAAGATGTTTATGCTGAATGAACGCGTATGTATACGTCCGTCTTTTTACGCAACATTGTTCGCAAATGGACGCGCCACAAATTTATCCGAAGCCGTCCCAACAGAACTGCCACAATTTAAGTTTGCAACCGGCACCCCAGAACACCCATCAATACTGATTGCATTTGATACCGCCGGCAATGTAACATTGGGTGAAAATTCCGGCAAAAAAATAACTGTGCCATGGCGTGATAAAAATGGAAATCCCCGGCCTTTGCCGGCAATTCGTGCCGATTTAGTAAAACAGACACAAATAGAAGAAATAAAAGTCAGAACACTGTCATTTTTTAAACAAATTTTACGTTAAAAATTGCCGGCATTTGCCGGCTTTTTTTAACATTTTTATTTGGTTAAATTTTCAACCAATTCATACATCTGTGTGCGTGTTGCAAATGATAAAATAATCTGCCCTGCCCCGCCACGTCTTTCAACCAATTTGACCGGCACACCAATCGCCGCACGAATACGTGTTTCAATCTCACGAACTGTTGCCGCATCGATTGTTTTTTGTGTGTGAGAACGTGTTGTTTTTGACCGTGGTGCAGACTTCACCAATTTGTCTGTGGCCGATACAGACAGTTTATTTGCAATAATTTCGTGCGCCAAATCTTCTGGACTTTCGGCCACTGCAATTGTGCGCGCATGCGATGCGGATAATTCGCCTTGACGCACTAAATTCTGCACAGATTCCGGCAACGACGTCAAACGTAACGCATTGCGAATATAACTTTCAGATTTTCCAATTAAACGCGCAACATCCGGTAATTCATAGTCACAACATTCCATCAGATTTTTATAAGCCGCCGCTTCTTCAATCGGATTTAAATTTTCACGCTGAACATTTTCAATCAGTGCAATTTCCATCGCGTTGTTATTGTCCAGATTCTTTACCAATGCCGGAATTTCATTTAGGCCCGCCATTTTGGCCGCACGAAAGCGACGTTCGCCCGCAACAATTTCGTATGAATAAGCACGTCCCGAAACATTACGCAACAAAATCGGCTGTAACACGCCCTTCTCTTTTATTGACGCCGCCAGGTCCGCCAATTCTGACGCTGTAAACGTTTTGCGTGGCTGATCAGGATTCGCGCCAATTTGCACCAATGGAATTTGCTTTACCACGACACGTTCAGTTGGTGTCAACAATGAAATATCTGGAATTGCACCACGCGCAGATGCCAAATCTGCCAATCCGCGCCCCAAACCAAATTTATTCGCCATATTTGCCCCCTGTGGTTCTTTCTACTACTTCGGTTGCGACACGCAAATACGCCTGGGCACCCGAAGAATTAAAATCGTAAAACAATGCAGGTTTGCCGTGACTTGGTGCCTCTGACACGCGAACATTGCGCGGAACGACCGTTTTAAAGACTATATCACCAAATGTTTTGCGCACATCTTCATCAACTACACGTGTGACAGAATATCTGCGTTCATACATCGTCAGCAACACACCCAAAATCGACAACGACGGATTCCACCGTTCGCGAACAACAGATATCGTATCCATCAACTGTTGAACACCTTCTAATGCAAAAAATTCACATTGCAGCGGTATAATAACACTGTCGGCAGTCGCCAATGCATTTATTGTTAAATATCCCAACGCCGGTGGACAATCCAGCAGAACATAATCATAATGCGGCAAAATTGGTTGCAATGCATCACGCAGACGGAATTCACGATTTTCCATATCCAACAAATCAATATCCGCGCCTGCCAAGGCCTGGGACGACGGTAACAAATGCAATCCCGGGACCGCAGTACTTAAAATATTATCAGCCGCATTTGCAGTCCCCATAATAACACCATACACACTCTGACGATGCCCTGCACGTTCAAAACCCAACCCAGTCCCAGCATTTCCCTGCTGATCCAAATCAATCAACAAAACACGCTTTTTTATTGCCGCCAAAGATGCACCGATATTTATTGCGGTTGTGGTTTTACCTACCCCGCCCTTTTGATTCGCAAATGCAATTATTTGTGTCATTTTCACCCTTCTCTTTCACCCAAAGGTTATAAAAACCAACCGATTCAGTCAAGACAATAAAACACACAATAAAAAAACAATGTAAAATCATACAGATATCGCTTATTTCATATGAAATACAATATAAAAACACCGGCACTTGCCGGCATTTTTATATTTTTTTTGCAAAATACCAAATAAATTCAACCTGTTACACGTTATTTCACATGAAATCACCGGTTAAAACGCACAGAAATTATATATCCGTCACCTGTTTTCGATGGTGTTAAATCGTATTCAAATTTATATTTACGTTTTGCGTCTGCAATTTCTGCCGGTATTTCCCGGCCTTTTAGCAAAAAAAGCCGGTATTTTGTATGTGCAACATAATCCATTATCTTGGTCAATGATGCAAACGCACGTGCAGTGAATACAAAATTACCATTTTTTGCCGGCAAATGCCGGACAAATTCTTCAACGCGACCATGGTAAATTGTCAGATTGTCCAACCCCAAATCTTCTTTGACCGCCGATAAAAACGCAACTTTCTTCCCAATCGATTCGATACAGGTTACGCGCCATCCCAAAATCGCCAAAACAATACCCGGGAAGCCTGCGCCGGACCCCAAATCAATAACTTCAACACCTTGTGGCAAAACATCCGCCAATTGTGCAGAATCCGCAATATGACGCGTTTCAATATCGGCCAGTGTGCTGGGCGCGACCAGGTTCATCCGGGCCGACCATTCACGCAACATCTGGGCATATCGTTCAAATTTGACATTAGTACTCATAAATGCTATTTTAACATAACTATGAGAAAAATCGACACTTTTATTGCATTTGGTTTGGTGGCTGCAATCGCAATCACAAGTGGTGCATTATGGAATCAATACCACGCGCCACAAAAACTGCATTTCCAAAACCGGGAAATTGAAACAAAGTTTGGCTCGTTCTTGGCGGCACAACACGCGATTTACGTTAATGATTTTGACGCAGCGGTCCGCTTTTCCGACAGGTTGCATGACGTGGAATATCCTGTTATTTTGAACACAAAAATGACATCAGAATTTTTGGCGGGCAATATGCCATTGGACGCAAAAATCTTAAAGAACGAAAAAGGCATGCCGGCACAATTGATTTATGATGCATACCTGATACGAAATAACAATTGGAAAGAATTGCATAACCGTCACAAAACAGACGAATCTGCATTGGTGGCACCATTACGCATATGGTCTGCAATTGCAAATAATTGGCGCACAAACACGTTTAAATTTATTGATGATTTGCCAACCAATGACGCATGGAAATCATTTGTGCGTGGACAAATTTATGCAGAACTGGGCGACATTGATACTGCACGCAAACATTTTACCCAGGTCGATATTGATTTTATAAACATCAACGATTATCTGTATATGATGTCTTTTTATAACCATCACGGATTTAATCAAGAAGCAGACGGATTACATTACGAATTTACACGCAGACCGGGTGGAATGTTTATGACAAATCATATAAAAATCCCTGACTGGTCTGTGTACAGCGGATATACAAACGCATTGGCATTTAGTTTGGTGCAAAATGTGTCACATACCCAGATTATGATGTATTCTGATTTGTCTATGCTGTTGTTACGATTTGCACAAATTACAGCACCAGAATTCGCAAAAAGCACAGATGCCATAAATTATTACATTGGACAGTATTTCTATAACAACGTTGGCGATTATGCGACACATTTTAAACAAATAAAATCAGACAGTCCTTTTTATCTGTTTGCAGTGTTGCGCCTGGCCGAAAAAGATAATAACATCGATGCATTAGAACAAGCATTGGAAAAATACCCTCTGTTTGTGCCGGGTGTAAATCGGGTTGTTGGGCATCATATAAAACACGGCAACAAACGTGCCGCATTGCGCCCAATTCAAAACGCATTAAAACAAGAAGATTTAGAAAATGCGGGCAGGGCGTTTTTTATGAAAAGTCGTGCATATGTGTACTATGCGTTTGGCGACTTGAAATCTGCACAAAAAGATATCCGCGCGGCGTCCGATGTATTGGCGGTTGATGGCGAAATATTATCTTTGCAGGCCAAAATTTGGGCGGCACAAAATCGTGAAATCGAAAACGCATACGAATACGCAATGAATTTGGTATCAAAGAACCCATCTGACATTATCGCATGGGACACGTTGGGATATGTCGTTTGGATACGCGAAGGTGTGGATGCCGCACTGGAAGTGTTAGAACATGTGGCAAGTGTTGCAAAAACATGTTCTTCGTTATTTTTGCACTTGGGGGACATATATGCGGAAAAGGGCGATATAAACCACGCAATTGATGCATATACACGTGCAATTGATTTATCTGATGATGGATTGGTCGTTGTCCCTGAAATCGAAAGGAAAATAAGGAAAATAAAATGAAAGTAGGTGTTATTGGCGCAGGGGCGTGGGGAACCGCGTTGGCGCATGTTGCTGCACGTGGTGGTGCAGATGTAAAATTATGGTCATATGACGGCGAATACAAGCATTTTGATGGAATTGATTTACCACATAATATTCATGTTACCGCAGAGATATCAGAATTAAAAACAACAGATGCATGGCTGATTGTGACGCCGGCATCATATTTTCGCGAGACGGTGCGAAATTTCCGCAATTCATATGATGGCCAACCAATTATTATCTGCACCAAAGGCGCAGAAAACAGCACAGGACAATTTATGTCAGAAATACTGCAAACAGAATTACCAGAATGCGTCGACTTTGGCGTATTGTCCGGTCCACAGTTCGCAGGTGAAGTGGCGCGCGGGATACCAACAGGTTCAACGCTGGCCGGAACAGACAACGCGATAAATGCAGGCCATGATGCACTGGGGCAATTGTACCTGGTGGACAGTCATGATGTTATTGGTACTGAAATTTGCGGCGTTGGGAAAAATGCAGTAGCACTGATATGTGGATATAACAGTGTTGTTGCCGCAGAAAATGAACGCGCATTGATATTTACACGCGCATGGAACGAAGTGGTTGACCTGGGGATGGCGGCGGGTGCTGAATTGCGTACGTTCCTGGGGTTGTGTGGCATTGGGGATTTGTTCTTGTCTGCGACCAGTGCAACCAGTCGAAATTATGCCGGCGGTATGGCAATTGCAAACGGGAACCCACCCGAAGGTACCGTCGAAGGGATTTTTGCGTTACGCGGTTTGATAAATCGCGCCAATGATTTGGGTATTGAAACACCTGTGTTGATTGATATGAAATCGAAATTAAAAATATAAAAAAACACCGGTAAATGCCGGTGTTTTTTTTGTGAGACATCCTACTTTGCCACTTTGTGGCTTCGTAGGACAGGTGAGACATGTGACACGATATAAAGTATTTGAAATATTGTTTTTATGCGTTTATAATATGCGTGATACAGCGGTTGCTGTATCGGGGCTTAAACACCCGCCAAAGAGTGCCTGCAGAGGTATTAAATACTCCAACACTGGTTGGAGTGTGTCGAATATATTGAATAAGACACGCTATTCTCTTTGATAGTGTTTAAACTCCAACCGCTTTTGTTTTCAATTGCGGTTTTTATTATTTTTACCAAAAGGAAAACAAATGGAGTTATTTAATCGCGAACGCTTTACAAAAACCAACCGACCAACACGACCAGAACTAGAACTGGGGTTTTCACAGATGTATATGCGACTGTTTTCAATTTTAAAAGATATGCAAGAACTGCATGGACGACAAATGTTATACAATATGAAACGTAATAAAAAAATCGAAGAAAAATTAAAAAAAGATGCAGAAGAATACGATGCACAATTTAAACGGACAAAAAAACACCGGTAAACACCGGTGTTTTTTAACATTTTTATTACAGCAAGCATGCCAATGTCGCACTGGTATTTTTTAACATAAACCAACCGATTCGATAATCTGTGGCATAGACAGTGGCCATAAACAACGCCAATATACCAATAACAACAATTACATTACTGCGTTTGCCACGCATACAGTACAATGAAATATTGTAAAACAGGAACAAGATATAAATATCGACCAACAGGCTGATTACCCACATCGATGTACAGTTAAATGCCAACGCGTTTAAAACCAATATTACCGGATAAATAAAGAATATTGACGCCAATCCCTTTATCGCGATTTCCCAATCACGTTCACCGCCCGTGATTTCAGACACCAACATCATCAAGCCACCCATCACAAACAACAGGGCCACCGCCAAAACTGGAACAATAACAATCGCCGTAAACACAGCCCCCAATGTAATGGTGGCACCACCCAACAATCTGATTAGTAAAACCAAGCCACCGCCCAACAGACCGTATAAAAAGGCCTTTAACATAGATTCTTCCATATTACCATCGGCAACAATCTTGGTAAAATAACGTTTTGGGTTGATAATTAAGTTACGCAAACGTTTAAACGCGCCCTTGAATTTCTTTTTCATTTTATACCCCTATTTGATTATTTATATTTTTGCTTTATAATTACAAAAAATCAACGGAAAAAATTATGTTAAAGATAACAATTGCAGGACGCCCGAATACCGGAAAGTCCACATTATTTAACGCCCTGACGGGAACGCGTGATGCACTGGTTCATGACAGACCAGGGGTCACCCGCGATACAATTTCTGGCCGATTTCACAATCGGCCGTACACGCTGTACGACACGGCAGGCCTGGAACACGCGAAATCTGGGATTGCATCTGATTCAACCAATATGGCAATTAATGCGGTGGCAAATTCTGATGCGGTATTGTTTGTTGTAGATGGACGCGTGGGACTGACCAATGAAGATTTAGATTGGGCGAAATTAGTTCGCAGAAAAACACGCGCGCCGGTATTACTGTTGGTAAATAAAAGCGAATCGGAAAAACGTATGTCTAATATCCACGATTTCTATAAGTTGGGTTTTGGCGAACCAATACTGATATCGGCCGAACATAAGCGCGGATTTGATGATATATATGCTTTTTTAGATAAAATTGCATCTGATAAAAATATAGATACAGAAAACACACCAAATGCATCACAAGACACACGTATTAAAATTGCAATCCTGGGGCAACCAAACGTCGGCAAATCAACATTTGTTAATCGTGTTCTGGGGGAAAAAAGACAGATTGTTATGGATGCCCCAGGCATTACACGCGATACTGTAAAAATTCCAACGAAATTTTATGGGCGTGACATTGTTCTGATGGATACCGCAGGATTACGTCGCAAGGCAGGGGTGACAGATGATGTTGAAACACTGTCTGCGTTAAAATCATTGGACGCGATTGACAAGGCAGACGTTGTTATTTTAATGGTCGACGCGACTAAAAATATTGAAAACCAGGCACTGGGGATTGCGGCGCGTGTTTATAATGCTGGGAAAATCTTGTGCGTGGCATTGAATAAATGGGATCTGGTCGAACCGGAAATCCGTGATGAAAAGTTGCTAAAATTAAAACATCAATTTTCTAATTCTTTCCATCAGATTATAAAGCCGATGATATTGGCGGTATCCGCAGAAACAGGCACAGGTGTTCAAAACATGTTCCGTCGAATTTACGAACAGTGGGATATTTCATCTGCCCAGGCACCAACCAGTTTGGTTAACAGAATCGTTGAAAAATTAGTTGCCGACAGACAACCACCATTATCACGATTGAAGCGTCCGATGAAAATTAAATTTGCACGTCAAACTGGGCGTCATCCGATGCGTATAACAATTAACGTCGGTGGCGCATCAGATATCCCAGAATCGTATACACGATATCTGCGTCGCGGATTGGCCACTGCGTTAAAATGGGAACATTTACCAATCGTTATAGAATATGAAAAATCTGATAATCCATACGATTAAAAAACACCGGCAAATGCCGGTGTTTTCCTATACAGAATTATTGCGATTAAAAAATCAAAATGATATAATTGACCATGTATCACAAGAGAGAATGTATGAAAAAAAAGCCAGAAATTATCATATCACTGAAAGATATAAATAAAAGTTTCCCAATGGAACTGGGCGGGGAACAACAGGTTTTATTTGATATAAACTTTACCGTCAGGGCAGGGGAATTTGTCGCAATTATGGGACCATCTGGGTCTGGGAAATCGACATGTATGAATATTATCGGCGCGTTGGACACACCGTCATCGGGCGTATATGAACTGTACGGCAGTGATGTCACAGGATTGACCCCAGACGAACTGGCAATCGTACGAAATGAATATATTGGTTTTGTGTTTCAACAATTTAACCTGTTGTCAAAGCGCAATGTGTTGGACAATGTGATGTTGCCGCTGATGTATCGCGGTTTGCCGATGGATGAACGTATTGCGCGCGCACGCGAAATGTTAAAACGCGTTGGACTGGAAAATTTCGAAAGTTATCTGCCAACACAATTGTCGGGCGGGATGAAGCAACGTGTTGCAATCGCACGCGCATTGGCCGGAAATCCAAAACTGATTTTGGCGGACGAACCAACAGGCGCGTTGGACAGTAAAATGGGTAATGAAATTTTGCAATTCTTTAAAAAACTAAACAAAGAAATGGGGATTACAATCGTGATGATTACCCACGAATTCGACATCGCAAAATATGCAGACCGTTTAATTCATATTCGTGACGGCAAGATAAACTATGATGGGCCTGTGCCGAAAAATGATAACAATTTGTAATGGACACGAAAGGGGAAAAATATGACTTTTAACGATATTATCAAAGAATCTTGGCTGTCCATCAGTGGGAATAAAATACGTTCTGTATTAACTGTCTTGGGGATTATTATTGGTGTTATGGCCGTGGTGATTATGGTGGCGGTTGGCGAAACAGTGCAAAAACAAATCACGGATCAATTCTCATCCCTGGGGACAAATACGATTATGATTCGCGCAGGTGCCGCGCAAAGCGCAGGTGTGCGTACAGGGAATCGTCAAACATTGACCATCCAAGATGCAGAATTTATTGCAAAACTGCCCGATGTTATGGCGGTAACACCGGTACAAAACAGTGCCGCCCAGGCAATTTATGGCAATAAAAACTGGGGCACGTCAATGGTGGGCGTGTATCCTGATTATACAACGGTACAAAACGTCGAAATGGAATACGGTACGTTTTTTGATATGTCGGCCGTACGTAACGCGTCAACATATGCCGTTATCGGCCCGGAAACCGCCGAAGAACTGGGATTGCCAGAAAACGCAGTGGGTGAAGTTATCCGTGTTCAAAACACGCCTTTTGTTATCGTGGGGGTAACAAAAGCCAAAGGCGATTCCGCAATGGGCAGTCAAGACGATATGATTATTATTCCAATCACAACACTAAAGAAAAGATTACAAGGATCACGATTCCCGAATTCTGTCAATATGATTGCGTTGAAACTGTTCCCTGACGCAGATAACAACGTATCTATTGAACAGATAACCATGCTGTTGCGGCAACGCCACAGATTAAAAGAAGATGCGGTGGATGACTTTCAAATTATGGATATGAAGCAGATTATGGAAACAATGACGACCGTTACAGGATACATGAAGTTATTATTGATTGCGATTGCGGCGGTGTCATTATTGGTTGGTGCAATCGGTATTATGAATATGATGTTGGTATCTGTGGCTGAACGTACACGCGAAATCGGAATACGCAAGGCCATCGGCGCACGTGAACGCATGATAATTATTCAATTTTTATCAGAATCAGTATTGATATCTTTTATCGGGTCTATGATTGGACTGATTATCGGTGTTGGTCTGTCCCAAGGGGTAGGGCGCTTTATATTGGGATACAACGTGCCGTTTAGTATTTGGCCGGTAATTTTATCAGTATCGGTTGCGGTTATTGTGGGGTTGTCGTCTGGGGTGATGCCGGCAATGAAGGCAGCGAAATTAAACCCAATTGACAGTTTGCGTCACGAATAGAAAAACACCGGTAAATGCCGGTGTTTTTTTGAGACACGATATAAAGTATTTGAAATATTGTTTTTATATGACTATAATATGTGTGATACAGCGGTTGCTGTATTGGGGCTTAAACACCTCTTTAAGCGCATCTGTGTTTTGCAGATGAAATCCAACCACGGTTGGAGTGTGCTGAATATATCGAATAAGGCACGCAATTCGCTTAATTGTGTTTAAACTCCAACCGCTTTTGTTTTCAATCGCGGTTTTTGTTTTTACACAGGAGATACAGATGGTTAATGGACGACAACTGGAATCTGTTCGTATACAGTGCGGATTATCCGTGATTGATATGTGTAATATTATGGGTATTACCGAAGGTGATTGGCGGCGCATTATAAAAAACAAAATGCGACCAAACGTGTATCAATTATGTCTGTTTATTACTGCAACAGAACACCCATTAGATGGTATAAAAAAACACCGGTAAATACCGGCGTTTTTTTATTCGGTTTTCAAGAAGTTTTCCAACCATTTATTATCAAAATTTAACTGCTTTACATCTTTGTTATTTAACAGTTTTTGTTGCAAAGGAATTGTTGTCTTAACACCTTCGATAACAAATTCATCCAATGCGCGTGCCGCACGCATAATGCACGCCGGTCTGTTTGGTGCATGTACAATCAATTTCGCAATCATTGAATCGTATGTTGGTGGAATTGTATATCCAGTATATACCGCACTGTCTACACGTACACCCATGCCACCTGCCGGCGCATACAGGGTAATTTGTCCCGGATTTGGAACAAATGTTTCTGGATCTTCGGCATTGATACGAAATTCAATCGCATGACCATTTGGAATAACATTCGATTGGGTGTACCCCAGCTTTTCACCAGCCGCCACACGTATTTGTTCGCGCACTAAATCGACACCGTATACCATTTCTGTAACCGGATGTTCGACCTGTAATCTGGTATTCATTTCCAAGAAATAGAATTTACCGTCTTCGAACATAAATTCAAATGTCCCGGCATTCGTGTATCCCATTTTCTTGGCTGCAGATTTACACACCTCTATCATATCATCACGTTGTTTCTGGGTCAGAATTGCCGCCGGACATTCTTCCATAACTTTTTGATTGCGCCGTTGCAAAGAACAGTCACGTTCACCAAAGATAACGACATTGCCATGTTTGTCACCCAACACCTGAAATTCAATATGTCGTGGATGCATCAGTAATTTTTCCATGTACAACGTATCGTCGCCGAATGCGGATTTGGCCTCATTCTTGGTCAATTGGAACGCTTCGGCCATTTCATCAGATGACATAACCGGACGCATTCCACGACCACCACCACCGGCAGACGCCTTTAACATAACCGGATATCCAATTTTTTCTGCGATATTTAACGCATCATCCAATGTATCAACCGTTCCATCAGACCCAGGCACAACAGGCAATCCACATTCGATTGCGGTCTGCTTTGCGTTAACCTTGTCACCCATTTTTGTAATCATATCAGGGCTGGGGCCAATCCAAATCATACCGTGTGATTCAACCTTGTGTGCAAAATCAGCACGTTCTGATAAAAATCCATATCCTGGATGAATTGCGTCTGCATTCGTCAATAATGCCGCCGTCAATATTGCAGATTCATTCAAATAAGAATCACGTGCCGATGCCGGACCAATACACACAGATTCGTCCGCCAATTGAACATGCATGGCGTCTTTGTCCGCAGTTGAATATACAGCAACTGTTCGTATACCCATATCACGACATGCACGAATTATACGCAGTGCGATTTCACCACGATTTGCGATTAAAACTTTTTTTATTTGTGACATATTATTCGATTACAATTAAAGGTTGATCAAATTCAACAGCCGCGCCATCTTTGACCAGAATTTCTTTGACAACACCATCTTTGTCAGATTTGATTGGGTTGAATGTTTTCATCGCTTCGACCAATGCAACAGTATCGCCCGCACGAACCGTCGCACCAACAGAAACAAACACATCTGCCCCGGGTTCTGGGGCCAAATATACAACGCCCACCATTGGTGAATTTAATGTGTGTCCATTGACAACATTTTTTACAGGTTTTGCCACACCTGATTTTGTATCAGTTACCGCCGTTCCAGTCACAGCAACCGCCTGTTGTTTTGATAAATGAATGTGTTTACGATAAACACCAAATAAAAATTGGCGTTCCAAATCCAGTTCTGTAATTCCCATATCATCCATGATTTTTGACATAGATTCAACGGTCGCACGAAAAGACATTTTTAATCCTTATGTTATATTAGTGTCTTAATGTATCCTATAAATTGTAGCATATTACAATACTTTGTCAAGGCACAGGGTCATATCCAAATCCCCCACCAGGGCGACACCGACTGATTCTGCGCATCCCCATTATTATACCACGTATACATCCATATTTTTCAATTGCAGATTTTGTATATTCGCTGCATGTTGGGGTGAATCTGCATGCCGCCCTGCCACCAATAAACGGAGATATGGCGCATTGATACACTCGCACCAACGCAACGGATAGTCTTTGTAACATCGATAAATTATTTTGCATCACGGTTTATTTTACGTAAATAATTTAATGCCTTTTTCATTGCCACACGCCCATCTGTTCTGGTCGCCCCCAGGATATCACGACGCGCAATAAAGATATAATCCCAATTGTTACACAACATTTTTTCATTATATTCAATCCAATCGCGTAATAATCTTTTGGCACGGTTTCTGTCGATGGCGTGTTTAAAGGTTTTCTTTGTCACAATCAGTCCATACCGCGGCGCATCCGGCCATTTTGTGTGTTTTGCGCGTATCAAGAAATACGCGCAACGTGCCGTTTGGTCATTTGCACCGGGAACAAAATCATCATGTTTTTTTATTGTATCACGTATCATAGTGATGGATATAATAGCACATAATTGACAATGTCAAATAAATTTGTTTGTGTGCCTTGATTTTTCACATATCGTGATTTATAGTTCAAAAAAATCGTAATATATTATGGGGTCAAACAGATGTATAATTGGTTAATGAAATTTTTCTCGGCAGATATGGCGATTGACCTGGGGACGGCAAACACCCTGATTTATGTCAAAGGTCGCGGTATAGTGTTAAATGAACCTTCTGTGGTTGCGGTTGCAGAAAACCGATTGTTGGGACGTAAAGAAATCTTGGCTGTCGGGACAGAGGCAAAACAGATGTTTGGGCGCACACCTGGGGCAATTTCTGCGGTGCGTCCATTACGCGATGGTGTTATCGCAGACTTTGAAGTCGCCGAAGAAATGATTAAATATTTTATTCGCAAGGTTCATCATAAAAATCCATTGGCGGCACCATTGATTATTATTTGCGTACCGTCATGCGCAACCCAGGTGGAACGTCGTGCGATTCAAGAAGCGGCAGATGCCGCCGGCGCGCGCAAGGTGTTTATTGTTGAAGAATCAACAGCGGCGGCGATTGGTGCAGGTTTGCCGGTGGAAAAACCTGTGGGTTCGATGGTGCTGGATATTGGTGGTGGTACAACAGAGGTTGCGGTTATGTCACTGGGTGGAATTGTATATTCTAATGCTGTGCGCACGGCTGGCGACCAGATGGATATTGATATTATTGACTTTGTCCGCAAAAACAAGAATTTGCTGATTGGTGAAAATACCGCCGAAGAAATTAAAAAGCGTATTGGAACAGCTATTATGCCAAAAGATAAAACAACAGAACTGACGATGAAGATAAAAGGGCGTGATTTGCTGTCTGGGACACCACGCGAAACAGTTGTGACAGAATCACAAATCGCCCAAGCATTATCGCAAACTGTATCCAAAATCGTTGAAACCGTCAAAGATGCATTGGCGTTAACACCACCCGAATTATCTGCGGACATTGCGGATTTAGGTATTGCGATGACAGGCGGCGGTTCTATGTTGCGCGGATTAGACATTGCGATTCGTGCAGCCACAGGTCTGCCGGCATTTTTGGTTGATAATCCATTGGCATGTGTCGCATGTGGCAGTGGCAAAATGTTGTCTAATCTGGACAAGAACAAACACGTTCTGCAAACAATGTATTAAAAAAAAGCCGGCATTTGCCGGTGTTTTTTGACACAATATAAAACATTTGAAATATTATTTTCATATGTTTATAATGCATGCGATACAGCAGTTGCTGTATTGGGGAATAAAGACCCGACAAAGCGTGCCTGCAGAGGCATTAAATACTCCAACACTGGTTGGAGTGCGGTGAATATATTGAATAAGCCCTCTATTCGCTTTGATAGTATTTAAGCTCCAACCGCTTTTGTTTTCAATTGCGGTTTTTATTTATCAAAAGGAAAAACAAATGGGGCTGTATATTGACAAACAAAAAAACACGGTCGCCGTCCAACACGACTGGAACTGGAATACACGTTGACAGACGTATACGGACGTATCAGTTCAATTCTTAGAGATATATAAGATATATACACACGACAGATGACGGCCCGAATGCAGGAACGTGCAAAATATGAAAAATATATCCAAGAACAGATTAAAGAAATGGAAAAGAAAAACTAATTCTTGATTTTTCTTAATACAACCATAATGCCTGCCGGGGTCATACCAGGTATGCGCGATAAATCTGCGATATTTTCAGGACGTGTGGCATTTAATTTTTCAATCAATTCATTGGTCAGCCCCGGCAGATTATCATACACAAAATCGGTTGGAATTTTTTGTTCTGCATCACGTTTATACGCCGCAATTTCACGTTCGTTGCGCGCAATGTATCCTGCATAGAACTTATCATTTTCGGCAATTATATCTTTTTTCAAATTATAAATCTGTTCATACTTTTCACGTGTAATTAATCCCAATTCAACCGCCATATTCCCCAGACGGGCAATTGCATTGTCTGCACGCAAAGACAATCGATATTCCGCACGTGACGTAAACATACGATACGGTTCATCAACCCCCAATGTCGTTATGTCATCAATCAGCACACCAATCATTGAATTTGTTCGGTCTAAAATTAGTGGTGATAATCCACACGCAAATGCGGCCGCATTGGCACCGGCAACCAGGCCCTGGGCGGCGGCTTCTTCGTATCCAGATGTGCCATTGATTTGACCTGCAAAGAACAGGTGTGGAATATCCTTGGATTGCAATTTATCATTTAATGCGCGCGCATCAATCGCATCATATTCAATTGCATAACCAAAACGCGCAATACGTGCGTTTTCCAGGCCTGGGATTGTACGAATCCAGATTTCTTGGATATCACGACCAAAACTGGTCGAAATGCCGTTGGGATAGATTAAATCGCTGTTATGCCCTTCGGGTTCCAAAAAGACATGATGCGATGTATGTTCTGGGAAACGCATAACCTTGTCTTCCAGACTGGGGCAATAACGGGGGCCTGTTCCCTGAATGTCGCCATTATACATTGGTGCGTTTTTTATATTGTCACGAATAACATTGTGTGTGGTTTCGGTCGTATGTGTGATATAGCATACAGATTCATAATTATTGTTTTTATCACCCACGTCAAACCAATCGTGTGGTGTGTCACCAGGTTGCACCTCACATACAGACAAATCAATTGAATCGCGATATATGCGGGCAGGCGTACCTGTCTTTAAGCGCAAAATTTTAAATCCCGCATTTTGTAAAATACCCGATATGTTTTTATCGTTTTCTTGATATGTTCCGTCGTCCTGCAGGCGCCCAGATGGAATTTTTTCAGTGCCACGCGTGACAACACCGCCCAAAAAGGTGCCTGTGGTTAAAACAATTGCGGATGCCAGATATTTACTGTTGATTGTTTTGTTTTCAATATCCAAATGCGTCACAGGTTCATATACAATGTCCAGATTTTTATATTCGCCCAAAGTATCAACAATTGCATTGCGATATAAATCACGGTCAATCTGGGCACGCAATGCCTGGGTTGCAGCACCATGCGTGGCGTTCAATGTGCGCCAATGGATACCAGAACGATCTGCGGCACGCCCCATAACACCGCCCATGGCCGACATTTCTGCAACCATTTGGGATTTGCCAGGACCACCAATACTGGGGTTACATGACAATGCCCCCAGATCAGATTCTGCCTGGGTTACCAACAGTGTTTTTGCACCACGACGTGCAGATGCCGCCGCAGCCTCGGCCCCGGCGTGTCCACCACCAATAACAATTACATCGTATTTTTGCATATGTCTTAGAATCGTCCCATACCGCCGTTTATGTGCAATGTTTGACCGTTGATATATGCCGCTTCGTCAGACGCCAAGAATACACATGCGTTTGCAATATCTTCTGGTTCACCAAAGCGACCCGCCGGAATTTGTGACAGATATGTTTTCTTTAATTCTTCGGGTAAAACATCCGTCATTGGTGTTTTGATAAATCCAGGCGCAATCGCGTTCGCAGTAATACCGCGCGATGCCACTTCGGCAGCAATTGATTTTGTCATCGCAATCATACCACCCTTACTTGCCGCATAGTTTGCCTGGCCAGGACCACCGATTGTGCCGATGATAGACGCCATGTTGATAATGCGACCAAAACGGTTCTTCATCATTGGCATAATCGCTGCGCGACACATTTTAAAGCATGAACGCAAATTAGTATTTATAACATCATCAAATTGTTCATCACTCATACGCATCAGCAAGGTATCTTTGGTAATACCGGCATTATTGATAAGAATATCAATCTTACCAGCCTGTTCAATTGTATCCATAACCAATTCAACCGCCCCACCGTCTGATGCCAAATCGCATGGAATTTTGATGTATTCATCACCAAATTCAGAATTCAATTTCGCAACATTACGCCCAGACACAACAACAGTCGCGCCCGCCGCCTTCATTTTTTTTGCAATTGCGCCACCAATACCACCTGTGGCACCCGTGATTAATGCAACTTTGCCATTTAAATCAAACATAATTATATCTCCAATTTCTTTGCGGTTATTTTATCTGTGATACGTGAACACAGGCCGGTTAAAACGTTGCCTGGGCCAACCTCTATTTGTTCTGTAATTCCCAATTCTGCCATATTCAACACACTTTCGCGCCAACGCACACCGTGTGTCATTTGATACACCAAAGCATCTTTGATTTCATCAATATCTGTTGTTGGGGCACATGTTTTATTCAAGATAATCGGAACGATTGGTTTGTTGAATTCAACCGAATCCAATGCGGCGCGCATTGCATCCGCCGCCGGTTGCTGCACACGGCAATGAACCGGCACGGACAGCGCCAATGGCATTGCGCGTTTTGCACCCGCATCTTTGGCGGCCGCCATTGTTTGTTCAACAACATCTTTTAGGCCAGAAATCACAACCTGACCGGGCGAGTTATCATTTGCAACGTCACAATCTGTTTTTGCACAAATTTCACGCACCGCATCAATATCCAACCCCAATATCACGGCCGTTAAACCATGACCGACCGGAACAGCGGTTTGCATCGCGTTTCCGCGCACACGCAACAATTTTGCCGCATCACCAACAGATAACGCACCCGACGCACACAGTGCCGTATATTCACCCAGGGAATGTCCTGCAACGTATTCTGGGACCGTGGCACCCGATGCACGCAACATGGCGATTGACGTTGCCATTATCGCCGGCTGAACATTTGCAGTCAGTGTTAAATCTTCGGATGGGCCATTAAAAATAATGTCTGATAATTTTTCGCCCAACGCATCGTCCACCGCGTCAAAAACAGCGCGTGCCGCAGCATTTGATTCATATAAATCCTTGCCCATACCAACACTTTGTGCGCCCTGGCCAGGGAATACAAAAATTGATGACATTTACAACCTTTTTGTTAGATTCTGTGCACATTATAGACATTTTTTTACCAAGCGCAAACAGAATAATAAAAATTGACAAACGTCAATTACACGATATACTGGTGCCAAAACATAGGTACAAAACATTACAAGGGATAGTTATGGCAAACAACACAACTGCACAAACCAAAATTCAAGTATATTTATCATATCCTGGTGGTGGGTTATGTAAAGTGGGGCGCCCTGTATCTTTGCAACGTGCAACCGAAATGTTGCGTATGTTTAAGGGCAGCGTATCTGACTGTATGCAGAATGGTGGCAATGCAAAGTTAACATATGATGTTACAGAAGGCGCAAAGAACAATCGGGGTGAAATAATATTTGAATTACCATATACAACATTTATGAAATTTACATGCGATACATGTATGGGCCCGTGTGTCAGTTTGCCGTTGGATGCAGAAACAAAAATGAAGATATGCCGTAATCATATTCGTTATGGGGCATGCAAGGACCCAATGATTTCATCGGTAATTGGATATAATTTGTATCCAAAAAAATATAGCAAAACACGATAAAAAATACCGGCGTTTCCCGGTGTTTTTATACTTTGCGAATACTAAATTCGCAACCGCAATAATTCTGACGATAAAAATCAGATTCACGATTTATTTGTATGCGTAAATTTTCATCCCATTTAATTGGTAAATATTTTACATCGCCACACATATTTTGTGCCGCGCGGTCCACCTGGGCCTGATCTTTGTGGCGCGATACACCCAATACAGACGCAATGGCATTATACCCATTTGCACGCGCAAATTCGGCTGCACGACGAAAACGATATTCAAAACAACGGGTACAGCGCGCGCCACGTTCTGGGGCCGCTTCTAAACCACGCATGTGTTCACGCCATGCGTCATGGTCATATTCCAAGACTGCGTATTTTACCCCACATTGCTGGCAATACTTAATTTGTTCGTTTAATCGTTTTGTATATTCGGATTCTGGGAAAATATTTGGGTTATAAAACAGGACAATAAAATCAGATACACCATCAATTCCATTGTCCGATAATTGACGAATTGCGCCCGCACTGCATGGGGCGCAACAAGAAACCAAAACCAGTTTTATATCCGTCATATTATTTGATTTTTACATTTAATTTCGCGTGTGGATACATGCGTTTTCTGTGTGTTCTTTCGACTACTGTGCGAACTTTTGCAAATTCTATGGAATCTTTCACAGGAATGGCGACAATATGTCTGTTTTTTTCCAACAGTTCACATTGAACATGTGCGTTTGTATGATCGCCAACATATCTGATATGCTTACAATTGGATACGTTTTCACACATATCTATTTGTTTGCACAGATTGCATTTAAATTGATATTCTGCCGTTTTATCTGTTCCGTTTACTGTTATAACAACCTTTCTGTCTGCTCTTTCTAACATAAGTATTCCATTCCTATTTTATATTCATCGTTTAATTCAATTATTTTTTTATCCTCGGTGCCTTGTTTTAATTCGGCAGGGCTGCACATCATACCATATGATTCATAATTTGCAACCGTTCTTTGTGCCAATGGTTTTTTTGCACCTGGTAATTTACATCCGACCGGCGCCAAGACCCCGCGCATACCAACATACACATTTGGCGCACCACATACAATTTGAATATTTTCCGTGCCATTATTGACCGTCAGAATATGCAAATCTTCGCGTGATGGATGATTTTTTACATCGATGATTTCCACAACAATTGGTTTTGGACTGATATCGATTTGTTTTGGTGTGTATTTTTCAGTCATACGCGCC
Organism: Candidatus Enterousia sp.; assembly: GCA_045586565.1. Lineage (GTDB taxonomy): Bacteria > Pseudomonadota > Alphaproteobacteria > Rs-D84 > Rs-D84 > Enterousia. Next base: position 18,374 of record JAZNAO010000037.1, on the reverse strand, counting down.
ACCGCGTCATCATCAATACGATTAAACAGGTTTTCAGGTATAACAAACTCATCACCATCATTGATACGGTGTTCATATTTTGTTGGCCATGACAAATCGTGTTGATGGGCAAAAATAGCCTGCATTTTATCGGCAGCTGTTGGAATAAATGGTGCGGACACACGTGCGAACAAATCAATCATTTGGAAGCATTCGTTCAGGCATGTCGCCGCGCCATCTGTATCGCCATTTTTTACCAGCGCCCATGGTTCGCACCGCGTCATATATTCGTTACCAATCGCATACAGTCCGCGCAACGCAACAACTGCCCGACGAAATTCACATACATTCAATGCATCGGTCAGTTCTGATAATTTTGCATTGATTTCTGATTCCAGTTCTGTATTTTTTGCACCAGATTTTGGAACGTTATTACCAAAGTTTTTCGCAGTCAATTTGCATACACGTGATACAAAGTTACCCAACATACCGTTCAGGTCTTTATTTACAATATCTGCAAAGCGCGCGATTGTAAAATCTGTATCGTCTGTTTCCGGGGCACTTGCCATCAATGCATAACGCCAACAATCAGATGGCGCGTCAGACACGGCCTGGTCCAGGAATATGCCGCGTTTTTGTGATTTGGAAAATTTACCGCCTTCGAAATTTAAAAAGTTCATGGCTTTTAACATATCAACTGTCTTCCAGTTGTCGTTCATCGCCAATTGTTGTTCTGGGAAAAATACCGCATGGAATTTCACATTGTCTTTGCCCATGAATTGTGCATAGTGAACATCATCGCCGCCATGCCACCAATCGGCCCAGTTTTCATTTGCCGCCTGGGATATCGAAACATATCCCCATGGCGCGTCAAACCATACATAGAAAACCTTGTTTTCGTATCCCGGTTTGTTCACAGGAATACCCCACGACAGGTCGCGTGTAATTGATGTGTCGCGCAGTCCTTCGTTTTCCCAGCCACGTGCAATCGCAGATGCGGTTTTTGACCATTTTGGTGCATGTTGGCGCAACCAATCGCGCCAGGCACCTTCCATTTTCGATGCTAAAAAGAATAAATTCTTGGTCGCACGTTTTTCAATTTTATCACTGCCAGAAATTGTACTGCGTGGATTGATTAAGTCTGTTGCCTCGTACGTTGCACTGCAATTATCGCATTGATCACCACGTGCATTTTCGTATCCGCACTTTGGACATGTTCCAACCAATTGACGGTCGGCCAAGAACATATTGTCATCAACGGAAAAAGGCTGAATCGTTTCGCGTTCTTCGATTAGACCCTGGGCATCCAAGCGGGAAAACAATTCGTGAATCAGTTTTTCTTGTTTTTCTGTATGTGTGCGACCGTACAAATCAAAAGACAGGTTAAAGTCATGCATTGCACGAACATGCTTTTCATAATACTTATTATTGTAATCAATAACTGACATGCCTTCTTTGGCGGCACCAACAATCGCAGGTGTTCCATGTTCGTCTGCGCCACAAACATACAAAACATCGCGTCCCATTGCGCGGCAAAAACGTGCGTAAACGTCACTGGGTAAATAACAGCCCACCAAGTGTCCCAAATGTAATTCACCATTCACATATGGTAACGCGGATGTAATTAAATATTTCTTTGCCATTGTTTTTGCCTTTTGTTTATAAAAAAAACGATGCCAACGGGGGCATCGCGTTGATTCCCGTTGAACTTTTTACAAAATTAGTTTTGCATTCGCATTGAATTTAAATCCTGTAATTTATGGTGGATGTGATTGGACTCGAACCAACGACCTTTACGATGTCAACGTAACGCTCTAACCATCTGAGCTACACATCCAAAGCCACATGATTATAACAAAGAAAAATCAGATTGCAAACAATATTTGTTATAGGTTATAATACCGATTGTAATGGGGAACCCGTTATGCGAGATTAGAACTCTCGCCAGTGACCGTCTGCGCAGACGTTAATCGCTCCAATCTATGTGGTTGGAGGGCGGTGAATATATTGAATAGCCGCTGAGCATGTTGCTGTGCAAAGTTCTAACCTCCAACCACCCCAATAAGGTGGTTTTTATTTTAATAACCAATGAGGATGTATGAAATGTTCAGCGGTCGACAACTGGAAACAATCCGCACAGAATGTAAAATATCTGTGATAGATGTATGCAATATTATGGGCATTGACGAAGGCGACTGGCGACGTATTATTACAAACAAAATTCAACCCACAACATATCAATTATGCATGTTTATTATTGAAACAGAACGTGCGTTAAAATTGACGTAAAAAATCCCTGGCATTTATTCAAATTATGTTTTATAGTCGCCCTTGACGCCGGTGTAGCTCAGCTGGTAGAGCATCTCATTCGTAATGAGGGGGTCGTAGGTTCAAGTCCTATCACCGGCACCAGAAATTAAAAAATCCCCATTTCGGGGATTTTTTTAGTAGGCGCCATAGCAACCTAAACCATCTTGACCCCAACTCCATTCATCATAGCATACACATTGATTATCTTCCCATTCAATGTATCCTCCATAAGTATTTTTTTCTGCCAGGGCATTACATTCTGCCTCTGTCGTGGGGGCAAGTGATGACGGGGTGGGTCCTTCACGATAGCTGAACATGCAACTGTCGTCATACCATTCCCATCCAAGCATAATAATACCTTCATCATCGTAATACCCCCAATTCGTTTCTGCGGCTGCAATTGCCATACATTCTTCTTCACTGGTTACGGGTTGAGTCCACGGCTTATATTTACAATCTGACTTATAATGATATGTACCTTTGCTGTCTGTGAAATATGTGTCTGGGGCAACATAACATTCCTGTAAACTGGTTGCGCCCGCATTTGACGTCGTAGAAACAGTGACACTTTGGCCATTGGCATTTGTATATTGGTGTGTCGGACATGATGTGCATGTGTCCGTTGCAGCATAAAAAGAGACTTCGTTTAAAGAATCATATATTTCATTAGGGATAGCGCATCCTGGACCATACCACACTCCCCCATTACCTTCGCAATTTTCTTGAGTTTCATCGTATATATCAAAACCTTTCTTATCTACACTACCATAGTAACACCAAGTTTTATGGTGTTTATACCCTTCTGGACATGATGTTGTCAAATAATTCCCGGCGGGACATGATGTGTTTACAATACATTTTTTACCTGATAGGTGATACCCATCATTACACGATGTGTATTCGATTAATTCTTCACATGTGTATCCGGCGGCATTCGCGTTCGCGGCGGACATGATTGCCAATATGGATACACCGGTTAATTTTATTAATTTTTGCATTTCTTTTTCTCCTTTTTTTTGTTTCATACATGCAAACAAAAACCACCCAAAATTTGTGGTGGTTGGAGTTTAAGAACAATCAAACGAATTGCGTGTTTTATTCAATATATTCAACACACTCCAACCAGTTTGGTTGGAGGTTTTAACGTCTTCCCTGACGCGTTTGATGGGTTCTTAAGCCCAACACCGTTTTTCCCGATGCAGATTAATTATAACAAAAAAAGAATATAAACACAAATACAAACATAAATCCCCCGAAACGGGGGAATTTTTATTTTTGAAGTTGCGAGACGCTGTCTGCCAACTTGTTTTTAAAACCTTGTTGGATTTCACGTTGATATTCCATACGTTCCGCTGCAATTCGTTCGCGATTCCGTCGACTTTCAGATTCCAGTGCCAAACGCGCCATACGTTCTTGGTATACAACATGCGTTTTTAACGCACAATATACGCGATAAAATAATTCAGATGGCACACCCAGAAATCTGTGCGCATTGATGGCTTTGCCTGATGGATTTTGTTCAAATACACCACAAAGTTTGTTTTTTGTATCTGTATAGACGGCAAATCGGTCAAAACACCAACATTTTTTCATCACAACATTACCATCGTTCTTGATAAACTTTACATCACGACATTCGACATAATGTCCTCTAATCAATTTCAACAAATCTGCAACACCTGTGGATTTCAAATATTGGATATGTTCAGATAATTTTTGTTTATGTTCTGATTTATACGCCGCAACACGACCGTCGTGCGATTCTTTGACAGATTCTTTTGCCATACCAAACAAACCACGTGGCAAATGATAAAATGATTTAAAAAATGTTCGCGTGCCATATACTAATTGTTTTTTGGTGGAAAAATCTTTGTTTTCCTGTATTGCTTTGTTTTTTACGTGTTTCACATGCAAAGCCGTCATTACTGGCGCAGCAATTGGCGATAACACATAATATGCAACAGACCCCAGCGCAGCACCCGCGTTATACCATATGCTGTCGGCGCCCGTTTGAATTCTTATTTTTGTTCCCTGATTCATAACAATCCCCCATTGGTTTATCGCTTACCCATGTATATTTAATACAAAACGTATTATTTGTCAAGTGTTTGTGTAAATATTTTATTCTTTAAAAAAACTTGCAATTTCATTTATTTGCGTATACCATACATGTCGTAATGAAACAAGCAACAATAATTATTATTAAATAACGGCTGCACGCGCTTTGGCGGTGGCTGGGGCGCATGGCGCCTTTTTTTAATATAAAAAAGCGGAGTATAATATTATGGCATACCCAAAAACAGATGTGCGCGTGAACTTTTCAGACCTGGAACACAGGGTGTTGGAATATTGGCGCAAAAATAATACTTTTCATAAATCATTAGAACAGACCAAACAAGGCCATCCGTTCAGTTTCTTTGACGGGCCACCTTTTGCCAATGGGTTGCCACACTGGGGGCATTTAGGGGTTTCTGTGGTCAAAGATATGGTATCGCGTTTCCAGACAATGAACGGTAAATTTGTGCGTCGTGAACTGGGGTGGGATTGCCATGGGTTGCCGGCGGAAAATTCTGTTGAAAAAAAGCAGGGGCGCGCCGCCAAAGATATTGTTGCAAATGACGGAATTGACGCGTTCTGTGATATGTGCCGGACTGACGTTATGACATACACCAACGAGTGGAATCATTTTATCACACGTATGGGACGCTGGGTCGATATTGGTGACGGGTATGGATACAAAACCATGGATAAAAATTATATGGAATCCATGTTGTGGACTTTAAAAGAATTATATAACCGCGGATTGCTGTATAAAGATTACAGCGTAAATCCATACGACTGGGTCAACGGGACGGTTGTATCTAATTCCGAAGCATCCAGCGACTATCGTGAAATCGTTGATGATGCGGTGACTGTATGGTTTGAACTGGAAAATGGCGACCGTGCAATCGCATGGACAACAACACCGTGGACATTGCCGGCAAATTCTGCATTGGCTGTAAATCCAAATATGACATATGTTCGTATGCAAGATACAGATGGTGCCGTATATATAATCGCAGAATCCAGATTAAAGGCATATGAAAAACAATTCGCCGACGCGCATGAGGTTGGCCGCGTTCGTGGTGCAGATTTAGTCGGGTTACATTACACACCGCTGTTTCCATACTATGCGGGCACATCCGAATTATTGTTCCAGGTAATACCGGCAGATTATGTATCTGACGGTGACGGAACAGGTATTGTTCATATCGCACCTGCATTTGGGGCAGATGACTTTTGGGCGGCAAAAAATATCGATGCAAAATTCCCAGTATTGTTAAACGTTGATACATATGGAAATTTTGATGAATCAGTGGTGGATTTTGCCGGCGAAAATATATTTGTCGCAACACCGAAAATCATCGATTGGTTAAAGGCAAATGGGCGACTGGTCAAAAAAGAACAATATAAACACAGTTATCCATTTGGCGACCGCAGCAAGGAAAAGTTAATATATCGTGCAACAGATTCTTGGTATATCGACGTGCCAAAAATCAAAGACAAATTGTTGGCGAATAATGCGATGGTAAATTGGACATCGGCAGGCGAAAGATTCCGTTCATGGATTGAAAATGCCCGTCCGTGGTCAATATCACGCAACCGTTTCTGGGGGATGCCATTGCCAATATGGGAACGCGACGGCGAATTCAAAGTATTCGGTTCAATCGCAGAACTGGAAGAATTCTTTGGGGTTACGGTTGATGATTTACACCGCCCAACGTTGGATAAATTAACCAAAGACGGTTGGACACGCATAACAGACGTTTTGGATTGCTGGGTGGAATCGGGTTCTATGCCATGGGCATCATTGCATTATCCGTTTGAAAACACAGACCGTTTCAATGCGTCTTTCCCGGCAGATTATATTATCGAAGGGCAAGATCAGACGCGCGGGTGGTTCTATGCGCTGATGGTGTTGGCGACCGCATTGTTTGATAAACCGGCGTTTAAAAACGTATCTGCAAACGGTATGGTGGTTGATGAAAACAAAAAGAAGTTTTCAAAATCACTGCAAAATTTTGTAAACCCAGAAGAACAAATTGAACAATATGGCGCAGATGCCGTGCGTTTGTATATCTTGGGATCAAACTTTATGAAGGCAGAACCAGTGCCGGTTGATAAAGATGGGAAAGTATTCTTGGACACAATCAAGACAATTTTAACACCGTTGTGGAACGCGTATCATTTCTTTACAATGTATGCAAACGCAGGAAACGTCACCGCGCGTGAAATACAAAGTCCAGAAAATCCGTTGGATAAATATATCTTGGCGGAATTAAATGTCTTAATCGATGTCGTTGCGGATTCTTTGAACACATATAAACCAGATGTTGCCGTCAAAGAATTTGTGCGATTCTTGGACATCTTAAACAACTGGTATATCCGTCGCGGACGCGCACGTTTCTGGGACGAAGAACAGGATGCATTTGATACACTGTGGACGGTATTGACAACACTGTGTCGCGTGATGGCGCCATTTACACCGTTTATTGCAGAACATATTTATCGCAATTTGACGGGTAATGAATCTGTGCATTTAACGTCTTTCCCGGCGGCGGGTAAGGTTGACGTAAAAATCGTAGAAGATATGCGTCGCGTACAATCAATCGTATCGGTTGGAAAACAGTTGCGCGAACAATATAAGTTGCGTAATCGTTTACCATTGAATTCTTTGACGGTCGCAGGTGCAAATATGCCAGAATATGCCGATATTATCAAAGATGAAATGAACGTAAAATCTGTTCAATTCCAAGATTCGTTTGGTGACGTGGCGGACAGTTTTGTATACCTGATTACACCAAAGATTGGCGCGCGTCTGGGCGGGGCATTACGCGATATAATCCCGGCGGTAAAACGTGGCGAATATGAATTGGTGGGCGATACTTTGGTTGCCGCAGGCAATACATTGAACGCGGACGAATTTGAAAACCGTCTGACGGTGCGTGACGGGGTCACAGGCGCCGCATTGCCAGACAATACCGCCGTGGTCGTTTTGGATACAAATGTCACCGCAGACCTGGTGGCCGAAGGATTGGCAAACGAAGTATTACGCTTTATCCAAGACACGCGCAAGGCCGCGGGGTTGGATGTATCTGACCGTATTGTTTTGACATATTCGGCAGACCCGGCATTGACAGTTGCCATTGATCAGCATAAAAAACGCATAATGCGTGATGCGCTGGTTACAGAAATGGTGGCAGGTGACGGCGAATACACAAAAGATATCGAAGGATACAACCTGGCAATATCGGTAAAAAAAGCATAAAAGAGGTAAATCATGGCAAAATATTGCAAAAAATTCTTTTATCCAGAACAATATGGCCTGGTCTGTGCATTTAACAAACTGGACCCTCAATTCGGCAATTGTTCTAACCAGCAGCATTGCGTTTTTCAATTAAAATTAGAGCCAGAATCATACGCCATTTTGAATAATTTGAGAATTATTAAGGAGCAAAATGCGAAAATCCTGTATGAGTTAACGGGCAAAAAAACAAAATAAAATGACACTGACGCCGCAAAGATATTTTGAATTGGTACCCCAGACCGTTGATATGACAATTCGGTCGGAACTGTATCATACCAATGAATTTAACTTTGCGGTGGCGGTTATTTTATCTGCCCAGGCAACAGATAAAAAAGTGAACGAAGTGACGCCCGAACTGTTCCGGGTGGCACCCACGCCAGACAAAATGGTAAAACTGGGGCTGGACGGGTTAAAACAACATATTCGCGTTATTTCTTTTTTTAATAACAAGGCAAAAAGTATTATTGCGCTGGCAGAAATCTTGGCGGCGGAAAATATCACAGACAGTTTTCCAAAAAAATACCATAATCGTGATGCGTTGATGAAATTGCCCGGCATTGGGCAAAAGACTGCAAATGTTGTTATGAACGTTTTGTGGGGCGCGCCAAATATTGGTGTGGATACACATGTGTTTCGTAACGCCCATCGATATGGTTGGGTGGATGTGGCCGACAACACGCCTGAACGGGTAGAGGCAAAGTTATTATCCAAAATCCCCAAAAAATATCATCCAATTGTAAATCATGTGATGGTTTTGCACGGTCGATACGTGTGCAAGGCGTTGCGCCCACTGTGCGACAGGTGTCCCGTTGCCAAATGGTGTCCGGCAAAACGGGATGCGTGATATATTATCTATGCCTTGAAAAGCATGAATTTATGCTTTATACTGCGGTATATGAATATTCTGAATAAGTATTTTTCACGGCAATTGGTGGCGATTTTCGTCATGTTAATGCTGATTTTAACGGGGCTGTCATGGATGATGCAAATTATGTCCATGATGAAATTCTTGTTAAAATATGGCATTGATTTGGGCAGTTTCTTGGGGCTGACCGCGCTGATGATTCCGTTTATTGCATCGATTATTGTGCCGTTTGTGTGCTTTATCGCGGTGATTTTTGTATACAACAAAATGATTTCTGATAATGAGGTTACTGTTATGGCAGCATCAGGTCTGTCACCGCGACAAATTGCAAAACCCGCATTGCGATTGGGGACCATTTTGATGCTGTTGAATCTGGGGCTGAATATTTGGATTGTCCCGGCCAGTCAGGCATTATTCTATGAAACACAGTGGGATATGCAATACGGTATGGCGCATATGAAATTACAAGAAGGCGCATTTACAGAAATTGCCAGCGGTTTGGTCGTGTATGTTGAAAAGGTGGCTGGCCATGACCTTAGCCAGATTATGTTGTCTGATATGCGCGACGAAGATTCGCCAAACACAATATTTGCCGAAACCGGTAAGTTAGTGTCAACAGTGCGCGGACTGTCACTGGTGATGGAAAACGGTTCTTTACAAACAAATGGTCGTCAAACAACGACAGGGACATTCGATACGTTTGATATGGATTTAAATGTTGTTGATAAAGACGGTTCGTCGTCGTTCCGCGTCAGACGTGTTCCAACCGGACAACTGATGCAAATCGCATTTGATGCCCAAACAAAAAAACAGCAAAAATTGATTCTGGCCGAACTGTGTAACAGATTACTTAGCCCGATTATGAACCTGATACTGGCGGCATTATGTGTAACGATATTATTACGTTCATCACTGTTACGTCGTCGCGCCAGTTTTGCGCCAGTTATGGCGGTGGCTGCAATGGCGGGAACAATGGCATTATATATGTCTGCTTCAAATACAGTGGCCAGTTTAACCGGCGTTGCGCTGTTGGCATTTGTTCAGATTGTCGTACTGATTACAATTATGATGGCGTTATCAAAGAAATGATTAAAGTATTTGCATTTTTATTATTGTGTTTATACAGCAGTCATGCCGTGGCATTGGACGTTAATGTTAATGAACCACGTACAATCATTGCAGATAAAATTGAATATGACTTAAAAAATGACACAATTAAAACATCTGGCAATACGGAAATTGTAAATCAGTCTGGACAACGCATGACATTGACTGATTCATATATATCACAACAGGGACAACAACTGGCCGGAGATGATATAAAATTGTGGCTGGGCAGTCATGTGTATGTTGAATCAGATAATATTACGCGTGATGGCGATTTAACAATTGCAAAACGCGCACTGTTTACCGCGTGCGATGATTGTGATTCGTTTGGAAATGCGTGGGAAATATGGACATACAAAATTATCCATGATATGAACGACAGAATGTTGCGGTTTTACAGTCCTGTATTTTATGCGTATGAATTACCGGTATTCTGGGTCCCGTATTTTGAAATGCCAGACCCAGGGATAAAGTATAAAACAGGTTTCTTGATGCCTGATTTTGAATCGACAAATAAAATGGGGACTCAGTTTAATGTTCCGTTTTATGTAAACTTTTCGGACACGCATGATATGACACTTACGTTTTCATATCTGACCAAGGAAAATCCACTGTTCCAATTACAACACAGATTAAATGGACAGTTTTCAGAATATAGAACATCTGCATCGTTCACCCGAAACAAACTGGGGGAAAATCGTTGGCATATCTTTAACGATGATATTATCGAATTGGGCGATAATGCACGTGCAACAATTTTCCTTGAACGCGCCAGCGATGAAACGTATCTGCAAAAATATGGATTCTATAATGACCAACCGTATTTGGATTCTGGGGCAAAAGTAGAAGTGTTTGGACAAAGCGGTTATGTCGTTGCCGATGCACATATATTCCAAGAACTGCGTAAATATTCCAGAACACACGCAACACCCGATGGAAATATATTACCAAACATTCGTGCCACACATCAGACCGCACCAATATTTGGTGAAACGTATGCAACATTTGGTGCAGACATATTGGGAATTTCCGGGGACAATTCATCCGCGCAACGTATGATTGGGGACGCACGTATAACATCGCCGTGGACATTGTGGGGCGGGAACAGATTGACAGCCAGTTTATCTGCGCGATACGATTTATACCACTTTAATAACACAAAAATGATTGACGGAAATATGTTTTCTGGGGTAAAGAATAGATTCTTGCCCAGCGGGTATTTGGAATGGGGATTGCCGTTATTTAAACCATCTAAAAACTGGACACAAATAATTGAACCGCGTGTAAGACTTACAACTATGCGTGAACTGGATGCCGAAGAATATGCACTGACTAACGATTCTGCGGGGACTATTTTGACAGATGCAACATTATTTGCAGACAACCGATTTGCAGGGTTAGATTTGTGGGAAAATGGCACATTTGCAGACTATGGACTGCGATGGGCTGCATTCAGTAATTCAGGACATAATATCGAAGTATACTTAGGACAATCGTATGATTTTACAGAACGTGCCGCAATTGATTTAAACAGCGGGTTTCACAACGGTTTATCAGATTATGTTGGACGCGTCAGTTATAATAATAACAAGTGGATAAACATGGCATCGCGATTCAGATTAAATCAAGAAGATATGCAACTGCGCCATATGGAAACAACAGCCACAATTGGCAGAAAAGGAAACTATTTGCGTGTCGGGCATATATGGTCACAAAATATGAATATCGCACTAACAAATAATCTGGATGTGAACGAGGCGATTATCGGCGCCGGATTAAAACTTAGTGACAGATGGTCTGTAAACTGGAACGCTGTTTATAATATCGAAGCGGAATTATTCCAACGACATAGTGGCGGACTGTTCTATAATCATCCATGCTATTATTTGTCTGTGCAATATCGTCACGATAATGCAATCAAGGCAGACTATGTCGGAAATACAACATTCCAATTTAAATTCGGTATGGCAATCGACGGCCAACAGTATTAAAAAAAAGGAAAGAGAGATGAAATACGGCAAGTATTTTGTAGCGTTTTTATCAACCATTATCATCGCACCAGCATTTGGTGCCAGTGTTGTTGCCACGATCAATGGCACACCTATCACAGATACAGATGTCACGTTGCGCACACAACTGATGGCGAAACAAGGCAAAACATCTACAGACAATCGACGCATCGCATTGCAAAATATTGTGGATGATAATATCAAACTGGAATATGCCAGAAACTTTAATGCCGTCCCAGATGATAAAACAATTGATGCAGAATTAAAGAAAATGAACCTGGGGGAAATGGGCGCTGCAGAAACAGAAATGGCAAAAAACGCACTGCGTGCAGAAATTGCATGGCAGATTATTGTTGCGCGGACTGTTTTACCAACGGTTGATGTATCCAGCGAAAATATCGCCGATGAAAAAGCAAGCCTGGCACGCGAACATGGATTGCCCATCGAAATGACAATCGTACGTCTGACAGATATTCCAGAAGAAATTGCAAAGAAATTAAGCAAGCCAAAGTCATGTGACCACGCCATTGAAATTGCAGAATCTTTGGGTGGTGTGCCACAGAAATTTACAGCATTACAATATGAATTATCCGCAGACATTCGTGAACGCGTGGCAAATTTACCAACACTAACCTGGTCAACACGTCAGGATGATTCTGTGTTATTGGTATGCAGCACCAAAAAGACAGAAGAATATAAAAATCTGGATGATGTAATTAAACAAAACGCAACATATAAACAGGCGATGTTCTTGGCCGATCAACAACTAAAACAATTACGTCGCAAGGCTGTAATTGTGATAAATGACGACAGATACAAATTATGAAACCAATACTTTTTAATTTTACAGATGCAGAACTGGAACAATTTATTACAAATCTGGGCCAACCCAAATTTCGTGCAAAACAAATACGCGAATGGTTAAATCGTGGGGCACCTGATTTTATGTCGATGAAAAACATCCCAGAAACACTGCGTAAAGACCTGGACAACGCGGCACAAACATTGCCTGTACAAATTGTAAAAAAACTAGAATCATCTGATGGCGAAACGACTAAGTTTTTATTGGAATTAAATGATGGCGAACAGATTGAATGTGTGTTGATGCGCACAACATACGGTAACAGTGTCTGTGTCAGTTCCCAGGCAGGATGCGCGATGGGGTGTAAATTCTGTGCCAGCACTTTGTTAGGACTGAAACGCAATTTAACCGCAAATGAAATTTATGCACAAATACTGGTTGCACAATGGGAATTGCGACGCGATAAAATATCAGACAAACCAATTCGACCAAATGGGGATGCCAATAACGGCGACGTATCACATATTGTAATTATGGGCACGGGCGAACCATTACAAAACACAGAAAACGTTATTGACTTTATCGAACGCGCAAATTCACAGATGGGTATTGGATGGCGCCGAATTACAGTGTCAACATGCGGTATCGTTCCCGGCATCGACAGATTGATAGAATGGGGCAGGCCAATAAACCTGGCGATATCATTGCATGCACCAACAGACGATTTACGCAGTCAGATTATGCCTATAAATAACAAATATAAATTATCAGAAGTTATGGATGCGGCGTGGCGTTTTACAGATTTGCACAATCGACAACTGATGATTGAATATATTTTGTTGGGAAAACGTGATGAAAACGGCGAAACTGTCTTATACAACGCAACCGAAGAATATGCACAGAAATTGTCAGAATTATTACGTGGTAAAAACTGTATGGTAAATCTGATACCGTGGAACGCGGTTGATGAACGCGACTTTGCATCACCATCTGGGAATGCCGTGCATCGATTCCAAGACGCATTGATAAAGAATGGAATTCATACACGTATTCGTCGTGAACGTGGCACCGATATTGGTTCGGCATGCGGACAATTACGATTAAACAACGCAAAAAACAAGAAATAAATTTGCCGACATTTGTCGGTATTTTTATTGAAAAAAGCGTTTTATTTTTGTATCGTAAGGTGACAATACAAAGGAATACAAAATGGAAGAAAACAAACTGTCTTTTGAAGAAGCGTATAAACAATTGATGGAATTGGTTAAAAAAATGGAATCCGGCGAATTGCCGTTGGCGGATTCTGTGGCGGCATACGAACAAGGAATTAAATTAAAAGCATACTGTGAACAGTTATTAAAAGAAGCTGAATTAAAAATCGAAACATTAAAAGTTGGTGCATAATTTAACAAAATGGATTTATTGTGGCGGACAAAGGAAAACTGACCCCGGTAATGCAACAGTATGTGGATATGAAGGCAGAAAATCCAGATGCGTTGTTGATGTTTCGTTTGGGGGATTTTTATGAATCTTTCTTTGATGATGCGCGTGTCATAAGTGGCGCATTGGGTTTGGTGCTGACTGCGCGTGGAACCGATGGGAATGGTGAAAATATTCCTATGTGTGGGATACCATGGCATGCCGCAGATAACTATTTTGGCCGATTGGTGCGCGCAGGGCACAAGGTTGCATTGGTCGAACAAATGGAAACACCTGCCCAGGCCAAAGAACGTGGCCATAAATATATCGATCGCAAGGTGGTGCGTGTTTTAACCCCAGGAACATTGACCGATGAAAATTTACTGACACCGAAAAATTCAAATTTCTTGGTTGCGATTTCGCCAATCAAAAATGGAAAGTTTGATGTCGCCGGATGCGATATTTCAACGGGTGAATTTTTTGTGGGCCAAACCAAAGACATCATTGACGATATGGTGCGAATAAATCCTGCGGAAATTATTTATCCGTTTTCGTTGGCCGAAGAAAAAAATATTATGAAACTGCGTGACATATTTAAAACCACACCCGTATATGAAAAATTATATCGGCGCAGCGATATTGGTATGGTTGTTACACGTGTGTTTGGTGGGGCAATTGATACAAATGCAGTTATCACAGATATTGACAGCGCGATATGTTTGCTGGCGGGGTATTTATTTAACACGCAACGTGATGCATCAATTACTTTTCGTGCGCCATATACATATAAATCAGGCAAACAATTGTTGATTGATTCTGCAACATGGAAAAGTCTGGAAATAGATTCGCCAATAAATGATGGTGGCGCATGTTTAATTGATGTATTGGATGAAACAAAAACGTCTGCAGGCGCACGAAAATTGCGTGCGTATTTACGCAGTTTGTCAGGCGATATAAATGAAATACAATCGCGCCAAATGCATATCGCGCACTTTATAACCAATCCAGATGTCACCGGTTTGATATCTTCTGTATTATCAGATATCCCAGACGTGGGGCGCGCGCTGTCACGACTGTTGTCAGGGCGCGGAACACCGCGTGATATGCGTCATGTATTAGACTTTTTGATGGTATTGCCACGCGCACAAATTATTGCACCACGATTGGATGCGGTGTTGGGCGCACAATTTGAAAAGATACGTCTGCATCACGATTTATCAATTCAATTGCAACGCGGACTGGCCGATGAATTACCGACTTTTTTCCGCGATGGAAATGTAATCCGTGACGGATTTGATTTGGCGTTGGATAATATGCGCAATCTGTCACATGGCGCAAAAGAAACCATCGCAGGGCTGCAATCTGAATACGTGGCCCAGACAGGTATCAATACACTGAAAATCAAATATAATAATATATTGGGGTATTTTATTGAGGTTCCATCTGCACGTGCCGACATCATGCAAAAACCAGATTCTGGATTTATTCATCGCCAAACGATGTCTGGGAACATGCGTTTTACAACGTCGCGTTTAATTGACCTGGATAACAACGTACGCAGCGCTGCAGAAAAAGCCGCCGCAATTGAGTCCGAGATTATAAATAAATTCATTTCTGATATTCGTGATGTGGCCGATAATTTGTTAGAATCTGCTGATTTAATGGCGGATGCAGACGTGTGGGTGTCTTTGTCAAATGTCGCAGATAAATATTCTTGGGTACGACCAACAATTACATCTGATTGTGCGTTTGATATTGTCGGGGGCAAGCATCCGGTTATAGAATCTGTATTGCGGGCACGTGGTGATAACTTTGTCAAAAATGATTGCAATTTAAATGCACGCGCGATTGCATTACTGACTGGACCAAACATGGCGGGTAAATCCACATACCTGCGCCAGAATGCAATTATTGTTGTGTTGGCACACCTGGGGTCATTTGTGCCGGCCGTACGTGCAACAATCGGTATTTGCGACCAGTTATTTAGTCGCGTTGGCGCGTCCGACAATCTGGCGGCCGGACAGTCTACCTTTATGGTGGAAATGAGCGAGACAGCCAACATATTAAATCGTGCGACCAAGCAATCATTTATCATATTTGATGAAATTGGACGCGGTACTGCAACATATGACGGGATGGCAATTGCCCAGGCGGTATTAGAATACCTGAACGAATTACAGCCACGAACACTGTTCGCGACGCATTATCACGAACTGACACAATTGGCATGTGGTGAAAATTGCAGTTTGAATAACGTATCATGTCTGACGATTGATGTACGTGAACACAACAACGATATTATCTTTATGCACAAGATTATAAGTGGTGTCGCAAATCGTTCGTATGGTATTCAGGTCGCAAAAATGGCGGGGATGCCTGCGTCTGTGGTTGCGCGCGCAGAATCTGTGTTGGGCGCGTTGGAATCACATGGCGCGCAATGCAATACACACAACATTGTGCCAAACAAACCCACACAAAAACAAAAATCAGGTGTGGCAGATAACATAAACCCACAATTAAATTTATTCGGATAAAGGGGTAAAATATGGAACTGAAAACAGTTATAGAAATTGATGGTAATTTTGTTGATAAAAAATACCGCCACATAACCGTAAACAATAAAAAAGAATTACAACAGCGCCTGACATATCAATTAAAACATGCATTTGAACTTATGCACACATATCCGATTATCGTATTGCAAACCAAACTGGTCGGAACGATTGATGGACACAACATTGCGACCGAACCAATCAATCCAAAATTGTCTATTTTTGTTGCAGACAAATATAAGCCACATGATGATAAAACCAATATGGTATTTAATCCACTGCGTGGTAATGATACCACCATATCCAAGAATTATGTGATTATGAATCGTGATGGCGATCAACTGTATCCGCCAGTATCTGCAAACACACACATCGAAATGGAAAAATTTGCAAACCGCGTATTTAACACAGTGTACAAGGTTGAAAAAGTACGATAATGGCGTCTGGATGGATAATCTTGGACAAAGACAGTGGGCTGTTTTCACGAACAGCAGGCGGACGTGTGGCGCGTATGTTGGGTGTAAAGAAATATGGCCATATTGGAACACTGGATCCCATGGCAACAGGTGTGTTACCCATCGCAATTGGTGACGCAACCAAAATGATTCCGTTTGTCGAAGAAATAAACCCGTCTGTCAAAGAATATCTGTTTTCATGTCAATTTGGTTTTGAAACAGATACGTTGGATATAACTGGTACAGAAATACAACGTACAGACATTGTTCCAACCGTGACAGACGTAAAAAACGCCACATCAAAATTAATTGGCAAAATAAAACAAGTGCCGCCAATGTATTCTGCGGTGCACGTCGATGGGGTGCGCGCGTATGATGCGGCGCGTCGCGGTAAAGACATTGAAATACCCGCGCGCGACGTTGAAATTTATGAACTGGAATTTACGGGCATGCATGGCAATTCTTGGCACTTTCGCGTCAAATGCAGCCGTGGTATCTATGTCCGCAGTATTGCGCGCGACATTGCAAAACTATGCGGAACAATCGCAACGGTTGATATGATACGGCGCACGACGACAAATGGGTTCGATATAAAAGATGCGGTAAAACTTGATTTTTTGGAAAAAGTATTTAATAATAGTGGAAATTTGGGACAAAATCTCAAACCGACAGATTTTGGGCTGGGGGACATTCCGGTTCTGAATCTGGACGATAAGGCGGCCGATTTTTATAAAAACGGCGGTTTTATCAAAACGGGCGCAGCCGACGGATTGGTGCGTGTTTACAGCGGTGACATATTCATTGGTGTGGGCGCGGTACAGGACGGCGAATTGCGACCAAAACGAACAATTTAAAACAAAAAAGGAAATATAATGTCCGTTACAAAAGCAAAAAAGTCTGAATTGATTCAGGAATATAAAGTTTCTGAAAAAGACAATGGTGGTTCTGTAGAGTCACAGGTTGCAGTATTGACAGAACGTATTCGCAATCTGACAGAACATATGAAGGAAAACCACAACGATAAACATTCACGTCGTGGATTGTTGTTGATGGTAAACCGTCGTAAAAAATTATTGGCCTATATCAAGAAACGTAATCCAGACGATTACGAAGCCTTGATTAAAAAATTAGGTCTGCGCAAATAAAAAAACACCGGCGATTGCCGGTGTTTTTTTGTGGCATGATACAACATATAAAATCACTGGAATTTTTTATATTTAATCGATATAATCATTTTGACATTTGTTAGTGAAAGGGCATGAACACCCCGATTTAGCAAAAAACTACAAATGCCCGACATCTGGTCGGGATGCTGTATGTCGTAAGGCATGCGGGATTTGTGTAGTCAAATTGTATGAACTCCCGACCACTTTTCAAATGTGGTCTTTTTTTTATTTTTATACCACAGGAGTTTTTATTATGTCGGCACGATATATGTCTTATAATGCACAAGGACGCCCAACGCGCGAAGAAATCGTAGAAAGTGTATTTGAATCTTATATAAATCTGAACCGTGCAATTAAAAAGTT
>JAZNAO010000036.1:0-40141 GCA_045586565.1 Candidatus Enterousia sp. | reverse complement strand
GGGTCTTTTAACCGTGCGCAACGCGCACCAATTACGTATTCCAGAGAGTAAGTAAATTTTATAGACCCTGTTCCTGCCTACGCAGGAATGACAAAAAATGTAAAACATTTTTTGTAAATTAAACTTTTATTTATCGCGGTAATTTTTTTGTGGGGGATAGAAAATACTTGACTTTTTTGTCAAATTGCCCTATAATCAGTGGTGTAATAAGGACGTGTTCTGCGTTCGGGAAAAATCTCCAAAAGGAAAAATTTATGCATATTAATGAATTAAAGGCGAAGTCGCCCCAGCAATTGCTGAAAATGGCTGAAGATATGGGTATTGAAAATCCAGCACAATTAAATGTGCAACAACTGCGTTTCGCGGTTATGCGCGTGTTTGCAGCAGATAAAAAAGTCACACTGATTGGTGATGGTGTATTGGAACGCATGCAGGATGGTTTCGGATTCTTGCGCGCCCCAGAATCTAATTATTTGGCAGGTCCAGATGATTTATATGTGTCACCAAATTTGATTAAAAAGTATGGATTAAAGACCGGGGATTATATCGAAGGACAAATTCAGGCGCCGGCCGCGGAAACAGAACGCTATTTCGCGTTGGAAACAATTGAACGCGTCAATGGTGATAATCCAGAAAAATTAAAGCATCGTGTGTCTTTTGATGATATGACACCGTTGTATCCAGATGAAATGTTGCGGATGGAGGTCCCAGATGATAAAGACAAGGGACGCAATCTGTCGGCGCGTGTTATCGATTTGATTTCACCAACGGGCAAGGGGCAACGTTCGCTGATTGTTGCGCCACCACGTACCGGTAAGACAGTTATGTTGCAAAATATTGCACACAGTATTGCGACAAACTATCCAGATGTAAAATTGATTGTTTTATTGATTGACGAACGTCCCGAAGAAGTGACGGATATGCAACGTAGTGTAAAGGGTGAAGTTATTTCTTCAACGTTTGACGAACCGGCGGCACGTCATATCCAGGTCGCAGAAATGGTTATCGAAAAGGCCAAGCGTCTGGTCGAAGCGGGCCAAGATGTTGTTATCTTGTTGGATTCAATAACCCGTTTGGGGCGCGCATATAATACATGCGTTCCATCCAGTGGCAAGGTTCTGACCGGTGGTGTTGACGCATATGCGTTGCAACGCCCAAAACGTTTCTTTGGTGCCGCGCGTAATATCGAAGGCGGTGGTTCGTTAACAATTATCGCAACCGCGTTGGTTGATACGGGTTCCAAAATGGACGAAGTTATCTTTGAAGAATTTAAAGGTACCGGGAACAGTGAAATTATTTTGGATCGTAAATTGTCTGATAAACGCGTGTATCCGGCGATTGATATTACAAAGTCTGGAACACGTAAAGAAGACTTGTTGGTTGGCAAAGACATATTGTCAAAAATGTATGTATTACGTCGCATAATCAACCCAATGGGAACGTTGGAGGCAATGGAATTCTTGTTGGATAAATTGCGCGTGACCAAGACCAATGCAGACTTTTTCAGTTCCATGAATCAATAAAAAATCCCCCGATGTCCACCCACGCAAATAAATATTTGCGCGGGGCCTGGATGGGGGATTTTTTTTGAGACGCGATTGGTTATCATCTTAATAATGGGGGATATATGAAATTGTATATTGGCGTCGCCGGCTTTGTGCTGGCGATATTTTTTTTTACTTATCTTATTGGGGTGCGGGATGGAAAAAATAAGTGCGTTATGCGCGCATCAGAAAATATCGCACAGCAACAGATTCATTTAATTGATTTACAGGAGAAAATTTATGCAGAAACTGTTCGTAGTAATACTGGGGATATTCGTCGCGTCTTGCGCGAAAAATACACCATTGCAGAATAATGTTTGTGCACCAATCGTATGTCGGCCTATATATGGTCGTGCAAATGACTGGGGCGTTATCAGTGATGATTTGGTGCGTAACATTTATCGGCATAATCAAATGTGTGCAGAATATAATAAAAATTGACAATTTAGATAATTTTAATATATTTGTGAGCGGATGTCGTTTCTTAACAAATTTTTTGATAATGCACATGTGGACAGGCCAAAGCATCGTTCTTTGACCGGTTTTTTACGGCGATATTGGTCGCATGGTATGCATTATGAATTGGAATATATTTTAAATAATTGTGATGTATCTGGACATGTGGGTGAATTGCCACCACAATTGCGTGAATTTGTTGAGCCAGAACAAATCGCAGCCGTCAGACAAAAATTTTGTGCAGCATTGGATAATTTTGTAAATAAAAAATATACTTATATTTGTACAGAATGTTATAAAAACAGGGTTTATCCAATGCCCGAAATTGAAAAAATCTTTGGAACCAAATGCATCATGGAAGTTAATGGCGAGCCTGTTACCAAAGGGGGGCGACCGCACGAAGGTGGGTTGGGGGTTGTATGTAAACTGGTTTTTCCAGATGTTGATCTGGAATATGCGCTGAAATTATTTTATAAAAAATCGTGGGCGCGAGAATATGGACCGCTGCACGGCGCGTATGCTGAGGTTGCTGCGGCTTTTTCTGCAAATCAAGCGGAACCACGTGATAATAATCCGGTATATTTGGCGCGACTGACGGGCAAGAAAAAATATATGCTGTCACAGTGGGCGTATGAGGCAATTGATTTGCCAATAATGCGTAAAAATCAAAATGTAATGTTTCAAACATATCATGTTGAAGTTGCTGCGCGAAATTGGCGTTCTGGGCGCAGAATTGATTATGGTGCGACATATAAGACGGCGTATGGTATGGCGTCTTATCCTGTGCGAAAACTGTATCGCAAGATGGTCAATGCGGCAAATAAAAATGACAATGTCGCGATGCAAAAATTAAAAGACGATACGAAAGGATATATTGCAAAACAGCAGTTTAATGCCGCGATAAAATGTGTCTGTGATATGGCATCAAGCAGATATGATTGCGATTTATATAATTTTGTGTCGCCGTACAGAATTCGTCAGAAATAAATTATTTGTTTATTACAATGTCGATTAAATCGCGTGCGACTTGGGCGGACCGTTTATCGCCATTTGGTGCGTATTCAACGAATTCAAAACTGTATGCGTCGGAAAATGAGTCTATTATATGTTTGGCGGATTCAATGCTGATGCCATTTGGTTCTGGGACCAAGACGTCACAGAACAGTTGTGGGTCAATCGCATCAAAGTCAAATGATACAACAAATCGGTGACCATTGATTCGTTGGCGGATTTCATCAATTGCATTTTGTAATTTTTCGTGCGTGTCAATATCGCATGGACGACGAATAAATATATTCTGTGACTGGGCATAATTGATTTCAGATGGTTCAAATGAACGTGTGCCAATGTAAAATAAATTTTCGGGTTGTAATGCGATTTTCTTGGTTTGAATTTTATGCCATCGTGCATCGCCATCGCCCAATAGTGCACGAACATTGGTGCCGTGTGGGGCGCCAGATGCTTCGGCGTGTGATGATTCTGGGGTATGAATATCCAGGTGTGCATCAATGTATACCATGCATATGTCTTCGTCGGGATATTGATCCGCAATTGCGGCAAAATGTCCGAAATTTGTAGAATGATCGCCACCAATCATTATGTGTTGTGTTTTTGGTGTGGTGTTGTAGATTTTTTGTTGAATCTTTGCGTTTTCACCAAAGCGATCAGATGCACATTCTGATAGATTAAATTCATCCGGGGTAACGATAGTCCAATCGTTGGTTGGAAACATTGTTCTTACCGTGTGTGGCGCCAGCGCAGGTCCGCCGTTTGTAATTTGCGCGGTTGCACCGCGACCGTATGGGATACCAAGAATATTTGTCATTTGTTTGCCTTTATTATACTTTCTGCGGCATTTTGAATGTTTTCTAGATACTGTTCGTATGTGGCGCAATCGCGGTTTATTTCAGAACGATATGCGTCGCGTAAATTTGATGCCATATATTCGCATCCACGTAAATATTGTGAACAATACTCGTGACCTGTGGCAAAAGCGTTTTGACCGCGGACGCGACTGTCCATGCTGGCCCAATCAATGTTCAGGGCAGAATCGATATTTTCCCACGAATTTGTATCTGTATATTCACCAAACACGGACATCCAATATTCATTTATGTCACTGTCTGATATGTCGTTGCCGCCTTGTATTTTCAATATTTGGTTGATAAGCGAATCGATTGCGTTTTGATATCGTGAATCAATTTGTGACAATTTCGCACTGCAATAACAACGATTATATTTAGTGTTTTCACGAACACAATAATTATCCATACATTCTGAATAATCGGCCAGGCATCGTGTAGATGATGTGCGTTGGGTGCCTAAGGTTGACATGGCGGGTCCAGAAGAGGTGGATTGGTATCCGTTTGTCTGGTCATTACGTGTGGTGGCGCGTGCATTTGTTATAATCCCAGAACGTGCATTTGATATGCCTGGGCGCGATACAACGCGACGTGTGTTGGTCGATGATGGGGTTGCGGTGCGTGTCTGAACATTGCGGTTCTGTGATGCGGTCGATACAGATGTACGTGTGGTTGGCGCAGATGTGGCGGCGCGTGCAGTTGGGCGTGGCACAACATTTCGTACCGGTGCCAGACGTGTTGTGCGTGCAATTGTGTTTATTGGATTTGATGATTGTGATGTTGTGACACCTGGATTTAAATTTATGCGCATCTGATTGTTCAGGTATGGATACATATAATTGTAATTATAACCCGTCGTGTTGGTCAGTTCCGCATCACGTGTTGCAGCGGCATATGCGCCAATGCATAGTGTATTGATTATAATAAAAATTCCAAAAGCCTTTCTCATTACAAATATGATAGAAAACTTTGCCCAATCAGACAAGCATAATTTTAAAATAAAAATTTGCATTTGAAAAAAATGCTGTTATAATAGCCTTCGTTTCGGGGTGTAGCTCAGTCTGGTAGAGTACTTGGTTTGGGACCAAGGTGTCGAAGGTTCGAATCCTTTCGCCCCGACCACGAAATTCAAAACCGTCGCATTTGCGGCGGTTTTTCTTTCCTGCTTTGGGCGTGCGGATTCGAACGGTAAATTGAAATTTACCCAGGTTCGAACGTTTCCCTCGCCTCGACACAAAGTGTCGGCTGCGGGGCATTCCTGACAATTTGCCTGCGTTGTACTTGGCAAATTTACTCATTGTCGCCCCGACCACGAAATTCAAAACCGTCGCATTTGCGGCGGTTTTTGTTTGTATTCATAGTTGAATATTGAAAAATATGGGGTATAATTGATAGGTTACAAATGGGGTATATGATGAACGTATATAAATTTATTTCTGATAGTATTAAAAGTAAAATTCAAGAAATTGATGATATTAAATCTGTCTTGACACCAGATGTCACAAATAATATTGCGCTGGAAGTGCCGAAAATCCGTGATTTTGGGGACTATTCAACAAATGTTGCGATGGTATTGGTAAAGTTGTTAAAAAAATCACCACGTGATATTGCGGAAATGATTTTGCCGAAATTATCAGAATTGCCTTTTGTTGAAAATGTATCTATCGCAGGGCCAGGTTTTATCAATATCAAACTAAAAGATTCTTTCCTGATGAACCCGGGGCAGTTTATTTCAAATCAAACAGAAGATGCAAAATTGATGGTTGATATGGACTATGGCAGTTATAATATCGGCAAGGCATTACATATCGGGCATTTGCGTACGACTGTTGTGGGGGATACCTTTAACCGTATTACGCGTTTCTTGGGGCATAAAACAAAATCTTATAATCATATGGGCGATTGGGGACGTCCAATGGGGTTGATTATTGCGTGGATTTTGGAATACGGTATGCCAAAAAATGCAGATGATATTAATGCGATGTATCCTGCATCATCGGCGCGTGCCAAAGAAGATAAAGATTGGTTGGAACGTGCGCAGAAAATTACTGTGGAATTGCAAAATGGTAATCCAGAATATCTGAAGATTTATAATCAATTTGCACCACTGTCTTTGGCACAGATTTCTGATATTTTGGTGCGTTTAAATATTTTGCCATTTGATGAAAACAAAGGTGAAAGATTGGCCGCAGATTATGTGCCATGTGTTCAGAAAATATTAGATGAAAAAAATCTGATTGTACATGATGATGGGGCCGATATTATTCCGGTAAAAACAGAAGAAGATACTGCGCCAATGCCACCAGTGTTGTGGCGTTCCAGCGTTGGTGCGCAGACATACGCGGCGGCGGATTTGGCGGCGATTTATTACCGGACAACAACAGATAATCCAACAGATATTGTTTATTTCACAGACAGTCGTCAGAACTTGCACTTTACACAGATTTTCCGTGCCGCAAAATTAGCAGGGATGGATTCTGCAAATCTGCAACATATCGGTTTTGGAACCATAACAGGTGCAGATGGCAAGCCGTTTAAAACACGTGATGGCAGTGTCCCAAGTTTGGATGATATGGTTGATATGGTTGCAGATTCTGTGCGTAAACGCGCCACGGAATCAGGTAAAGAATTACCAGATGAAACAATCGAAATGATTGCGTTGGCGGCATTGAAATTTAATGACTTAATGCATGATGTGAAATCTGATTACATGTTCGATCCAGAATCTGTGACACAGTTCGAAGGACGCACAGGACCATATATTTTATATACGGCGGTGCGTTTGAATTCAGTGGTGAAAAAGGCAGAAAGTATGGGGGTAAAAGCAGTTGCGCATGACATGCAACTGAATCCCGAAGAACGTAATTTATTGTTGCGCTTGATGGATTTTCGTCGCGTGTTGGAAAATGCGTTTGCGCGTCGTGCAACAGATTTGTTGGCGAACTATGCGTATGATTTGGCCCAAGATATCAATACTTTTTATCATCACTGTCCGATTATGCGTGATGATGTTGATGCAGATGTCAAATCAAACAGATTGTATATCGTCAATATGGCACGCAAAACACTGTTAGATGCGATTGATTTAATGGGACTGCGTGTGCCAGATGCAATGTAATATCTTGTGGCGGTCAAAAATGACCGCCTTTTTTATGAAATATGAATTCATACCAAGGGTAATTTAATCAAAAATTTGGCATAATTATGTTAAATGTCAGGTTGGGTTATATGAAAGTATCTGCACGATTTAAACGTATTTTTATGATAACTGCAATTGTTGCGTTGGGCATAGGCGCGGTGTGGGTTGGTATAAATTATTTTATTGCACGTCGC
This sequence comes from Candidatus Enterousia sp., assembly GCA_045586565.1. Lineage (GTDB taxonomy): Bacteria > Pseudomonadota > Alphaproteobacteria > Rs-D84 > Rs-D84 > Enterousia. The sequence continues at coordinate 32,946 of JAZNAO010000036.1, read as the reverse complement.
CCATTTTATTACGCAGGAACGCTGGAAACAACCAAGGTAATATTGTCTTCACGTGTGGCATCAGATATTTCAGATATATATGTGGTCGAAGGAGATAATGTGATTGTTGGACAGCCTTTAATCAGGTTGTCGTGCGATGTATATAAAATTTTTGCACGACAAATCGATAACGATTTTAATCGGGCAACACAACTGATGTCACGTGGTCATATGGCCCAGGCAGAATATGATGTGTTGATCAGAAATAAGCAAGATAATGATTTGAAGCTTAGTTGGTGTGAAATAATATCGCCAATTGATGGTATGATAATTACACGCTTTCGCGAGATTGGCGAAGTTGTTGCGCCTGGGACGCCAGTAATATCTGTATCAAATCCATACGATATATGGGCGTATTTCTATGTACCGTATGAAATGTTGTATAAATTAAATGTTGGTCAATCTGTGGTGGGAATATTGGCCGAAGCCTCAGATATAGAATTTATGGGGCGTATCATTAAAATAAATGAAATTGCAGAATTTACCCCGAAAAATGTGCAGACACGTGATGAAAGAACACGTTTGGTTTATGGTATAAAAGTCCAATTTGATAATACTGATTTAATCTTGAAATCAGGGATGACGATTGAAAGTACATTGATGCCAAATGAATAACAACATATCTATACATGTTGAAAATATTTCAAAACGATTCAAGGAAATATTGGCTTTGGATAATGTGTCAATGCGGTTTAAAAATGGAAATTTATATGGGATTATTGGTCCTGCGGGTGCGGGAAAAACAACCTTGTTTCGTATAATGCTAGATTTAATGCGGGCAAATTCTGGGCAAATTATTTATTGTGAAAATGATGAAAAAATTAAATTTAGTAACATCGCAGAACATATTGCATATATGCCACAAAGTCAAAGTTTATATGCGGATTTATCTGTTGAAGAACATTTGGATTTTTTTAGAAAATTGTATGGAATAAATGATTCGGATTATGCGCATAAAAAGGCAGAATTAGTGCATTTGGCACGATTAGATGATTTCTTGGACAGGCCTGCGGGCAAGTTGTCGGGTGGTATGTATAAAAAACTAGGGCTGATTTGTGCGTTGTTACGGTCGCCACAAATTATGTTACTGGATGAGCCGACCAATGGTGTTGATCCGATTAGTCGTCGGGAATTTTGGAATTTACTGCATGATGCAATGCGACGTGGAATATTGGTTTTAATGTCAACTGCATATATGGACGAAGCAGAGCGGTGTAGTGAGATCGTGCTGATGGAGCAAGGACGTGTGTTGGCCACAGGTGCCCCATTAGATTTATTGCGTGAATATAGCAGTCGTAATTTTGATGAATTGTTTTTGAGACGTGGGGCGCGATAATATGAAAAATGTTGTTAGTGTGTGTGATATGTCGGTGCGATTTGGGGATTTTTATGCAGTGCGTGATGTTTCGTTTGATGTTGCGCGTGGTGAAATTTTTGGTTTTTTGGGTGCCAATGGCGCAGGTAAAACGACAACGATTCGTGTGCTGTGCGGGTTGTTGCCCGCCAGTGCAGGGCGCGTTGTTATAGATGGACAAGAATTTATTCCAGGGGCAGAAAACCTGATAAAGCGCAATGTTGGGTATATGTCACAACGCTTTACGTTGTATGATGAATTGTCTGTGTGTGAAAATTTTGATTTTGCGGCGGCGTTGCGACAAATCCCCATGGATATTTATTTACAACGACGAAAAAAATTATTGGATTTTATCGGATTTAATTACTCTATGAAAGTTGTTGTTAAAGATTTGCCGGGTGGAATAAAACAACAGGTTGCGTTATGTGTGGCGTTGCTGCACAATCCAGAAATTGTGTTTTTGGATGAACCGACCGCCGGTGTTGCACCGTATGCACGATTGCGCTTTTGGGAACTGATAAAAACTTTGTCGCGTGATGGCAAGACCATATTTGTAACCACGCATTATATGGATGAAGCAGAAAACTGTAATCGTATTGCGTTGATGCGTAATGGTGAATTGATTGCGGTTGATACGCCGTCTGAATTAAAGCGAAAGACATTTGGCGATTCGCTGTATCGACTGCGGGCGCGTGTTAAAAATCCAATTTTGCCCGCCAGTGATGTAATAGATATGTGGCAACCATATGGTGCGAATTTTCATTTGCGATTTCGTGATGGTGTGCATGTTGCATCACATTTGAGACAATTGAAAACAGATTGGGAAATTACACAAATATCGCCGTCGTTAGAAGATGTGTTTATTCGTGTCATCGAAGGAGAGGAAAAATGAAATTGTTCTCGTGGCGACGAATGCGTGCGATTTTTTCTAAGGAGTTTAAGCATATTTTACGTGATCCATTTACACTGATGATGGCGTTAATGTTACCACTGATGATAGTTTTAATATTGGGCAGTTCGATTGAATTTAATATCAAATCAATTGATTTGGCGTATGTGGATAATGATAAAACGCAATCATCACGGAAACTGTTGGAAACGTTTGGCAGTTCTGACTATTTTAAACCATATTATATTGAAAATCCAGATGCTGCATTTGATGAAATTGTTGATGGACGTGCGCGTGCAGCCATAATTATTCCCAATGATTTTGAAAAAAATGTTTTGTCCGGTCGTGTTGGTGATGTGCAAATACTGCTTGATGGAACAGAAAGTTCGACAATATCATCTGTATCAAATTATTTGTTGACGATAAATAAAAATTCGTATTTTAAAATATTAGATATTCCGCCAAACGTATATATTGATAATCCAACATATAAAATTAGATACTTATTTAACCCGGAATTGAATTCAAAATGGTTTGCAGTGCCGGGATTGTCGGCTGTAATTATTGCTTTGGTGGCAATAATGTTGACAACATTGACCATATGTCGTGAATGGGAACGCGGGTCAATGGAAATGTTATTGTCAACCCCGGCAACACGTTTGGACATTATTGTGGGCAAGGTTGCACCGTATGCACTGCTTAGCTTTATTGGTTTTGTTTTGGTTTTTATTGTTGCGCGAATCGTTTTTGGTGTGCCATTTATTGGCAATTACTGGCAACTGATATTTGGAACGTTGTTGTTTATATTAGGGTATTTGGCCATCGGGTTGTTGATATCTGTATCAACAAAAAAGCAGGAAGTTGCAATTCAATATGCTGCGATAATCGGGTTGTTGCCGACGATAATATTATCTGGATTTGTTTTCCCGATTGAATATATGTCACGTGGGTATCGCATTGTATCATCTATATTCCCAGCGCGATTTTATATGGACATAACGCGTGACCAGTTTCTAAAAGGCAGTCATTTTATTGATATCTGGTGGCTGTATGCCGTATTGGCGTTGCAGGCATTGGTTGTATTGATTTTTTGCGTTTTTAGATTCAAAAGGTCGTTGGAATGAGAGTGCTGGGTGGTTTTTTTAGGAAGGAAATTATTAGTTTATTGCGCGATCCTGTTCTGATGGTAGCTATTTTAATTATGCCTGTTGTTCAGATGATATTGTTGTCGGGGGCGATTACTTTTCAGGCTGATAATTTGAAATTAGCAATGCGGTATGCACCAAATGATATTGTTATGGAACGGATATATAATCACGCGATTGGATCTGGTTTTTTTGTGCCTGCAAATGATAAATATAATAATCCGATTGATGCGGTGCAAAGTGGCAAGGCAGATGTTGCAATTGTGGCCCCGGATGGCGGGGTGACACGTGCATTGATGCGTGGAAATGCCGAAATTCAGATTTTAATAGATTCTATGAATATATTAAAGACGCATAGTATAGAAGCATATTTGCGGGGCATAATTGTCCATACGTTATACGAAATGACCCATACAAAGACAATTGCGCCAATATCGTTTGATGTGCGTGTGTTATTTAATCCGCAATTAAATACTAAATTGTTTATGGTGCCGTCTATGGTTTCTATATTGGTGTTTTTGGCACTGTTGATATTGATTTCTGTATCAATTACCAAAGAAAAAGAAACAGGTACAATGGAAACGTTGATTTCTGCGCCGATTTCTAAATATGATATTATTTTGGGCAAGGTATTGCCATATATAATGGTATCTTTTGTTGTGATGTTCAGTATTGTTATTGCAGGTATATTGATATACCGTGTGCCGTTTGTTGGGTCGCAATTTATGTTTCTGTTGTCTTTCTTGGTGTTCTGTGTGCCGGCGTCTGGGGTTGGTGTGTGGTTGGCCACGTATACGCATACACAGCAACAGGCGATGTTGGGATTGGTGATAGTTGCTTTTTTGGCGCTGATGTTGTCTGGGGTAATTATATCAACGGAAAACATGCCCATTGTTTTACGCGGAATAAGTTATATAAATCCATTAAGCCATTATGCATATTTGGTGCGGAATATTATGCTGAAAGGGCCTGATTGGATTTATTTTTTACGTCATGGTGGTGCAATGTTGGTATCTGGTGCGGTGATATGGTATGTGGCATTGTGGCGATTTAAGACAACGTTGCGATAAATAAAAGCAGGGGGGAATATGAAAAAGTTACTGGTGTTTTTTTTGAGTTGTGCGTTGATAAATACTTCATCATGGGCAGATTTGTATTCTGCGCTGGGGCGCGTTTATGAAACAAATCCTGTGATAAATCAGGGGCGCAGTACAGTTGATGTGGCGTATGCAGATGTAAAGTCTGCTGCGACACATTTTCAACCGTATTTGGGGGTGTCTGGGAATATTGGTGCGGCACGAACCCAATTGGGGGATTATACGTTTGATTATTCGCCATTACAGTATGGTGCAGAATTTCAACAAACATTGTTCCAAGGTGGCGCAAATTGGGCGCGGTTTAAAGGTGCCAAAAGTATCTTGGCGGCGCAACAGGCAAACCTGTATGCTATACAACAATCAGTGTTTTTGGATGCAATAAATGCATATATCGGTATATTAAATACCGATGCAGTGTTACGATTGAACGAAAATAATCAAAGTGTTTTAAATGAATATTTGACATTCGTGCGTGATCAAAATCAAGTGGGACGTTTGACCAAAACAGATGTTGCCCAGGCATCTGCACGTCTGGAAATGTCAAAATATGCAGTTGCCGATGCGCGTGCGCAATATGATAATGCGTTGGAAACATATCGGCGTATTTATGGCGATATAGAACATGATTATGATGATATAGATTTGAACCCCATCCAGCATCTATTTCCACAAACAATCAATGAAGCCGAGGATGTAGCGTTGCGGAATCATCCTGTGTTGGTTGCGTTAAATGCCCAAGAACAGGCGGTTAAACAAAATATGATGGTTGCGTATCAATCAATGTTGCCGTCTGTTGATGTGCGTGGCGCAATTCAACAGATTGATGATGTGCCATATATGGATAAATTACGCGACAGTCGTATTGGTCTGTATGTCAAAGTGCCACTGTATGACAAAGGTAATGCGTTTGCAAATTCTGATAAAGTGCGTGCAAATATTGCAGCTGTGCACGATGAAATTCAAAATGCACGTCGTGTAATTATCGAACAATTGCGCAGTGCGTGGAATATGTATTCTGCCCAAGAATATGCAATTGGTGCAACCAAGGCCAGTGTTGATGCAAATAAAATGGCATTGGATGGCATTCGTGACGAACAAATGCGGGGACGTCGAACGGTGCTGGATGTGTTAAATGCAGAACAAGAATTATTGAATTCACGGGTTGCGCATACGCGTGCAAAACATGCGCGTATAATCGCATATTTTTCAGTGCTGGCGGCGATGGGGCGATTGAGTCCAGAAAATCTGATGTGTGAAAAATAATATTATTAAAAAATATAACTATTATTATATATAACAATATGATAGAATACACTTGTTTAATTTGAAACCAAAAGGAGAAAATATGGTTAAAACAGTAAAGGCAAAGGAAAAGAAACAATCCCAGAAAATGCAACATAATGATTGGGTCCAGCACAGTGTTCAACGAATGTATAATAAAAGTGCGCCAATGCTGATTGTCGAATCGATTTTATTTGTTGTGATGGGGATTTTGATGTTGATAAATCCAGTCGGGATTTTATCTGCAATGACATTTGTTTTTGGGTGTGCGTTGATATTGATTGGTTTTTATCGCACGGTGTCTGGATTTATTGTGTCGCATGAATATGGTGGCGGATGGTTGGATGTATTATTTGGTCTGATTAATATAATTATTGGTGTGTTATTCTTGGTGTATCCATTGGGTTCCGTGGTCAGTTTATTATATGTATTTATTGTATTGTTTGTGTTCAAGGCATTGCGTGCATTGGTGTTTGCAATAAATATGGTGCGTGCAAAATTTGGTCATTATGTATTTAATTTAATAATGGCGATAGTTTTTGTCATATTGTCTGTGGCATTACTGTTTTATCCATTGGCGGGTGCTGTGGCGGTGGTGATATATTTGGCGGTTATATTGCTGATGTATGCGGTGGCTGACTTGTATATGTATTGGCAATTGCGTAAATTAAAAAAGAATGTTGTTGGTTGATACTTGAATTTTTTAAAATTTAATATAGAATATATGGCGTTGCGCCCTTAGCTCAGCTGGATAGAGCATCAGATTTCTAATCTGCAGGTCACAGGTTCGAATCCTGTAGGGCGTGCCAGAAATTCAAACCGTCCGTCAGGGCGGTTTTTTGAAATATGTGACAAGTGACAGGAACAGTTAAATAGAAGTTTGTCTTTGTAGACTGTTCGTTCTTGTTTTCGCAAGGGAAGCAATAATAAAAAATTTAAAATATTTTTTAAAATGAACTTTAAATTCGATGATTTTATAAGTTTGTAAAAAACGATTCGTTTTTAAATATGTTGAATAAATTGATGTGGATGAAATAAATTTACTAATATCATAATATTAGTGTCTTGAAAAAATTGTTTGTTTTTGTGTTTTTTTATGTTATAATAAGTGTATCTAAAAGATGTTTTTATCATTTCTTTCTTTATGATATAAACTCTCCTAGAGTTCCTTTCTTTGGGTCATAAACCGGGCTCTTTCTCCGCCCGGTTTTTTGTTTGTGTATTTAGCCAATCGTTCCTATGCGATTGGTAATTTTTTTGTGTTATACTGATTGTCAAAAGGAGAGAAAAAATGAAAAAATTTTTAAAATTTGTTTTGGCAATCGTTATATCTTTTATCCCTGGTATTGTGGGTGGTTTCTTTTCGCCAATGTCACCAGGTGCAAATGAGTGGTATAATGGATTAAATCAATCCGTGTTGACCCCGAATGGCTGGGTGTTTATGTGGGCATGGCTGATTTTGTATGCTCTGTTGGGTATTGCGTTATTCTTGATAATGAACAACGAAAAAACACGTCACAGTAAAACCAAAGCATATGTTTTATTTGTTGTTCAGATGATATTAAATGCATTGTGGACATTCTTGTTCTTTGGTTTGCATATGGTTGGTGCGGCGTTATTATGCCTGGTGGTATTGTTGGTAATATCAATATGGATGATGTATGCGTTTCGCCCAATCAGTCGTGGTGCATTTTATCTGGTGTGGCCGTATGTTGCATGGTTATGCTTTGCATTATACCTGAACGGAACGATTGTATTGTTAAACTAAATCTTTAAAATTTTGGCGTCTGGATCGCCGACATTTAGATAGCGCAGCCCCAGTTCTTCAACGTAATCGGGGCTGTAGTTTTGCAGTAATTTTATGTGACGGTCTATTCCGTCCAGGGTAGATTTTTCTGCAACCAGTTGATCGCGTGCCTGGTTTAAACGCCATATGTTGATGGAAAAACGCTGAATACTGACGTCGCCCCAGAACATGCCAATCAGCATAAATCCAGCAAACAGTGTTAAGCCAATCCCCAGTTTTCCGCGCATGCCACCCGACCAAGCGCGTGATAAAAAACTAAATAAATTTTTGATTTTTTCCTTCATAGGTGTCATTATATCATAAATGTTTAGTGATAATCAAATTTTTGCTGCACCGTTGGCCGGAATTACAGACCGGCCGTTTCGACGTATTGTGCGTTCTTTTTCACCAAACGCGCCGTTGGTGACGGAAATGATTTCATGTCATTCATTGGTTGGGGCACATAAAAATTGTTTGCGCAATTTTGATAATTACGCAGATGAAGGTAATGTTGGGGCACAAATATTTGGCGCAGATGTGAATTTAATGGCTGATGCGGCACGTATCTTGCAGGATGCAGGCGCAAAATGGATTGATATAAATATGGGATGTCCGGTGCCAAAGGTTGCGACACGTGCCGGTGCCGGTGCGCATCTGATGCGTGATCATATGTTGGCGGGTAAAATAATGGATGCGGTTGTGCGTGCAGTGCAAATCCCAGTATCAATCAAAACACGTCTGGGGTGGGATGAAGAGCATCAAAATTGGCGCGATTTAATAAATATTGCAGCGGATTGTGGTGTGCGATTTGCAACGCTGCATGGTCGGACGCGGGCGCAGTTGTATGTTGGACCGGCGCAATTACCAGATGTGTCAGATGTGCCAATTCCAATTATTGCCAATGGCGACATAAAAAATGCCGATGATATTAAAATGGCCGAAAAACTGGGGTTCGCGGGGGCGATGATTGGGCGTGGATTGTTGGGGCGGCCGTGGATAATATCTGAAATTACTGGGGGCGCGGCACCACAAAATATCGGTGAAATTGCATTACAGCATTTGGAATATGCGTTAGAATATTATGGCGATAAAACCGCAGTTCCAATGTTTCGCAAGCACGCCGCATGGTACAGCGCAGGTATGAAAAATGCGTCTGAATTTCGGATATGTGTGAATCAAATTGATGATAAAGATGTCTTAAAGGTTGCAATTCGCGATTTTTGGGGTATGATTTAGGCAACATAACAGGGGATTGTCGATTATGAATGATAATGTTGAAGTAAAAGATGTTGTTGAAATGCCTGTGGAAATGACGGCGGGTGAAATGTTGCGTAATGCGCGGACCACAGGACGTCGTAAACGTGAAATTCCAACGATTTCAAAGCAATTATGTATTCGTGAAGAATTTTTAGAAGCCTTGGAAAATGGTGATTATTCAATTATCCCAGAACAAGTTTATATTTTGGGTTTTGCGCGTAATTATGCGATGGAGTTGGGATTGAATCCTGATGAAATTGTGGCAAAAATAAAAAAAGAAATGGGGATGGAATCTGATTGCACCCCAGACGATGATGAAGACGTGCCTGCGTGCGCAATGCCCAGTATCAAAGAAGAACATTGGATGAAAATCTGGTTTGTAAAGGCATATCAATTTGTTTATCAAAATTGGAAATGGTTTGTTGGTGCGTTGGTGGGGATTGTTATCGTGGTGGTCTTGATTGTTGTGTTGACGCCAAATCAAGATGTTGTAGATACACCGGTGACACCAGACACTGTCGTGGAAACTGTCGTGTCTGATGAACCAGAATTTAAACAGGACGTGCGTGAAAGATTTGGTGTTGATAATCGTGACAAGGCGGATGTTATATTGCAGGCATCACAGGAAGCATGGATAAAAGTTGAAGATAGCCGTGGCAACACCGTGTTCAGTCGTGTTTTGGTGCCGGGTGATGTTTACTATGTTCCAAGTGGCGGTAAATACAAGGCCACATTTGGAAATGCCGGTGGTATTGATATATGGGTAAATGGAAAATTGATACCTGATGTTGGTAAAGATCATGACAGGGTTGCAGATGTTTCTTTGGCGCCTGACAGTTTGTTAAAACAGTCAAAAAAATAAATATGATGGGGCGAAAGGAAACTTCGCCCTTTGTATTGAAAAGTGAAAAATTTTTTCTATATATATTCGTGCGATGGCAGGTACAATAAAAATTCGCGGTGCACGCGAAAATAATCTTAAAGATATTGATTTAGACATACCAAAAAATAAATTGGTGGTCTTTACTGGCGTATCTGGATCGGGAAAATCTTCATTGGCATTTAATACAATTTATGCCGAAGGACAACGCAGGTATGTCGAATCGCTGTCCAGTTATGCACGTCAATTCTTAGACATGCAAAAAAAGCCAGATGTGGATTTAATCGAAGGATTGGCACCGGCAATTTCAATCGAACAGAAAACAACATCCAAAAATCCGCGTTCAACGGTTGGAACTGTGACGGAAATTTACGACTATTTGCGTTTGTTGTGGGCGCGTATTGGCGTGCCACATTCGCCGGTAACTGGGTTGCCGATTAAATCACAAACTGTGGCAGAGATGGTTGATTGGACCATGAAAATTTCGTCTGGGACAAAGATATTTATACTGGCGCCGTTGGTTCGTGAACGCAAAGGTGAATATCGCAAAGAATTGGCTTTCTTGGTAAAGCAGGGGTATACGCGTGCGATTATCGATAATGAATTGGTGGATTTGTCGGCGGCGCCTGCGTTGGATAAGAATAAAAAACATAATATTTTCGTTATTGTTGACAGGTTGCAAATGCCACCTGAAAATACAGATACCGAAGAATTTAAATCCCGCATGTACGCATCGTTCGAAGGGGCTTTGCGCCTGGTGCCGGGCGCGGTGTTGGTGCGTCGATTGGATACAAATGAAGATACGCTATATTCACAAAGTTATGCGTGCCCAGTCAGTGGATTTACAGTACCAAAGATTGAACCGCGATTGTTTTCTTTTAACGCGCCAATGGGCGCCTGTCAGAACTGTGATGGTTTGGGGGTGCAATTAAATATGTCGCCGGATTTGGTTGTGCCAGATCCGTCAAAGTCTATACTGGGGGGCGCGATTGCCCCATGGTCACGTGGCGGTATGCTTAGTCAATTTGAGCATTTGTTGGATGCGTTGCATAAAAAATTCAAAATTCCTTTATCAAAGCCATGGCATACGTTGACCCAAGAACAGAAAGATTTAATATTGTACGGCAGTGGGGATGAGCCTATTAAAATCAACTGGAACGGGTTTGTGTACGAAAAACCATATGAAGGCGTTATTCCAAATATTGAACGTCGGTGGCGCGAATCAGAATCAGAAGCAATGCGTACAGAATTGGCAAAGTATCAATCGGAAAAACCATGTCCGGTATGTCATGGAAAGCGCTTAAATATTCATGCATTGTGTGTGCGTATAAATGGTGCAGATATTATGGATGTTTGCGATATGTCTGTTGATGAATCGTTGCAATGGTTCCGTGATTTGCCAAATCATTCTTCCCAGAAAGACAATGATATCGCGCGTATTGTATTGCGCGAAATTACAGACAGATTGTATTTCTTGCAAAATGTAGGGTTGGGATATTTAACGTTGTCGCGTATGGCTGGGACTTTGTCTGGTGGCGAAGCGCAACGTATTCGTCTGGCATCACAGATTGGCAGTGGTTTGTCGGGTGTCTTGTATGTATTGGATGAACCGTCAATTGGTTTGCATCAGGCTGATAATGATAAATTATTAGACACATTAAAGATGCTGCGTGATAAAGATAATACTGTTATCGTGGTAGAACATGATGAAGACGCAATGCGTGCAGCAGATTTCTTGGTTGATATTGGACGTGGGGCGGGCATAAATGGCGGGCGCGTTATTGCCGCAGGTACGCCATCCCAGGTTATAAAAAACAAAGATTCTATTACCGGGCAATATTTGGCAGGTACACGTCAAATTCCGGTGCCCAAAAAACGTCGTGCGGGTAACGGAAAATCGATTGTTATCAGTGGCGCGCGTGAAAATAATTTAAAAAATGTAACGGTTGAATTTCCGTTGGGAAAATTTATCGCGTTGACCGGTGTGTCTGGGTCTGGGAAATCAACGTTGTTGTTAAATACGTTATATCCGGCACTGATGCGTGCGTTGTATAATTCAAAAATGGAAACGGGCGCGCATGATATAATCCGTGGTATGGAAAATGTAGACAAGGTTGTCGATATCGATCAATCGCCAATCGGGCGCAGTCCGCGCAGTAATCCGGCAACATATACCGGCGTGTTCGGCGATATACGTGATTTCTTTGCAGGGTTGCCAGAATCCAAAGCGCGCGGGTATGGACCGGGCAGATTCTCGTTTAATGTCAAAGGTGGCCGATGCGAGGCGTGTCAGGGTGACGGTCAGATAAAGATAGAAATGAACTTTTTGGCTGATGTGTATGTGGAATGCGAATGTTGTCGCGGGTCACGGTATAACGAAGAAACATTGGCGGTTAAATACAAAGGCAAATCAATCGCAGATGTGTTAAATATGACCGTTGAAGAAGCGTATCGTTTCTTTATAAATGTGCCTAAAATTGCACGTAAGTTAGAGTTATTAAAACGTGTGGGATTGGATTATATCAAACTGGGGCAGAGTTCGTTGGATCTATCTGGTGGTGAAGCGCAACGTATTAAATTGTCCAAAGAATTGGCAGCGCGCAGTACAGGTGAAACGATATATATTCTGGATGAACCAACAACGGGCTTGCATTTTGAAGATATAAAATTATTATTATCTGTCTTGCATGAATTGGTCGAGCAGGGCAATACCGTAATCGTTATTGAACACAATCTGGAAGTGATTAAAACCGCGGATTGGATTGTGGATTTGGGACCAACAGGTGGTGCCGGTGGCGGGCAGGTTATTGCCACAGGAACACCAGAACATGTTGCAAATGTTCCAGAATCGCAAACCGGGAAATATTTGCAGAAGTATCTGGACAAAACAAAAAAAAGACAATAAAATAACAGGAAAAGGAGTAGAAAAATGTTTGGTTTTGGTAAAAAGAAAGAAAAAACGGTTGCAGAAAATGTAGATAAAGATTTTGGGGCGGATAAAGTATCGGCCAGTATGAAAGAAACAGCCCAGCGCATGATGTCGGGACTGTTTGATATGAACGATATGTTGGCGCAACTGAAACAGATTAAAAAAATGAATAATTTTAGTGGCTTATTAAAAATGGTGCCGGGTATGAGTGGTGCTGTGGCCGCAATGAAAGAGAAGATAAAGGACGGCAGTGTTGATGCACAAATTAAAATATTAGAGGCAATGACACCTGCTGAACGTGCAGAACCAGACAAGGTTTTTGCCAACGCCAAGGCGCGTATTGCAGAAACTGCGGGATGTACTGTGCGTGATGTAGAGCATATGATAAAACAATATGCCAAAATGAAACAACAGATGGCAATGATTCAACGCATGGGGGGGATGGAGGCTGTTATGCAAAAGATGCAACAGAATCGTCCAATGCCACAAAATAAAAAACCACAATAAAAGGAATTTATATATGAAAGTTTTAGAAATTTTTTATCCATTGGATTGGAAAAATGTTAAACATTGGTTTAACTGTGTGTTCCGTGATAAAATTTTGTTTGTTGAGGCACCGTGTGGCCATGCAAAAAGTTTGTCGGATGTGCATAGTTGGTCGGTGGTGGTAAATTATAAATATAAAGGACGCAAAGATTTTCGTTTTAATACGGATGATGAACGATATGCAACAACATATGGTTCTGCGCGTCAGGCGGCACAAGACACTTATGCCTTATATCGCAAGGCAATGGAAAAACAGCGTGCAAAACAAAAATAATATATGAAAATTACAAATAAAAAAATTGCTGCAAAAAAATCTTCGGTCGCGTGGCTGCAACGCCAGGCGGCTGATCCGTATGTGGCGCGTGCACAAAAAGATGGATATCGTGCACGTGCGGCATATAAATTGATTGAAATGAACGAAAAGTTCAAATTTTTGCGTAATGGCCAGGTTGTTGTTGATCTGGGGGCGGCGCCGGGGTCGTGGTCGCAATATATCGCGCGGACGTATCCAAAGTCGCGTATCTTTGCAATGGATTTGTTGGAAATTTCGCCGATTGTTGGTGTTGAAACATACCAGGGTGATTTTACGTCCGATGCGGCATTGCGATGGCTGGAAGAAAAATTGAATTTACCCATAGATGAAATGGGGGCGGGTACTGCGGATGTTGTTGTGTCTGATATGGCACCGAATACGGTGGGACATAAAAAGACAGATCATATTCGTCAAATGGTGTTGTTGGAGTATGCGCTGGATTTTGCGATTCGTGCATTGAAACCTGGCGGAACATTTGTATGTAAATCGTTTACGGGTGGAACCACAAATGACTTGTTAAAACAGATTAAGCAACATTTTGAATCTGTGCATCATATTAAACCGCCGTCTTCACGCAAAGATAGTGTAGAGATGTTTATCGTCGCAACTGGCTTTAAAAATAATTTGTAATAATTTATCGCATATAAATCATTTTAATTTATTTTGCTAATCCTGGATTATGACGTTTTGTGTTTAGTTTATATTGGTCATCCATATATTTTGCCGATATGCAAGCAGATAATTTTTTGCTTTTGGGGATTTTTTGCTTGTGTTATATACCTGTTTTTTTCTATGATGTGTGCGTATAGATATTAAGAAGTGGGAAGAATGTTCAGATTTCTGCGCTTTTTTGCGCTTTTGCCTGTTTTGCTAATCACATCTAATGTGATGGCTGCGGGTTATGTCTGTGAAGAATTGATTGAATATACAGAATGTGAATCTGGGTATTTTTTGAATGCGACAGGTGCGGGTAATGATTGTGTAACATGCGATTCGGTTCCTAATGTAAATTTATTGGCATCTGTGGATATTGATAATGGTGTGCGCCAGCAGGCATGTACAGGTTATTATACCGGTGGTACGGGCGGTTCTGATGTTGGTACGTATAGTTGTACAGGATGTTCGGCATCTGAATATCAATGTGTGTGCGATCCAGGATATGTGGTCAGTGGTGATGGCGAATCGTGTACATGTGTGGCAGAGACGGGATTTACATGTTCGGAAAGGTATACATCGTGCAAGCCTGGATATTATCTGACATACAATGGTGTGTATGATGCAACACCAAAGGCAGGAAATAAATGCACTAAGTGCGAAGCAGGATATGCGTGTGCGGGTGATTTGGCGGATAGGGGCAAGTGTATACATACAACTTATTCTGACGCAGGGGCCACGGTATGTTCTGATTGTCCGGCGAAGCCTTCGTTTGATGATGAGTCCTGGATAGCTGAATTGTTCCAAACAGATTGGTATCCCAGAAATGCAGATGGTGTTCCTGATGAATCTTATGATGTTGAGGTGGTGATGATCGCTGATGGTGATGACACAGTTACGCCACATGCGGGAATAGAAATGTGTAATATGCATTATCGTTATGAGACGGCGGCAGGTTTGTTGCTTGTTGATAATGTTCAGTATAATTTGGAAACGGGGCGTTATGATAGTTTAGCAAATATTCAGGTGCCGTACTATGCTCGTTTAAATCCAGGGTTTATTGTGAAAGATCCTTATTGTTTGGGAACGGGTTCAAATAATTGGCGTTATTATTTCAAATATGCCCAGGTTTGTCCGGCCGGGTCGTATTGCACAGGCAGAAAAATGAGTGATTTCCCAATGTGTCCAGACGATTTAGAAACAGAATTGGTTCAAACGTTTGGGGCGGATGGATGTGCGTCTGGTTATAATTCAGAACCAGGTGCCAGCAGTGTGGAACAATGTCTGATTGCGTGTCCGGGTGGAACATATCTGGCGGCGGCAAATGATGCGACGTGTTCTGATGTTGGTGTTGGGTATTATGCAGTGCCCCAAGATGTCCCACAGGGTCAGGCAGGTATCCGCGTGCAATGCCCAGATGGTGAAACAACCATTGGTTTTGGTGCCGGTGCCGACGAAGCAGGCGACTGTGGTGTAATTATGCACGTTGGTGATGCGTCGTTGTATCTGCGCAGTGATAAAAAGACAACACCATCGTTGAATGTGTTGCGTGGTGGCAAGCGCTATTATGCAAACATGTCAGTTACCGAAGAATCTTTGAGCTATGGTTCGTCACGTAAGTTCCGTTCAGAGGCAAATGATATAGAATATTGGATACATGATGATTCGTCTGTGATGGGTGAGATGTATGCCTGTAAAGAGGCTGGCGCCACGTGGCAGAATGGGGAATGCGTTTGCACAATAGGGACGATAAATAGTGTTGATCTCTTACCGGCTGTTTGGAATGGGAAACAATGTTCTTGTGTTCAAGGGAATTACTATCGGACTGATGAAAATGGCATAGTTTGTGAAGTTGGTGGTACCAATCCATCGTGATGAGATGTTCTTGTTTGTCTAGATAAAAATCCCCCAATCGGGGGATTTTTTTGTAAACCTTAGTTAGTTAGATAAATAAAAGTTTATTTAAGCTCGTCATACCCACGAAGGTGGGTATCCATTGCCCCGCAGGGACAAATTAAAAAAATGTCTGCGACGCACTGGATCCCCGCCTGCGCGGGGATGACGAGTGTTTTGTGTTTGGTATTTTTTTTCAATGATTTAACTCTGTGCTTTGAATATCGAATACTTCGCTAAACTTTTATTTATCTATGTATTTGCATGGATTTAGTTGTGGTGTATACAAATGTTTTATCAACCATTATTTCAATTCCATGGCGGCGGTGCGGGCCAATTCATCAACGCGTTCGTTCATTTCTTCGCCGGCGTGCCCTTTGACCCAGACCCAATGTATTGTTTTGTTGGATGCGATTTCATCCAATTGTTGCCACAGGTCTTGATTCTTGACTGGCTTTTTATTCGCAGTGCGCCAATTGTTCCGCTTCCAATTCTTTAACCATGTTTGCATGCCGTTTTTGACGTATTGGCTGTCGGTGTGAATTTCAACCGTGTCATGTTTGCGCGCCGCTGTCAGAGCCCGGATAACCGCCATCAATTCCATGCGGTTGTTTGTTGTGTTTGCTTCGCCACCGTTGCGTTCGGCGATGTTTTTGCCGTCTGTGGCCACAAATCCCCATCCGCCGGGACCGGGGTTGCCCAGGCAACTGCCGTCTGTCCATATTTTTAACATTTTTATATTCGTCCTTTTTATGATATAATATCACATATGAGGTATAATTCCAAAGATTTAAAAGAAATGGCAAATGCCGCGCGTGCGTGGGCACTGCATGCGGTGCGTATGGCGCACAGTGGTCATGTTGGTATCGTATTGGGTGCGGCAGATGTTATTACAACTGTTTTTGCCAATTTTATGCGACGTGGACGTGATAAATTTGTTATGTCGGCCGGACACGGCAGTGCACTGTTGTATTCTGTGTTAAAGTTATCGGGGTATGATGTTGGTGATTTAAATCAGTTTCGCAAAATTGGCGGGTTGCCAGGTCACCCAGAATACGGTATTCCCGGCGTTGATGCCACCACAGGACCGTTGGGTCAGGGCGTCGGTAATGCAGTTGGTATGGCCATGGCGGCAAAAATCAATAAAACCGATTCCAAGGTTTATTGTATGTGTTCTGATGGTGATTTGATGGAAGGGGTTGCCCAGGAATCAATTGCTTTTGCGGGATTGTATCGGTTAAATAATTTGATTTTGTTGTGGGATGATAATGGGTTTAGTATTGATGGTGTTGCCCAGACAGATGTTGATATTCCGGCGCGTATGATGGCGGCGGGGTGGCGTGTGATTTGTGTGCCGGGGGATGATTTTGCGCGTATGAATCGTGCGCTGACTGCGGCGCAGAAGTCTGATGTACCGGTCTTTATCCAGTGCAAGACAGAAATTGGCCGCGAATCCAGTTTGGCAGGCACTAATCGGGCGCATGGATTGGCGTTAAATGATGCAGAGTTGATGAATTTGATTCAAAAGTTTATATCGCCGTGTGGTGAAAATGCGTGGCGTAATGTCGCGATGGAACAGGTGCCTGTATTGATGGCGGATGTCGATGACAATCTGCCCCATGTTACGATTCCGCCTGTCGCAGATAAAATTTCAACGCGGGAATTATCAGGATTATATTTAAATGCTCTGTTGGAATCGGGCGCGCGTATCGTGGGGGGCAGTGCAGATCTGGGGGGCAGTACAAATGCGCGTGTGTCTGCGTCACGCGATATCAATGCAAATGATTTTAGTGGAAATTATATTAACTTTGGTGTGCGTGAACATGCAATGGGGGCGATATTAAATGGTATGGCGTTGTCGGGATTGCGTGTTTATGGCTCAACGTTCTTGGTGTTTAGTGACTATATGCGCCCCAGCATTCGTTTGGCGGCAATGTCGGGATTGCCTGTTGTGTATGTCTTTACGCATGACAGTGTTGCCGTGGGCGAAGATGGCCCAACGCACCAGCCAATTGAACAATTACCATCGTTGCGATTGATTCCAAATTTAAATGTAGTGCGTCCGTGCAATGTGTCCGAAGTGATTTATGCGTGGCGGTCTGCGTTGTGTGCAAAGAATCATCCGACGTGTATCGTGCTGACGCGTCAGGCAATTCGTC
The DNA here is from genome assembly GCA_045586565.1 of Candidatus Enterousia sp. Taxonomy (GTDB): domain Bacteria; phylum Pseudomonadota; class Alphaproteobacteria; order Rs-D84; family Rs-D84; genus Enterousia. The sequence goes on along the minus strand of JAZNAO010000036.1, from coordinate 14,724 downwards.
AGGTCGCAACACCGTTAGGTGCCGATATCGCGCGTGGCGCATATATAATTGCGCCGGCACGTGGTGCGCGCGTACGTGCGACAATCTTGGCCACGGGCAGTGAAGTGCCGTTGGCAATTGATGTTGCAGAAAAATTGGGTGGTAATGTTCAGGTGGTATCTGTGCCGTCTGTGTCTGATTTCCGTCGGCAAGATGATGAATATAAACAAAAAATTTTGCGTGGCACAGTAATCGCGATTGAGGCATCTGCATCTGCGCCGTGGTTCGAATTTGCAGATGCGGTTGTTGGAATTGACCGATTCGGTGTGTCTGGGCCGGGTGGGGCGGTGTATGCCCATATGGGATTTGATGCAGATGCAATTGCACGTGATATTCGGGACAAGATTAAATAAATGTCTGATTATGTTCTAACATTGTCGTCGGGTGAAGAAATCCCGGTTGTGATTACAACACGACGTGGGTTGCGGAATATTACTTTGCGCCCCAGGGTTCAACCACAACGCGAAATTCATATATCAAAACCGTGGTTGGTTTCAACGGGCGCTGCGTTGCGTTTTCTGGAATCTAAACAAAAGTGGGTGGAATGCGTGTTCCAAAAATGTCCAGCAAAGGTCCATGTCGTGCCAGGTGATGTAATTGAATTTTTTGGGCGTTGTGTGCGTGTGGAACATAATCCAAATATGCGTTCTAATAAATTAGATACAGATGTATTGGTTGTTGGTGGCGATGTGCGAATGTTTGAACGGCGTATTCGTGACTTTATCAAGGCAGAATTTCTGGTGGAACTGAAAAGAATAATACGGACCGCGCCACGCGAATATTGGCCAAAACGTATCGTAATACGCGATACCACCAGTCGCTGGGGCAGTTGTTCCAGTTCGGGCGCGATGTCTTTTTCGTGGCGATTGGCGTTTGCGCCATATGATGTTATGCGATATGTTGTCATGCATGAATTGGCGCACAGAAAGCATATGAATCATTCCGATGAATTTTGGGCGACAGTGCGTGAACTCTATGGTCCGGGGGTAGAGCGGGCAAAGCGGTGGCTGAAACAAAATGGGGGTGTGTTGTATCAGATGTTTTGATTATATACATATTATTTATATATTGTTTTGTGATATTTGTTATGTGTTTATGTTTTTTATTTGATTGAATATGTGTTTTGTTGTATAATTGTTGACAGGAATCCATAGGGATTGTGGGTTCGAGGCCTTAGAAAAGCCTGTCCAAAAGCGGTGTGCGGTTGTGCATACTGATAGATCCGCATGCATAACTGGTCGCGGTGTCGCGACTTTTTATGTAAGTTCTCCCCTTTGCAATTGTTTGCGTCGGGGTGTCGTCGGTTATACAACAGGGCGTTCGCGCCCAAAGGCCGACGAGATCAAACTTTTGGATGATTTTTCTAACACCCCGACTGCCATATCCCAGATGGCGGTTTTTTGTTAGGGAGATAAAATATGAAAGTTTTTTTAATAATTTTTGCATTGATGATAACAAGTATGGCAGAGGGTGCGGGGTTTCAATGTTATTTATCGACTTGTGGTGCGGGGTATACTGCGGGGGCAGGATGCGATTCGATTTGCGATACGTGTGATACAGGGGCTCTAACGTTGCCAGATGGTTATGTGACCAGTAGCGGTTTGGGCAGTGTGTTACGCAAAATTGTAACAGTCTGTGATGCAAGTTCAATGACATACTCTTGTGAATGTCAGCTTGGTGCTGGGTTGTCTGGTAACGCTGATATTGTGTGTGCGGATGGATACTATGGGAAGCCGAGTTGGTTTTACAACGTTTTGAGTGGCACAGACGTATTTACGGGTTGTCATGCGTGTCCAGAGAACGCCACGTGTGATGGTGTGGGTAATGTAAAGCCTGTCTGTGATGCAGGGTATTATTCGGAGTCGGCCGGTGCGGTAAAATATGTGTGTCAAAGATGTCCAAAATATACGTATGCAGATATATATGGCGAAAGTGCCGCAGGGTCTGATGATGTTACAGATTGCTATATGCCCAATGAAATAGAGTTGCAAGATGACATAGGGACCTTTTCGTATGATGTTGAATGTCATTATGAATAGTGGACTGTGAAAAGGTACCTGTGGCGCGTGGTGTTCAATTGGGGTATGATATGTATATCTTTGATGGGGCACCTTGGCAAAAAAATAATGCACAGATGTTTTAAGCAAGAAATCTTTTCTTTCGTCATTTGTGTATGTGCGCGGACGGGGTGCCCCACTTTTTTTGATTTTTAGTTGAAAAATGTAAATTTTGTCCTAATATTGATATGAAATGTTAAATGAAAATGTGTTTTTTACAGTTTTTCATCACGGCCACGTGGCCGAATATTAGCATATTGTCTTTTTATATGATATAATGTGTGCACAATGTGCATAAAGTTTTTCCATTAAAACCATAGGAAATAAAAAAATGGATTTAAAACCAACAAAACCGTTATCGGGTTTTATAGAATTATTGCCAACACAACAACGTTGTTTTGATTTTTGTGCGGCGCGTATGTTGGACGTGTTGAAAACGTCGGGATTTAATATGCTGGATTTGCCGGCAATTGAACGCGCCGAAGTTTTGACAGATAAAGATAATTGGGATGAAATTGAAACGCAAATGTTTTTGTTCCAAAAAGGTGATACCAAGATGGGATTGCGTTATGATGGGACAGTCGGTCTGTCACGATATGTGGCGGGACATTTGAATGATTTGACATTCCCGTTCCGTGCCAGTCAGTTTTCAAAACGTTATCGCGGAGAACGCGCGCAACGTGGTCGATATCGTGAATTTTATCAAATGGATATGGATATAATGGGGGTGAATTCATTATCAATGAATTATGATGCGGAAATTATATCTGTAATTCAGCGCACATTAAATTCTGTGTCTGAATTTATTGGTGAAAATGAAGTTCGTATCGGATCGCGACCGTTTTGGGATGCGTTGTTTGATTATTTGGAAATGAATGATACACAAAAGAAAGACGTGTTTGTTTTAATCGATAAAAAAGACAAAATGGGGGATGATGACTTTGCCGAAGGATTACGTGACACGTTAAATGACGAAAATAAAGAAAATCAGATTAAATCTGTATTTACAAACGGTTATTCTGGTTTCTTGAACAAGTCTGATAAGCTGAATTCGGCGATTGCGGAACTGAATGAGTTTATGAAAACGTTGGATGCGTTTGGTGTAAAAAATGCAGAAATCGATTTGTCGATTGCGCGTGGGTTGGCGTATTATACCGGATTGGTATTTGAATTTAAATCATTGAAATATCCAGAACTGGGGACGGTGGCCGGAGGTGGTCGTTATGCAGATTTGGCGGGCAAATTCAGTAAAACCAGAATTATTGGGGTTGGTGCCGCAATTGGTTTTTCGCGTATATTTGTTGCGCTGATGGAATCAGGTTCAATTGATTTAAGTCGATTTGAATCACCGATTGATGTGGCGGTGCTGTGTATGGGTAATGAAAATTTATCATATGCGGTGTCTGTTTTGAATGTATTGCGCGATGCAAATGTGGTGTCTGTTGCGTATTTGGATGCGGAAAAAAAGTTTAAAAACCAAATAGAGTATTCTGATAAAATAAACGCCAGATTCAGTGCGATAATTGGCGAAGATGAAGTAAAAAATCAGGTTGTTATGTTAAAAAATATGACGACTGGGGATCAGCAAAAATTATCTGTCGCAGATGTAATAAAGTTCGTTATGGGGGCGTAATAAAAATGATTATTGAACAAAAATTGCGTGATATTCAAAGTCGTGCAGATGATATCGCCACCCAGATGAATTCTGGGAATGTGTCAGGTGATGATTTGGCCAAATTGTCCAAAGAATATTCGCGTCTTAATGAAATATTGCCGTTGATTGCGGAATATTTTCAAACTGTCGCAGGTATCAAAGATGCGGAAGAAATGCTGGGTGATGCGGAATTGCGTGAAATTGCAAATGAACAATTACATGAATTAAATCATCGGTTGCCAGATATCGAAAAGAATTTACAAATTGCGTTGTTGCCACGTGACGAAGCAGATGATAACAGTGTGATTATGGAAATTCGTGCGGGTGTTGGTGGCGAAGAATCCGCATTGTTTGCGGGTGATTTGTATAATCAATATAAATCATATGCCTTGCGTCAGGGGTGGAAGGTAGAAGTTATCGAAGAAAACGCAACTTCTTTGCGTGGGTACAAGGAAATTGTGTTCAAGATTGATGGCGCGGGTGCGTATGGACGTATGAAGTTTGAGTCTGGCATTCATCGTGTGCAACGTGTCCCAGAAACCGAGGCGGGTGGTCGTATCCATACCAGCGCGGCATCTGTTGCTGTTATGCCAGAAGCCAAAGATATAGACGTTGTTATTGAGGATAAAGATATTCGTATCGATATATTCCGTGCATCTGGGGCAGGTGGCCAACACGTAAATAAAACCGACAGTGCAATTCGTATTACGCACTTTCCGACCGGTATTGTTGTTACATGTCAAAACGAACGTTCGCAGTTGCAGAATAAAACTGCGGCGATGGCGGTGTTGCGTTCAAAATTGTATGAAAAGCAACGTATGGAACAAGAATGCGCCAGCAACGCATCGCGTAAATCGATGGTTGGTTCGGGGGATCGCAGTGAAAAGATTCGTACATATAATTTCCCAGAACAGCGCGTTACAGACCATCGTATCAAATTAACGTTGTATAAATTAGATGATATATTGGCGGGTGGTGCCGGTCTGGATGAAATGATTGATGCCTTGATTGCGGCGGACCAGTTGGAACAGTTGGCGAATATGGAGTAGGTCTGTGCGTCGCAAGGCAACAATCAAGGCGGTTTATACCCTGTGCAACAGGGCGTTGGATGGAAAATCGCCCGTAAAATATACGTTGTATGATAAAAAATTGCGCTATCAGCGCAGTGCCTTGCGTACTTGTTGGCAATCGTATGTGGATTTTGATCGGCATCAGGTGGATGTTCAAGAGTGGATTGTAGAATTTGAACGAAAGGGTTGTTTAGATAAGATTGTTGCGGATACGTGGCGATGGTGTCTGGGTATAAATAAAAAACTGCCCGTCAAAATCCAAAAACAACGCTAAAAATCCCCCGTCTGGGGGGATTTTTGGCTTTGTTTCGCAGTGTATACATTAGTATTTGCATTCCAGATCATCCCATGACCATTCGCCACCTGCACTACTACAATCGTCCCATTCTTGATGAGTTTCGTCATCAACACAAGCGCCAGATTCACCTTCAATAAGCCAGGACAAATCATCACCGCAATTGCAATAATTGTCTTGCCATGTGCCGCCAGAGTTTTCACACTGTAAACGCAAACTATAGTTACCGTGTTCGCAATTATCGGTATACTTATATGTACCCTTGGAATCTTTGAATTCTGTTCCCTTGGCGACAAAGCATGCCGATGAACTGGTTGAACCGGTGGATGCTGTCGTTACAGACACAACATTACCGTTGGCATCGGTCAGATGGGATTTTGGGCATGTTGAACATGCGGTTGCGCCCGCCAATGAATATGAACCAATCGCACATTGGCTGGTTGGCGTCGGCAATTTTGCGATTGCACAATACGAACCCGCCGGACATGGGATTGGGGATTCTGAACCGGCCGGGCAATACGAACCCGCCGGACATTCGGAACACGTGTTTGCTGTTGCGTAATTCGGTTCGGCGACAACGTTAATAGTGCCATGAACATCAAATTCATAACATACCTCTGCTATATATGATACACCGGTGCCTGTACAATCTTCTTCTGGTACATTAATCTCAGGATCATAATCTGTCCAACCACAATAACCTGTGCCGTATGTAGAGCCTTCTGGGCATAATGAAACAGTATTCTTTAAATAATACCCCGCGTTACATGACGTATATTCAATTAATTCTTCACATGTGTATCCTGCGGCATTTGCGTTTGTTGTGGCAACAACTGCCAACATTGATACGCCGGTTAGTTTTAATAATTTGTTCATATTTCTTTCTCCTTTTTTTCGTTTCATATATGCAACAAAAAAACCGCGATATCTAATAAAGCGGTTGGAGGTTCGAAACTATAAACAGGTATAGCGGGCTTATTCAATGTATTCACCGCCCTCCAACCCAATTGGTTGGAGAATTTTATGTCCACAAGTCGTGCGGACACCTGTTTCACGGGTTTCGACGCCCCATCAGTGAAAAATCCCACTGACAAATGTATTTTATCAGATTGTGGAATTTAATGCAATTATAAATATTAAAAAACGGGGCGCGCCCCGTTTTTTAAAATCTGAACTTGATATTTGTGCCACCAATCCAACCGTTGTGACTGCCGTCGCGGCGGCCAAAGTTGGCGGTAAATGTCACGTTCGCAATCGATTTTTCCAGTGACAGGCTGTATTCTGTAAAGTTATCCATGTCCAGTTCTGATACAGAATTGCCGTTGATGCTTAAATCGCCACCGTTTGCGTAAATCATCACATGTTTCAGATTTAATGCGCCATACCAGCCTGCGCCGATATGTTTTATTGCGCGCAGGGTGGGGGATACTTCTATCATATTAAACGATTCGTTGGTCAGCATATCGCCAGATGCCGATGTGTAATCGTCGGATTTTATCCATGTGTACCCCAGTTGGATACCGGGCTGGATTGTAAATGTGTTGTCCAATGCAATGTTGTATGTTGCATTTGCAACTGCACCAATCCAGAAATTTGTAAAATCATCCGTTCCGTATATATTGTCAGCAGAATTGTCCAGAACACCACCGTTTACGCTGGTCGACAGGTTAAAGTTCCCCAGATAGAAACCGTTGTAGAGCCCAAAATATCCACCTTGTTCATCAATGTCCAAGAATTTGTTTTCTTGGGTGCCACCAACGTATCCAGTGTATAATCCCCACTGGGTAATACCGTTGCCCATTTTTGATTGACCGCCAGACAGTCCCATCATAACCAGGTTGATGTCAGAATCTATTTTGTCGTATTCGTCAAATTTAACATCGTCACCAACGTGTTCCCAACTGAACCAAATGCTGTTCAGGGCGGTGTCTGGATTGGTGTTGTTTCCGCCGCTGCGACCTGCGCTGCCGTCGTCGTTATATTCGCCGTATGTTGCAGCGCGTCCATACATTGGTGCGCGACCGTATGTTTTTTGTGGGTCTTCTGGGGCAGGGATATTGTGTACTGTTCCCAGCGATGCGGACATTGCGCCTTCGAAAGAATTAAATGCAGTGTGTGTTATTGCGTGTTGAATCGCCGCGATGTTGTGCGCGGTTATCGTGTTTGCGTATGTGTGTGATGCATGCGCATTTGTTGCAATGCATGCGATTAGTGCGGATAATAAGAAAGGATTAGTATGTTTCATTTGATTCTCTCTTGGTTCTGTCTATATATAGTATGCATTATAGCATAAAAATCACATTATTAAAAACGCAAAATAGGTTTTTTATTGTTTGTGTGCGAAAATTTGATATGATATGTTGTGTTATGATTGAGACTAATGAAGAATTTATTGACAGACCCGTAGTGATGGTGGGATTGATGGGGGCGGGTAAGACCAGTGTAGGGCGTGCGTTGGCGCGACGTTTGGGTATTCCGTTTGTTGATTCTGATAAGGAAATAGAAGCCGCTGCGGGTTGTAGCGTGGTGGATATTTTTTCTATGTATGGCGAAGAAGAATTTCGTCGTGTAGAACAGCGTGTTATTGAACGATTGTTGGATACGCCGCCGGCATTAAAAGTTATTTCCACGGGCGAGGGGGCTTTTATCACCCCGGCGGTGCGTCAAATGGTCTTGGAGCGGGCGTTGTCGGTGTGGTTGCGCGCGGATTTGGATTTGCTGGTGGAACGTACAGGTGCGCGTGATACACGGCCACAGTTGCTAAATACTGACAGTCGCAAGATATTAGAACAACTTATACAAGAACGCTATGATATTTATGCCCAGGCGGATATTGTCGTTCAGACAAAAAATGAAAGTTTGCGTAAAACCTTGGATAAGGTGTTGCGGGCAATCGAAGATTATTCAAACAAACAAGAAAAGGAGTAATAATATGGCAAAAAAGACAAGTATATTCAAAGAATTTGGCAAATTTATCAATCGCGGAAATGCAATCGATATGGCGGTTGGTATCATTGTTGGGTCTGTGATGACGAGTGTCGTAAATTCTTTGGTCAAAGACGTAATGATGCCACCGATTGGGTTGTTGGTTGGCGGGGTTGATTTTTCACAATGGTTCTTTGTGTTGGGTGGTGGTGAACCGGGCGCGGTATATGAAACGATTGCCCAGGCCCAGGCGGCAGGTGCTACTACGTTGAATTTAGGGTTGTTTTTGAATTCTATTATCAGTTTCTTGATAACGATGTTTGCGATATTCCTGTTTGTGCGTACGATGAACAAAATGCGTGATAAACAGCCTGCAAATACACACGCGTGTCCATATTGCACGTCAAGTATCAGCAATAATGCAACCAAATGTCCGTTCTGTTGTTCGGCAGTAAAAAAGGTGCAGACTGCGGCTGTGGAAGAGAGCGATTTAAAGCAGGGGGTTAAAAAGATAAAAAATGTCGCGAAAAAATCTTTGAAGAAAATAAAAGAAATTGCACAATAAATTATTGGATTTGATGTGTCGGGGCGCAAGTGTTATTTGTGCCCCCTTTTTTTTGGAATAAATTTTGTGGTGGGGTGTGGTTTGTGTCGCAGGAAATGAAAATAAAAAATCGTCACAAGTACACCCCAGGGGATAATATTACAAAAGGCGCATAATGTATATTATGTATAGTTTACAGGAGAAAACTATAAACATAAGATACTCTTATACGCCTTTGTTAATTGCAGTGTATCATTTTTTTCTTGCGAAAGCAAGAGTTAAAAACATCAACCAAATGAGATTAATAAAAGAAATAACCTCAAATGGTGAACTGCAATAATCAACTAATTCACATACAGACATCAATTAACTCCCACTAAAGAACGAACATACCTACGAAACTTAGGCCAATTTTTCTTAGCATAAGAACCATCTCTTGGAACATAATCCCGAGAAAGTTCTCCAGCACCAACAGTAAGAGCACGAACAGCTTCTATATTAGACCAGTCAGCATCCGATATAGCATCAGGATTTATGAACCAATGAATGTTACCATGTCTATCACGCCAAGGCAAGTACAAATCACCAACATCACGCAAACGATAATCCATTGGTATACGCCAAGCATTGTTCTTTGGAGCGTTTCCATTTGTAGATACAATTCCAGGCTGTGATTCTGTCAAAAGCCTTTGACGTAATATCTGATTTTCAAGGCGCTTAGATTCCAAATCAAGATTTGCACTCTCTAAGGCTATTGCCCTATCCTGACGAGATTGTTTCGCTGATATAAAGTTATTTATACCATTAATAAAACCTTGAGTATCAAAACCTGAACCGGATTCAGAACCGGAACCGCCTCCGGCTGATATCGTCGGACTGTAATGTCCAGCACCAGAATTAATCGCAGCAACGGGATTAACACCGGCTTTTATTGCGTCCTTAATCGTATATTGCAACCTATTCTTGTTATATTCATCTTGAACATTAAACTGACGAACAGATTCATTAAAATATTTCCTATTCCAGTTTGTGGATTTTTTTGTACCAAAAAGACCACTGACTAAACCTCCAACGCCACCAATAAGGGCTCCAATCGGACCGCCGACTGACATACCAGTAGCGGCACCGCTAAAAGCACCAGAGGCACCATTGGACCAACCTGCAGATGTATTCCATTCACTCATTTTCTTCTCCTTTCACATTTTACAGTAAGGCGGATAATTGGGGCTTTTTGCCCGCTTTTACCAGCCTTACGACGTGCGAACAGGATTTCCCTTCGCTCTTCGCGTTCTTGACATATAGGGTGTGAAGATGGCAAATAAACTGTTTCGTCACGTCCGACATTTTCCCGGCGATAATCGTATCGATTTCCTCTGGAATCGACCTGATTATGCCGGATGTCGTGTTCTATGTGCAAACGTCTTAAGTCTTGCACAATTTTCCCGCTGTCTATTCTTGGCGTGTCGCCGAATGTTCTATCCAGCGGTTTTGTGTCGTACACAGGCCGCACGCGCCCCGCTGGTTTGAGCGGGAGTGGTTGTGTCAAACCACGCGGTGCGGATTCGGTTATAAGTTCCGAATTTAGGATTCTTTCTTCACGTCTTTTCCTATATCGCCTGCTCATAGTAAAATCCTGTCATTACGTGCATTATTCCACAAGGTACATAGGAATAATGCACGATTCTAGATTTTAAACAGCCTCCGGAGCCGGAGTTGGATCCGCCTCCACAGGGTCGGCGGTTGGCTCGGCAACGGGAACAGTTTCCGGTTCAACCTTAGGTTCAACCGGCTGAGTTGGAGTGACTACGATGTCGCCAAAGTCATCAACGTATTCACCGTTATCAAAATCAAAGTCGTCCGGATTTTCATCATCCGGGGACAACATTTCACCGCCAATCATTGCCAAATATTGACGGTCTTGACGTACTCGAGCAGCCAAACGGTCAAAACGCGCAATTTTTTCGCGCAGAGTTTCGGGTTTTGATACGCGGTCTACAGTTGACTCACCTCGATGTATTTCGCCACTTGTGGAGCTTAAAACGAACGTTTTAACAGGTATGCCTTTTTCAACCTCTTCCTCGGTCGGTTCTTTGGCGGCAATTGCAACTTTAGCTGCAATCTTTTCAGCAAAGGCAGATGTTCCTGCTTTTCTCTGACCTTTCAACAGGTCGTTAATCGATACTTTCATATTAACCTCCTATGAATTTTGGATTGCCGTTCGGAGTAACGAACGATTTTTCAATGAACTTATTACGGACAGCACAAGCCTCGATGTGATCCGTAATTGTATCGTCGGTAATAGCAAAAATACGTCCGGACGGATTACACTTTAAGAAATCATCATTCAACTGCGGAGCGGTTTCAAAAACACGTCCTTGATGATATGAAATCTCAGTCGTTTTCATACGTCCAGAAACGTCATTATATGACGTGCGCTTATAATCATACGGATTCGCATACCCCCATGTACCATTATCGGAATCAGTTCCAGTCGGGAACAATATCTTGTTCTTAATTGGAACCAAATCTGCATGAGCAAATTCCGGAGTAAAAACGTCCTCGCGTACTTCAATGTCATACTTTTCTGGATACATATTGACATAAACCGGTGCCGGACGGACAACGATTAAATGCAATACCTGAGTGTGTTCCTCGAAGTACTGGCGATATGAACAATGACCAAATCCAGTTCCACGACCTGCTACCTGACCGACGGCAGAATTAGTACCTGGTGCAGTCTGTAAAACGGCAGAAATATCAACCATTTGACGACCATGCGCCAGGGTTTGAGCATACTGCAAACGACGATCAGAATAACGGATGCCAAAGAAAGCCAATAAATCACGATATTCAGTACCGAATAAATTGCGGCGCATCTTCCAGCGAGCTTGACCCATAGCAAAATTAAATTCACCAGGCAAAACACCTGAAGCTGAACCTAAATCAGCGTAAACACCAGAATTCAAACCAGATTCTTTTGAAACGATATTTGCTCTGTTATTTGCTTGTGCTGTTCCATCATTGATATACATATCTAATGAAACTTTACTATCTTGTGCAGTTGTAGTTCCTGCTGAACCACCTATAGACATTACACCTGTTGATGTTAAGCCTGAATTGCCATATGATGATACTTTCATTGCAGAATCATCTTGTCCATAAACTGATGCAGAACCTACAATAGGAATAACAACTTCATCACCGAGTTGCTTTTCCTTACGAGCGGTTGTAAACCTATCCTTAGGCCAATTGATACGCAAATCACCGGTATATGTTGTTTCATCAAGACCTGATGCGGTTGATAACGGCAAAGGTTCCTGAATGGTTAAATCCAGACAATTTTCATTATACCACTTAATCAACGCACGCAAAGGACGTGCATCAAATTTCAATCCGGAAACACCAGTAGGCGCACCAATATGATCCATAGTGGAACCAGGTTGCCAACCACCTTCGGGCGCTACAACGTAAGGAACCTCTGGACGAGAATTACCGTCAGATCCTCCAGTATAGAAAGATTCAGCATCAACCCAAATCAATCGATCCGGAACAGCAATAGCGAACGTGTCAACGCGGATTTGAGTTAATGATTGATGTACCATTGGAGCCAATTGCATACCGGCACCAATACCACCAATTACAGACGTACCGGCAATAACCGGTTCACATCGGGTAACAATAAGTTTACCCATGTCAAACGACGTCAAACGAGTATTTGATAAGTCGTGTTTATATCTCTTTAAAGCCATGTTATTTTCCTATAGTTTTTTGAAAATAGTTTAGAAAGTTAATAATAGACATATACAAGTCCAAAATAATTTTTTGTTGTGTATAATCTGGACGTTTCGCTTTATTATTACGAATAAGATCCTCGAGATTATCACACATACCTGCAATAGTCCGTAATACGTCTTTATCCATTTTACGCACCTATAGCTTGTAAAATATAAGATAAGAACGTTGTTAATGCCGTACATATGGCAATAGTCCACGCATGTGAATTCATTATAGTCTCCTATGTTTTAAGTTATATGCTTTACGATTTCGAGCCTCTAAATTGTCGCGTATATCACGCGATACAAATTTGAAATGTTTCCAATTCAAACGAGGTCCGCAAATTGTTGATTTCCAAGTACCGTCTTTTTCAGGCCAAGACACAATCTCGTCCTGATCTATGAGATGCAACTTCTGCAAATTTTTCTTAATCTGGCTAAGTATAAGTTGCGCTTCAAGATTTTTTTGATGCTTAAAGGCCTTTTGTTTCTCTGCATTGTATTCTCTCCAAAACGGTGCTAATTTGTTTCTGATATACGGTGGTAAGCGGATATTTTTACCGCCAATACTCACAGAATACGGAGGATAAGGACGACGCAACATTCGTTCGCGAAATCCTTCGTCAGTCGCTAATTTTTCCAAAAGATCAAACAGCAACCGATAACCAAGTGGAGGTTTTCGGGATGCTCCATGAAATTCCGGATAACGACCGTCAGTCCGTTCAGGTTTATCAAGTTTTTCAGTCGTATAACCAGCAGTATAACTGCATCGTTCAGGGGTGCAGTATTCAACGGAAATACGTCCTAAATCCCAAGACTTTAAGATGTTATAAAATTGGTCGGAATCACAAAAGATAATTGCATGATAGTGCGGTAAATCGCCTTTATCGCCATATTCACCACAGTAATACAACTGGGGAACTCTACCAACGTAATATCCAAGTCGCTTCTTCCAATCAACCATGTCTTTCGGTCTCAATGATAAATCCGGGGGCATGTGTTCCGGATCATAAGTGAGTGATACAAAATAACTGAAAGGCCAGTAAGTACTCTCAATAATCAACCGGTCAGCCCATTCTTTTTTCTTGGCAATTTCACACGCTTTGCATTTTCTACAAGGTATGAAACCAACACCACCAATAAAATTAGGGTTCGTACAGTACATTAATACTTGTAAGAACGGCGATTGCGATACAAACGACGTGCGCCAGTACGCATCCGCAAACGACGACGCAATCTGCGCAATCTTCCACGACGAAATGCCATAATCTCCTCCTTTGCTTTTTAGTTACTGAACCGGAACGGCTCAGTGGCAAAGGCGGATAAGATAATATTATGTATAGTTTACTGTGCTGGTGCACAGATAAACGTATACATAATATCGCTAATCCTGTCGAACAGTTTGCTGTGCTGGTGCACAGATAAACGTATACATAATATCGCTAATCCTGTCGAACAGTTTACTGTGCTGGTGCACAGATGGACGTGTAAATAGTTTGCTATGTAAACGTATACGTAATATTGCCAATCCTGTCGTTGTGTTTGCTGTTGATGTCTCGGGTGGTTTGTGGTGCTTGTGTCGTGTTCTGTGTTGTTGACCTGGGTTTTGTTTGCGTGTTGTTTGTTTGCACGAGTTTGTTAGTTCTTATAAATAGTATATTGATTATAGTTAAATATTACGGTTTGTTGTTTTGTCAAAAAAATATGCGGTTTTGCCCTATTTTTTGGCCAAAAACGTTAAAAAATGCCGGAAATCCGCGGTTTTTTGGTGGTTTTTAATAAAAAATGGGCGTTGTGCCCTATTCTTTTTGCTTGATAATATGGTTTAATATATGATGTGTAGTGTTTTGATAATACTTGTAAAGTGTATAATATAAAAATCCCCGTGTTGGGGATTTTGTTTATTTGCCGTATTGATTGCAATTTTTGGCGATTATATGCGCCAGTTGTTGCGCGTATGCAGGTGTGCTGACGGCGGTAGATGTTATGTTGCCGTCTGTGCGAATAAAGTATTCTTGGGGTTCACCATTGATTGTGGGAACTATTTTGTTGTCTGGAGTGCGCGTGTATCCGTATTTGCAATGTTTTTCGCATCCGTCGCAGTGTGAGGGGGTTTTTAGTGCGTTGTCTGTATTCATGGTGACGCCTCTTAGTTGTGTGTATATTTCTTATATAGCACAAAAGTGTAAATTGTCAATGGTTTCTTGTTTTTGTGCTTTTCTTTTGTTATAATATACGCATGAGATTAGATTTAGCATTGGTTCAACAAAAAATATATCCAACGCGTGCGCGTGCGGTGGCGGCGATTAATGCGGGTTTGGTTACTGTCAATGGTGTGTCGGCCAAAAAGCCCAGTCAGTCTGTGTC
>JAZNAO010000035.1:0-8755 GCA_045586565.1 Candidatus Enterousia sp. | reverse complement strand
ACCAACATAGGTGTTTGGATACGATGGGGCACACTGTGTTTTTACAGTTTCTGTTGCTGGCACGTTGTCTGACGCACAAGAACAATAATATCCATTTTCGCATGGTTCTAATGAGCCGGTTTCTGTGTTATACTGGAATCCGGGTGCGCATGTTACAGATGCCACACAGTTGCCTGTTCCATCATCATAGAAACCGTCATTACATATACATCCTGTGCGCTCTTCATTCACAGTGCTGTTTGCGGGACATGTTTTGCATTCGTTGTTTTCTAAAAACTGTCCACTGCCGCATACTATTTGTTCGCATGTTTTGCTGTCAGTGCTTGTGATAAAGTTTTCAACGCATTCGGTTGCCAAACATGTGTTTGTGTTATTTGAATATACTTTACCTGATACAGTTGCTGAGTTTTCAATGTCTGTGTCAATGCAATCACGATAACATTCATCTGCACTGGTTGCACCCGCACCAGAATTTGGATATTCTGTTGGGCATGTTTTACATTTATTGTCTTCCAGATATTGACCTGAACCGCATTTTGTTGGGATACATGTTTTGCTGGTGTCATTATATGCGAAATTTGTATTGCATGCGCATTTATTATTCGTCGTTAAGTGTGCGTTAGCCATACATTCGCATACAGAGTCTTTCCAGTTTCCACCAGAATCTGTGCATAAATCTTGTTTTTTTACACATGTTTTGCCATCGCCAGAAATGGTCAGTTCACCAGAACACGAACATGTTTCTGTGTTGACGTTCCATTCACCACCAGATTCGCGACATGCAATTGTGCGTTGATCCATCAGTGTCGCAACCCAGGCTTCTTGTGTTCCTGTTTCATCCAGTGCAGACATACACGTTGTTATAACTGATTTACATGCGCGGATGGCAGTATTGGTAATGTTGGTCTTGTTGGGGTTGTTATCTTGGATGCATTCTGTGACATCGGCGATGCATTTGCTGGCAAAATCTGATATCAAATTATCGTGACTCTTTTTAATCTGGGGGATGACACGTGACAAGTATTCGTTGATAACCTTGTTATCTGTCTGATATACGCCATTGGAATACGTGTAATCCTGGCATGAATTTAATACATCTGCACATGGACCAAATGCCTGGGCGTTACGCGATTCAACAACCATCTTATCCGTTAGCAGTTCTTTAACCGCATTTTCGTTGAATACACCAATTTTGCCGCCCAGCACAATCGCGCCACCACTGATGTATTTTCCAGTCGGATCCAGACAGTATTCATAATCAGAACCACACAGATACTCATCCGTCATACATGTTTCCAATGCACCAACACATCCGCGCAAATCATAGCTGTTCTTGTTCGCTGCCACCACCAAACGTGCGCGCTGTAACACGTTTTCGGCATTGCGTACGGTTGCCAACATTTCTGTGTTTTGTTGGTTTAATACAGACTCATACGTGATGCAAGCCTTGTCAATCTGTATGTCGTATGAATTCGTAATTATCGCAGAATCAATACCTTGGGCCTGGCATGAATCCAGAACAGACTTTTTACAACGTGCCACTGCAGTGTTATACAGTGCGCCGCCACGCTGGTTAGATATACTGGATGCGTTATTGTTGTTGATGGTAAACAAAGACATGGCATCGCTAATCTTGTTATCAGAACTAAAATCCAACAATCCTGATAAATCCAATGTATTCTGTGAATTTGTTGATAAGGATGTGCCTGGTTTTTTTGCGTCAATCACCATATCTTTAATCTTGGCCAGACTGTTTTTTATTTGCGAATTGTCGGATGATGTATTCATCGTCAATTCCGCTTCGGTTTCTGTAAACAATGTTTCTATCTGAACTTTGTTTAATCCGATATACTGAATCTGTTGTGCAACATCTTGTAATGCAGATTGTGCCACCGCCAGTCCGTCAGATGTCTTTTTATAATTGTTGATATTTTTGGAACACGCACAACGTCCCATATTTTCGTCCAGTATATTGCAGTAATTATCCATACATTGTGAATATTGCTGTTTGCACGTGTCGATTAGTTGCGCTTTGGCGGTCAATGTGTTTGCAATTGCAGCAGTGGTCGTTGCCCTGGCGCGTGTTTTGGCGGCGTGTTTTGTTGTGGTGGTGACGGCGCGTGTTTTATTTGCTTGTGCGTCGGTTGTGGTGCGCGAAGTTATCTTTTGATTGGGAACTATAATACGTGTCGTTGTTGAATTTTTCGCAGAAATCTGGGGTTTTTTACCCCCCCCTATCCCTGCCCGTGGGGTGTCGGTTGTGGTGCGCGCAACGACGTTTGCGTTATCACGTGTGGTTGGGGTGCGTGATGATATTGTTCGTGTGTTTTGGTTGCGCGGTGTGACCGATGTGCTGCGCGTTACAGTGGCGCGTGAATTAGATGTATCAGAATTGCGCACAGAATGTTTTGTTGCAGAATTGACGACCCGAGTCGCAATAACGCGGTTTGATGTTTCTGGTGGAATTGCGCGGGTTATGTTTATGTCGGTGGATGTGCCATACCGTTCTGTTGCCAATGCGGAACAGTTTACAGCAAACAAGGCGATAATAAAAATCAATATTTTGGCGATTATGACACATCCCTTTCCATATCAGAAAATGTAGTAAAAAAGTATATGATGTGTCCAGTGTTTTTTACTGATCTTTGGCGCGGGGGTGTGCGTTTGCATAGATGTTGGAAATTTCGGTCATATTTACACGTGTGTATAGTTGCGTTGTCGATAATGATGAATGCCCCAACAATTCTTGCAAACTGCGTAAATCTGCACCATCCGACAACAGCGCCGTTGCAAATGTGTGACGTAGTGCGTGGGGTGTAACGTAATCTGGTAACTGCAAATAATGACGCAGGCTTTCCACAACCTTTTCTGCCATGCGTGGTGACATGGGCAGACCGCGTACACTGCGAAATAATTCATCGTTTGCGTCATTGCCAAATGGACGCATCTGAATATATTTATCAATTGCATCCCAAACAATCGGCAATACTGGAACCAATCGTTCTTTTTTGCCTTTGCCAATTATACGTAATGTTTCAGGACGGCCACGAACATCAATGTTACGCAATGATAACGCTTCGGATATACGCAGACCACATCCAAACAGCAACAGCACCAATGCCCAATCGCGTGCCGCAATCCATGGTTCACGATTATCGATAACGCGTATGGCATCATGCATATTTTCAACGTCCACCGGGTCGATTGCCTTGGATAATTTTCGTGGAACCTTTGGCGATGATATCAGGCCAATTGCATCATTTTTTACACCATAATTTTTACCCAAGAATTTATAAAAACCACGCAACGACGATAATGCGCGCGCCGTTGATTTATGCGACAGACCACGACGTTGGCGGTCGGCCAGAAAAGATCGAAAACAAATTGTATCTGCACGCGCCAAATCGCGTGGATATGGTGGTGCGCCGGTAAAATTTTCATAAAATTCGATAAAATCGCGAATATCTTTGTCGTATGCAGTCGCCGTATGTTCGGAATAATTTTTTGTTCCGACCAAATATCGAATAAATTCGGCGATTGCATCGTTCATACAGATTCCTTATTTGATTTCAAATATTGCACTGACAGAAACACTGACGTCAGTATCTTTTGTGACAATCGTTCCGGCGACGGTGTCCATGCTGGCACCTGCCATAACCATCTTTGAACGCATCAGACCATTGGTCGGCGCGATTGCATCGTCAGTACTGGTGCCATATGAAACAGAAATCATTTTGCCGGCACGTTTTCCGTCACCCGCGGCCAGGGCATCTGCACGAACACGCGCGTTTTCAACCGCAATACCCAAACATTTTTCCATAATCGGTTTTAATGTTTCTGGACTGGTATACATACGCAGATTTTCAGAAAACACATTTGTTTCGCCTGCGAATAACGACAAGACTTGTTCAATGGTTTCGATATTATTTGCAGAAACTTCGATTGCGATGGTTGTTTCAATGCCCAACGTTACAGATTTTTGTTCGTCACGATTCCATTCTGTTTTTTCATACGAATTAAATTGTGTTGTCTGCATTTCAACAGGCATTTGTGCCAATTGTGCGGTGATTTGTGATGCCTGAGCTGTGGCCATGCGCATTGATTCCACCGCTGTCGGTGCCAACGTTGTTACACGTAATGTTATTGCTGTTTTGTCGCGTGGCGCGGTGGTCAGGCATTCGCCGTTTACAGAAATTGTGCGTGTTGGTGCCGCCCTGTCTAACGCGCCAAACACCAATGTCAACACCGCTGCGGCCCCAATAACAGTTCCAAACCAAATAAATACTTTTTTCATATTCTCTCTCCTGTGATTAAATTATCCCAACATTGCTTTTTTTACGCGGTTTAATGTTTCAATGGCAACCGGTCGCGCACGCGCGGCACCATCGGCCAATATTGCATCAATTTCATCCGTATTCGCCATCAAACGTTCGTATTCTGCACGTGGCCCCGCCAATACAGAATTTATACGTTCAAACAGAATTGTTTTTGCCGTGCCATATCCCATGCCACCTGCACGGAACATTTCGGCAAATTCTGCGATTTCTGATTCTGATGCAAAATGTTTATACAATTGAAATATCGTGGATTCATCAGGATTCTTGACCTCTTCTGGGGTTTTAGAATCGGTGATGATACGCATGATTTTCTTTTTCAATTCTTTTTCAGGCGCCATCAATGGGATTGTGTTGTCATAAGATTTACTCATCTTGCGGCCATCCAGCCCCGGAATTATGCCCGTGTCGCGTCCAATAACAGGTTCTGGCATTTTAAATGTATTGCCGTACATTGTGTTAAAGTGCCCCGCGATATCACGTGCGAATTCGACATGCTGTTTCTGGTCGGCGCCAACGGGAACAATGTCTGCGTTATACAACAATATATCCGCCGTCATTAAAATCGGATATGTATATAATCCCATATTTATACCCGCGTCAACGTCCAGACCGGATTCTGTATTTTTATCCATCGCCGCCTTGTAAGAATGGGCGCGGTTCATCAATCCTTTTGGTGTGACATTCATCAGTAATGTATTTAACTGATATATCTCGGGGATGTCGGATTGACGGAACAATATTGCGTTGTTTAAATTTAATCCCAGCGCAATCAATAATGCCGCCGCCTGGTAGGTATGTTCGCGAATTGCTTGGGGGGTATGTACACTGTTTAAAGAGTGCAAATCTGCAATAAACATAAAAGTTTTCTGTGTTTGTGATGATTCAATCGCAGGCTTTAATGCGGCAATATAATTGCCGAAATGTGGCATACCAGTTGGTTGAATGCCCGTTAAAACAATTTTTTCTTTATCTGACATAGTAAATAATCCTTTGTTGGTTATATTTTAATTGATTTATTGTTGAAATGAAAGCCCAAAATTATATGCCCGGGCCGTGGGCGCAAAAAAGATTCAGGCGACAGTGCGCCAACATTTGTCTTGATAAAGATTGTTTAATGTATATGACATAACACATGTCATTATAAGTGATATTGTTTATAAAATCAAGAGGTGTTTGATGGGGGTATATGGATAAGTATAAGAGATTTAAGTAAATGATTTATAAGATTTGACATATAATAATATGGGCGGTATCATAGGGGGCATGAAAAAAATATTTTTATCTTTGATTCTGTTTATGTTGCCATGTTTGGCAAATGCGTATATTGATCGTGATTCTGCGGTACTGCGTGTTATGGATAAAGATGCCGGCAAGGTTCAGGAAATTGTGGTTTCTGTGGATGATGAACTACGGTTTGAAAAATTGTATATCAATGTTCGGATGTGTAAACAATCAGATCCGTTCGATGCAGAAAACTTTTGGGCGTTTGTTGAAATTACAGAGGATGACAAAGGTTTGATTTTTAGTAATTGGTTTAATCGTAATGAACCAGGTCAAAACCCATTACAGCACCCCGATTATGACGTGTGGTTGGTGCGGTGCGAATAAGGTGTGTTTGTATGAAGTTCAGGAATTTAACAGGTTTTATGTTGGGAAATGAACGGTGTGTGCACCGTGTTGGTGATGCGTGGATTGGGGTTGATTGTCGTGTGTGGATTTGTCCAAATTTGGCCAAGGCAGAAAAGGTTTTGCAAAATTCACAGATGAACCGTTTAGATCCAGGCGAAATGTGGACGACTATATATCAAGTAAATGCCCGGGATATTGTGTGTGAACAATCGGGTAATGGGTTGTTATATACGAATACACCGACCAAGATTGTTGTAAACAGAATTGTGGCGCATCATATGCCACGTGAATTGACAGCAGAACAAATATTGGCACGTGCACGTAATGTGCGACGTGAATACATGACGCTGGTTGAAGGTTTAAATAGAGAGGATGTAAAATGAACTTTGTAAAAAAATATTTTAAGTTGTTTATTGGTGCGGCTGTTTTGGTTTTGGTGTTGGTTGTATTCTTTTTTGCACAGCGCAGCAGTTCTTTGGAAACCAGTGCCCTGAAAGATTGGCGGGGTGCACCAATGGATAGACGTGTTGCGGCTGCACAAATTATGACAGGGGCCAGTGAAAATATAGATTTGTTGGTGGCGTGTATTGATAAAATGGCAACTCTGCCAGACAGTGGTGAAATGGCTGTGCGCGACGCTGCTTCTTTATGCCATACGGGAATTAAATTAAAAGAAAATTTATAAGATGAGTGACGAAAAAATTATTCAAATGGATATGGGAACTTTGTCGGGTGATGCGCACAGCAATTGCCCCACCCTGTGTTTGGGTATTGAATCATCGTGTGATGAAACGTCTGCGGCGTTGGTTGATTCAAATCGAAATATTTTGGCGCATATCATTTATTCGCAAATTCCAGAACATCAAAAGTATGGTGGTGTTGTTCCAGAATTGGCGGCGCGTGCGCATATATTGGCCATTGATGCGGTTATAAATCAAACGTTGGCGCGCGCAGGTAAAACAATGGACGATGTCGATATCGTTGCAGCAACGGCGGGACCTGGGTTGATTGGTGGGGTTTTGGTTGGATGGATGGCGGCAACAGGAATTGCACAGGCAACAGGTAAACCATTGGTGGCGGTCAATCATCTGGAAGGTCATGCATTGGTTCCACGCTTGCGCGCAACATTGGCAGATGGAACAGATGCGCCGAATGGTGTTGATTTTCCGTATTTGCTGATGCTGGCATCTGGGGGGCATTGTCAGATTTTGTTGGTGCGTGGCGTTGGTCAATATGAAATGATTGGGCAAACGTTGGACGACAGTGCGGGGGAAGCCTTTGATAAAGTTGCTAAGATGCTGGGGCTGGGGTATCCAGGTGGACCGATTGTTGATAAGTGTGCCAAAATGGGCAATCCACATGCGTTTAAGTTCCCGCGTCCATTATGTGATAAACCTGGGTGCGATTTTTCGTTCAGTGGTATAAAGACGGCTGCACGGACGTTTATGGAACGTGCAGTATTGCCGTTGGGGGATGAGTATATAAATGACTTTTGTGCGTCATTTCAGGCATCTGTGGTGGATTGTATTATCAATCGTTTATCTAATGCGTTAAAAGATTCGCGCGTGCGTGATGCGATGCCAAAGACGTTGGTTGTTGCCGGTGGTGTGGCAAAGAATAGTGCAATACGCAGTGCAATGGAAGCCTTGGCACGGGAAAACAATATGATTTTTGCGGCGCCACCGATGAATCTGTGTACCGATAATGGTGCGATGATTGCGTGGGCTGGGTTGGAAAACTATGCGGTTGGTAATGTCGTGCGCGAACCGATTGCGCCCCGCCCCAGATGGCCATTGACGGAATTATAAATTGAAAAAATATCATAAATGTGCTATGGTATCTGGCATGGACAAGAATAAGGAAGAATTTTATAAATCTGCAACACGTAAATTATTAGGTCAGC
Source organism: Candidatus Enterousia sp. (assembly GCA_045586565.1). Taxonomy (GTDB): domain Bacteria; phylum Pseudomonadota; class Alphaproteobacteria; order Rs-D84; family Rs-D84; genus Enterousia. The sequence goes on along the minus strand of JAZNAO010000035.1, from coordinate 886 downwards.
TGGATACAATGAATATGAATCCGGCAGAAAAGTTGTTGGCAAAAAAACTGACATTATTGTTTCGTAATAAATTCCAAGACTATGATGTTAAGATGGCGACTTTTGGGCCGGACTTAAATTATGATATATCAATGTTCACGTATGATGCAGATGGATTCTGCAAGGCGTCCAGTTTTACATTTATGAATCAGCTAAATCCGCGTGATTGGCAGTTAATGTATATTAATGAATTGTGGACATTTGGCCCGCATCACTATCTGATGCATTTGCCCAGTCGTAAGGTCTTTGATTTGACTGCGGATCAATATACGCAATATGGAATCGATATACCATATAATATGGGATATCCTGTGAGTTTAGATAAACATGAAAGTCAAAGTGCGGAACGATTTGCGCGCGCATTGGCGTTGCAACAAAAACAGAACGATTAAGATATGCAAAAACCAGAACCGTTTGTTAGTGGCGACATGATTTTTAGTGTGACAGATGCGTCTGCATTGTTAAAAGGCGTGGTCGAAACTGCATTTCCACGGATAAAAATTCGTAAAAAATTATCACAAATTACGCACGCAACATCTGGGCATATTTATATGACAATCAAAGATTCTGGGGCGGCAATATCTGTAATCGTGTGGCGTGGAACACCAATCGCGTTTAGGTTAGAAGAAGGAATGGAAGTCGTGCTGACTGGGCGATTTACAACATATCCTGCGCGCAGTAATTATCAGATTGTGGCCAGTGAAATTGAAATGGCGGGTGTGGGTGCAATTCTGAAAATGCTGGAAGAACGCAAACAAAAACTTGCGCGTGAGGGGTTGTTTGATGTGTCGCGTAAAAAGTCCCTGCCCCGATTGCCGCAGACAATTGGTGTTGTGACCAGCCCAAC
>JAZNAO010000034.1:0-1811 GCA_045586565.1 Candidatus Enterousia sp. | reverse complement strand
TTTTTTCCAATGTGCTTTCTGGTGTTTTCATTCTGTACTCTAAACCATGTAGGTCCCCACTCATATCGTCTATAAGATTTAGTAAATCGTTTGTTATTTCTGGTTCTGCTTCGTAAGCTTTTACATAAATACTTCTGACTGCCTGATCTGTTATTATTTCTGGGTTTATGGGGTTTTTATAGTTCGGAATATTTCTTTTTAGTTTGGTCTTTATTGCGGCGGTACTTTTGGCTATGCGACTGGATTTTGAAATCGCCCATTTGGTAATACCGGTTATCAACGATGCCAATTGCAGGCCAATACCAACCGCACGCCAGACCTGTTCCGGTTCCCAGGAATCGGTATCAAAGAACCCCAGTTTATTATCCGCCATGTCGGTACCATTTACCAATATTGTTGCCCAGATTTCGTCATCGTCTGGGATAAGGTTTGCCAGACGTGCCATTTCGCTGTCAACTGCGTCCGCCTCGGCCGCGGTCATGTCGTTGGCATAATTTGCCACGCGTTGCAGGTTTTGCGACAGCATTTCTTTGGCACACGTTGTGTTTTTACATTTATTACTTTCCACCAAGAAATCGTCTGCAATTCCGTTGATTTTTAATTGACTGGTCAGTTCTATGCCGGCACCAACAGTTTCAATGCCGGTTAGAACAATCGCTGTTACCGGTGCACCGGCCGCGCCTGCGGTTACAACCGTTAAAGCAACACCAACAACTGCACCACCGACAATAAGACCTATATTTACACCCTTTTGTAAATTTTGGGCAGATTTTGATGATGGTAATACGCAACTTTGTGTTTCATCGTCCCATTTTGCGGCCTTGCATTCGGGGCATTCGGTCAGGTTCGATTGGCGCAGGATGTTGCACTGCTGTTCGCCCAGGCCGATACAACGTTCGCCACTGTATGTGCCACCGGTTACGATACAAGACATGCCCTGGACCCCACCCTGGGCGGTCTTTTTCCATTTTTCGTTTATATCATCAAAGACAAAATCAATTTGATTGTTGCCAACACGACATGTTTTTATGTCGTCTTTGATATCGGTTATGCCATTTCGTGCGCAACCGTCACCGGTATATGTATTAAACCCAGATTCACATTTAACCGATGATGCCGATACACCCGCGCGTTCGGCAACATATTGTTTCAGGTATGTTTCAACATTGGGGGCATTTGTAACCTGAATCCCGTGACAGAATACAAAGTTATCAATGCCGTATGCGGTTTTTAATTCGCTTTTGTCGTTTATGCTGTTGAAATTGATTTCGCACTTGTCGTCTTTGTATATGGCAGAATATCCAAATTTTGCCATGGATTGGTTAATTTTTGCACATTTTGCACTGTCTGCCGCACAGGATGCAGCCCAACATGTGGCGGTGCCACTGACATTTGTGCCGCCGCCTGCACAGCCGGCCGTGGTTGGTTTTGCATCATACATACGACAGATTGCGTTTTGAACACTGTCTTGGATTGTTTTATCTTTTGGTTCTTCTAAATCGTCAAACACGAATTCATAGTATGCATTTTTATTATGTGATGTACACATCAGGGTATCGTCCAAAGTGCCTGGATCAAATTTATTTCTGCATTGAACCGTACTGTCATTATGTTTCAGGCGTGCGTATTCCTTGGCCAATGTTTGGCCTGGGGTTAAATTGACCTGGGTTCCGCCATAGATTTTGTTTGTAAAGAAATCATCAACGCAAATATAGCCGGCTTTGCCTTTGTTTTCTTTGGCGCAGGCATGATAGAACTTAATGCTGGATTTTTTTACCAGCGCATTTACAAATTTTTGACATTGTGATTTG
>JAZNAO010000033.1:0-34532 GCA_045586565.1 Candidatus Enterousia sp. | reverse complement strand
GGCACATTGATTCCATCTGGGTCCCAAGAAAAGAAAGCGACCCAGACCATTGCGCAATATGCCGATTCGGGAAACGTTGTTTTAAACACGGAACAACAGTCTGCCGCAGATGCGGTCGGCATTGCGATTCGTTCTGGTGGTTTTTCTGTGCATTTGTTGGATGGCATTACCGGCAGTGGCAAGACCCAGGTTTATTTTGATTCTGCGTGGCGTGCATATCAGATGGGCAAATCCATCCTGTTGATGATGCCAGAAATCGCACTGACGGCGCAATTTATGGCACGATTTGAATCACGCTTTGGTGCGCCACCTGTTGTCTGGCACAGTAATTTAACCGCCGCACGCAGACGTGAAATATGGCGAGGTGTATTAAAGGGCAAAATAAAAATGGTTGTCGGTACGCGCAGTGCATTATTCCTGCCGTGGCAAGATTTAGGTTTAATCGTTATTGATGAAGAACATGACTCGTCATACAAACAAGAAGATATGGGTAATTATCATGCACGTGATATGGCAATACTGCGTGCCAAAATCGCTGGATTCCCTGTGGTGTTGGCCAGTGCCACCCCCGCCGCAGAAACGTTGGAAAACGTGTCGGTGGGTAAATACAAGCATCTGCGTTTAACATCTCGATTCGGTGGCGCGCAATTGCCCCAGATTTCTACGATTGATTTACGGACGAATCGTCCAACCACATACGTTGCTGATAATGCAGAACAAACTGGATTCTTGTCGCCAGAGTTGTGTGATGCGATTTCTGAGACATTATCTGTTGGCCAACAAACACTATTATTTATCAATCGTCGTGGTTTTGCCCCAATTACACAGTGCCGCAAATGTGGATGGACATCAACATGCCCAGAATGCAGCGTTGGTATGACATATCATCAGCGTATTGGGAAATTGTTATGTCATATGTGTGGACGAACTGCGTCATTACCAAAATCATGTCCAGATTGTGGTGGCGACATATCTATGCGTGGTGTTGGGTTGGAAAAAATAGACCAAGAAGTTCATGCGCGTTTTCCAAATGCGCGCACCGCCTTGGTGTCCAGTGATATTATTACATCACGCCAGGCCTTAGAACGTCTGGTTACACGGATGGAGCAGGGTGATATCGACATCGTTATTGGAACGCAAATACTGGCCAAGGGACATCATTTTCCCAATCTGACATTGGTTGGTGTTGTTGATGCAGATATGGGATTATTTGGAACCGATTTCCGCGCTGCTGAACATACGTTTCAACAATTATTCCAGGTTTCTGGTCGTGCGGGTCGTGGCGAACATCCCGGTCGCGTCTTATTACAATCGTATCAGCCTGAACATCCCGTATTGACGGCAATATGCGCGGGCAACCGTAACAGTTTTATGGAAACAGATATGGCCGGTCGTCGTGCCGCGCAAATGCCACCATACGGTCAATTGATTGCCGTAATTGTCGAAGGCGAAAAAGAGCGCGTGTTGCAAAATTATTGTTCGGCATTATCTGCGGCGGCCCCACTATTAAAAGGTGGCAAAATTATGGGGCCAATCACTGCACAAATATATCAAATCAGAAATTGGTATCGTATGCGTTTCTTGGTATCTGGCCCCGCATCTGCTGCATTGCAACCAGCGGTGTCTCATTGGCTGACCAAGGTCAAACAGCCAGCAAACATACGTGTTAAAATTGATGTAAATCCCATAAATTTTTTATAAAGAAAACCGCCAAATGGCGGTTTAATTTTTGTTGCACAATATTTATTATGCATTTGCCTTTGCGGCACCTTCTTCATCTGGCATTTTACCACCGATTGTTGCGAATGCTAATTCGGCCTGGTGCAATCCCAATTCAACGCCCGCTGGCAATACTAAATCAGTACCGTGAACCACGTCACCGATTGTCAAATCTGCCAAATCGATAATGATTTTTTCTGGGATAACATCAACCAAACCACGCAAAGCAACTTTACGCACTGCAAAGTTCAATGTGCCGCCCAATTTCAAACCTTTGGATGTTTCTGCATTGATAACTTCCACAGGCACAACTACGTTTACAGGCTTTTTAACATCGATACGTTTAAAGTCTGCATGAATAACCGCGTCAGATACTGGATGATATTGAATATCCATCAGCATTGCATCTTCGGTGCCCACACTGGTTTTGATTTGGAATAATTTAGTCCGCAAACCTGGTGTTTGTAACAACATATCGAATTCACGACCATTTAATTCGATTGCAACAGGGGCTTTCTTTTCCCCGTAAATAACAGCAGGGATATTTTTGTTATTGCGGATGCTGCGTGCGGCCCCCTTGCCAGCAACGTTGCGAATTTCTGCATTTAATTCAATTGCCATTTTTTATCCTTTTTAATGGTTTTGTTTAACTGTGCCCAGCCTCCAAGGGTGCTGTGCGGGGCATATTATTACCTAAAAACTTTGCAAAATCAAGGATTTTTTAGTGTTAAATTTTCTGTAATATTAAAAATCTGGCACGACCATAGACTTTGTCGCGTAATATGGCCCATTTTTTGGTATCGGGTTCAACTTCGTTACCAACTTCTTGTTCCCATATAACAATTGTTCCCTTGGTTGCCACACGCCCAAAGTGCTTCATAAATGATTTTCCCAGGTTTGGATGATCATACGGCGGGTCTATAAATACCAGGTTGACTTCCTGGGCGAATTGTTTTGTTGAACCAATGGCATCACGATGCATAACTTCTGCCCAAGAACCAATACGTAACATTGATAAATTGCGTCGCACTGTTGCCACCGATGAATATGCATTGTCTGTAAATATTACCTTGGCCCGCGGATATCGCGACAAACATTCAATGCCGAATGCGCCACTGCCGGCGAACGCATCCCATATTGTCATTTCCGCCCCTGCATCATTTATTATACCTGATTCCAGCATATTAAACAGCGCGATACGTGCGCGATTTTGTGTTGGACGTGCATCCGGTGGCAGAAACAGTCTGTGCCCACGATATTGTCCTGAAATGATTTGCAATTTTGAATCCATGTATTACAGTATATAGCATGAAGTTTATGAATCAAGCAATTGTTTGCGCAAAACGCGCATTTTCTCACGATGACGTTCCAATTGGTGCCGTCATTGTTCGTGATGGCAAAATAATTGCCCGTGGTGAAAATCAGGTTCAATTAAAACACAATCCCACATTACATGCAGAAATCGTCGCGATAAATCGCGCGTGTAAAAAACTGGGGACTAAGTTCCTGGACGGTTGCGACATATATGTATCATTGGAACCGTGCGCGATGTGCGCCACAGCTATATCGTTGGCGCGTATAAACAGCATATACTTTGCGGCATCTGACCCAAAGGGCGGTGGCATAACATCAAACGCACGTATTTATGAAACAGACAAACATCTATGGAAACCAGACGTTCATCAAATCACTGAATTTGCAGATGAATCTGCAGATTTGTTGCGTGAATTTTTTCGCATCCGTCGCCAGAAATCAATTTCTGACAACAACTGATATATTTTTACTTGATTTTTTATAAAAAATTGACTATTATCGTGGCACGCACGCTGTGCGAAGAACACAACCGTTCTGCAAAATTTGTGTCCAAATCATATGATTTGGGTTCCGCAGACGGCGAGGATAACAACACAAAACAAAGGATAAAATCATGGCATTGCCAACATTTACAATGAAACAGTTGATGGAAGCTGGGGTTCATTTTGGCCACCACACACGTCGCTGGAATCCATTGATGACACCATATGTTTATGGCGTTAAAGATAAAATTCACATTATCAATCTGAACAAAACAGCACCATTGTTGCACCGTTCGTTGGTCGCACTGGAAGCAATCGCAGCCGCGGGTGGCAAAGTATTATTCGTCGCAACAAAGCATCAGGCCAAAGACATCGTCAAAGACGCTGCCGAACGTTGCGGTCAATACTATGTAAACAACCGTTGGTTGGGTGGTATGCTGACAAACTGGACAACGGTTTCTCAGTCTATCCGTCGTTTGAAAAAGATGGAAGCAGATATCGCAAACGCTGAAAAATTAGGTCTGACCAAAAAAGAAGTCGGCGTTATGACAAAAGAAGTTGAAAAACTGCGCGATATTTTCGGCGGTATCTTGGAAATGCACGGCACACCACAGGCAATGGTCGTTATCGACGTGCCACGTGAAATGAACGCGGTGCGTGAAGCAAAAAACCTGGATATCCCAACAATCGCAATTTGCGACACAAACGCAAATCCAGAAATGGTCGACTATCCAGTCCCAGGTAATGATGACGCAGCACGCGCAACACAGTTGTACTGTGACCTGTTCGTGGATGCAATCTTGTCTGGTATCGAAAAACGTTTGGGCGGCGCCGCAGGTAAGAAAGTAGAATCTGATATGCGCGCAGATGCAGCAGATGAATTGGAAGATGAAATCAAAGAAAAAGAAGCGAAAGTAAAATCCAAAACATCCGAAGCACGCGCAGAACGTCGCAGCAAATTGGCCGATAAAGCAGATAAATAATTTATCGCAAAAAAAGGGTTTTGCATGACACAGATAGCATTCGACAAATATGTAACCAGCTCTGTCGGTAATTTGTATCGGGGACGCCTGGTAAAGGATGTTGACGGATTCCGTCTGTACCTGTGTACAAAATTAGGCAGTGGGGCAATCGTCGGGTACTGTGCATGCAATTCCCAAGGCGCTTTTGGGCCACTGTGCAGAGATGAAAGAACAGCATTTCGTCGTGCGAAAAACGTGTCGCACGAATTGAGACACAGAAAATTCTTTGGATTTATAAGATAATTTTTCAAAAAGAGGGATAAACAATGGCAGAAATTACAGCAAAATTGATTCAAGAACTGCGCGAAAAAACAGCCGCAGGTATGATGGATTGTAAAAAAGCCCTGATGGAAACAGATGGTGATATTCAGGCCGCTGCAGATTGGTTGCGCCAGAAAGGTATCGTAAAAGCCGCATCCAAAGCAGGACGCGTCGCCGCATCTGGATTGGTCACTGTTGTTAAAAACGACAATATGGGCTGTGTCGTTGAATTAAATGCAGAAACAGACTTTGTTGCGAAAAATGAAAAATTCCAACAGTTGGTTTCTGGGGTTGCAAACAAAGCATTGGAATTAAATGGCGACTTTGACGCAACATTAGATGCCGTTAAAGACGATATCGCCGCAACAATTTCAACAATTGGCGAAAATATGAATTTGCGCCGTATTGCAACTGTTGCAGGTGATAAAATCTTTTCATATATTCACAATGCGTTGGTTCCAGGTATGGGCCAGATTGGTGTTGTGGTTGCAATCAATGGCGATGATGCAAAAATCGATGAAATTGGTTCCAAAATCGCAATGCATATTGCGGCGTCAAAACCAGAATTTATGACAATCGCCGACGTTGATCCAGTTGCCGTAGAACGCGAAAAGAAAGTTTTCGTAGAATCTGGCGCAACAGCAGGCAAACCAGAAAACATCGTTGAAAAGATGATTGAAGGTCGTATCAAAAAATACTATGGCGAATCTGTTTTAGAAGAACAGCCATTTGTTATGGATCCATCCCAGTCTGTCAAAGACGTTGTTGCCGCGGCCGGTGGTAAATTGGCAGGTTATGCGTTCTTTGTTCTGGGCGAAGGTATCCAGAAACGCGAAGACAATTTGGCAGATGAAGTTGCCAAAATGTTGGCGTAAGATTGATACGCAAATTAAAATCCCCCAAAACGGGGGATTTTTTATTCTAATATTTGATTCTGTAAATCAATCAATTTCTTACAACCATCTGATGCCATCGCCATCAATTCATTTAATTGTTGCGCGGTAAACGGATGTTGTTCGCCAGTGGCCTGGATTTCAATAAACCGACCGTCACCAGACATTACAAAATTAGAATCCATCTCCGCCACGCAATCTTCTTCATAATCTAAATCCAATATCAACTGGTTATTCCACAGTCCTGCTGATACCGCCACAACATTATCAGAAATCGGGTTTTCATAAACTCGTCCTTGGGCCATCAACCAACGCACAGCCAACGACAACGCAACAAATCCGCCCGTGATACTGGCACAACGGGTCCCGCCGTCACCCTGGATAACGTCACAGTCTATTGTGATGGTATGTTTACCCAATTTATCCATATCGACAACACTACGCAAAGAACGACCAATTAAACGTGAAATTTCAACCGCACGATTATCTTTTGTCATTGCCTCGTGGCTTTTACGTATGCCGTTGGCACGTGGCAACATTGAATATTCCGCAGTAACCCATCCGCCTGGTTTGTTTTGCATACGTTTCCATGTCGGCTGATTAAAATCAACAGACGCCGTACACAACACATGTGTACCACCCATTTTAATCAAACATGACCCTTCGGCCCATTTATTTACACCTGTTTCCATCGACACAGGACGCATCTGATTTGATTTGCGCAAAGACGGACGTAACATCAATATTTCCTTTGGTTTAATAACTTTGGTTGCATTATACATACCTGTTATAGTGTTTGCAATTTTTTTTAGGTTTGATTTTTTGTATAATATTGTTATCCTAGCATTCTGTAAAAGGATTTTTATGTCAGCGAAAACAAAACGTCTGTTTAAACGCCTGGTTAGCTATTCAGGAATTTTCTTTTTTATTTTGGCGGCGGGGATGCTGTATTGGCAGTTACGAAATTACAGTTTATATGACATCGCCCACGCAATTCTGGATATTCCACTGCCAAACTTGGCATTTGCATGTATTGCATGCTTTGGCGCGTATTTAATATTGTCGCTGTATGATTATTTGGCGTTGAAATACGTTGGTGGTCGTGTTGCGTGGTGGAAATGGATGCTGGCAGGGATGTTAGGGTTTGCAATCAGTAATAATGCTGGTAATGCCGCGGTCAGTGGCGGCGCCATTCGTTACAGATTATATACACGTTGGCGTATTCGTGGTGGCGATATTGTCAAGATGATAACTTTTTCAGGTCTGACATATTTTCTGGGTGCATCGGCAGTGGTGGTCGCCGGATATTTTTTAATTAAACATCACGGTATTGATACATCTGTCGGTCTAAGCATGGGATTGAATACGTTGCTGATTATATGCACAACTATGTTATTAGTATATTTTGTGTCTGCGATATTATTTGATGGCAAGCATATAAAAATAGGTGGGCTAAAATTTCAAATGCCGTCTTTTGGTGTGGCGATAACACAAACCATATTGGGAATAATTGACAGTTTGTTGACCGGATTGATATTATATGCGTGCCTGGATCCATTTGTGCATATTCCATTTGGTACATTTATCGGTCTTTTTGTTATCGCCCAGGCGACTGGCATTTTTAGCCAGGTTCCAGGTGGAATCGGTGTATTTGAAAGTATATTCTTGATGGCATTACCAGACACTGTGGACAAAGCAAATATATTTGGTGCATTGTTAGCATACAGAATTATTTACTATTTGTTACCGTTGATGGGCATTGGCAGCTTATTTTTTATATACGAAAGATGGTTGCGTGCACGTATGAAGAAATGGTTGAACGAAGCCAAGGAAAAAATACCCGCAAAAATCAATCAAATAAAATCAGAAATTAAAATTAGAAAATAAATACCTTGCGAACCCATATTATGTCGTGTTAGAATAACAGACGTGTATGATATGGGGTTTATAATAAGTGCTTGTATTATCACTGTTTTCAACAATTCGAATGGCGCCGTTGGTTATCGTGGCGTATTCCCTTGGCATGGGCTTGGACGCCCCATGGGGACGGACTGTTGCCATTGCATACACTGCCAAAACAAAAAGGATTATTAAATGTCAAAAAAAATATATGTGGATGCCGTACATCCCGAAGAAACGCGTGTTGTTGTCGTAGACACTGCAACAAATCGTGTTGCGGATTTTGACGTTGAAACAACTACAAAACCCCAGATAAAGGGAAACATTTATCTGGCCAAGGTTATTCGCGTTGAACCGTCATTACAGGCCGCATTTGTAGACTATGGTACCGGTAAAAATGGTTTTTTGCCATTTTCTGAAATCCATCCGGATTATTACCAGGTAACCCCAGAACAAAAGAAAAAATTATTGGAACTGGCACATGCCAATATCGTCGATGACGATGATGATCCCAATGACGAAGAAGACGAAGTCGCGGAATATGACGACCACAGCGCAGGCGAAGATAATAACGAATTTATCAAACGTGCCCGCGAATTTAAAATTCAAGACGTCATCAAACCAAAACAAATCTTGTTGATTCAAGGGGTCAAGGAAGAACGCGGACAAAAGGGCGCATCAATGACAACATATTTGTCTTTGGCGGGTCGTTTTGCAGTTCTGATGCCAAATTCGCGCAAGCGTAACAGTTATGGAATATCCAAGAAAATTTCTGACAAATCGGAACGCGCCAGATTACGTGATGTATTACATGGTCTGAAAATACCAAAAGGTATGACCGTTGTATTGCGTACCGCTGCAATGGGTGCAACCCCGGCAGACATCACTGCGGATTATGATTACTTGGTAAATTTGTGGAACGAAATCCGCAAAACAACTTTGGAATCTGTGGCACCTGTAACAATTCACACCGAAGATTCACTATTGCGTCGTGTTGTTCGTGACTTTCTAAGCGATAAAGATGACGTTTTGATTATCCAGGGCGAAGAAGCATACGATGCCGCAAAACAGTATTTCCAGCAGATGTATGGTCGCGCACCACGCAAACAATTGGTATTGTATAAGGATACCGCGGTTCCATTGATGGTCAAGGCCGGTGTCGAAAAACAATTAGAAGGCTTACATGGTCCATACGTTCAATTGCCGTCTGGCGGTTCGTTGGTTATCAACCAGACAGAAGCTATGGTGACAATTGATGTGAATTCTTCGCGTGCGATAAAGGAAAAAGATATCGAACAAACCGCATTAAGCACCAATCTGGAAGCAGCAGAAGAAATCGCACTGCAATTGCGGTTGCGTGACTTGGCGGGCATTGTTGCGATTGATTTTATTGATATGGAAGAAGAAAAAAACAATCGCAAACTGGAATTAAAAATGCGCGAAGTAATGAAACGTGATCGCGCACGTACCCAGGTGGCAAAAATCAATAATTTTGGTGTGTTGATGTTATCACGTCAACGCCTGCGCAGCAGCTTTATGGAATCATCATATGTTCCATGTCCACACTGTATGGGTGCTGGCGTTGTCCCATCAATTCAGACTGCAGCGATTATTCTGTTCCGTCATTTACAAGAAAAACTGTTGGCAAAATCTGCCCAAAAAATTATTATGACGGTTCCAACAGATGTTGCGGTTTACCTGTTGAATCACAAACGCGCCGAATTGGCCGAAATGGAATCTAAATTCGATACAGAAATCGTGATTATTGGCGATGACAGTTTGATGAATATCGACCAATATTCAATCCAACGCGTTGCCCCAGAACAGAATAAAACCGAAGAAATCTTGGGCGCATATGCACCATCAACAGATGCAAAAAAGAAAAATGCACAACATGTTGATGCAAAAAAGACAACTGTATCTGCGCAACGTCGCAAACGCAAGAAACAGCCAAAGAAGAAAACATTCTGGCAAAAATTGGTCAGCTAAAAATCCCCCCATTCGGGGGATTTTTGTGTTCAAGTTACATAGATAAATAAAAGTTTAATTTACAAAAAAATGTTTTACATTTTTGTCATCGCAAGGGAGTGAAACGACCGTGGTGACTCAATCCATAGCATCATTATTATTTGTGCGCGTTTTACGCGCATATAACTGGATTGCCACGCTGCGCGCGCAATGACAAAGGGGGGTAAGCGGACAAAGATAAACTTTTATTTATCAATGCATCCTATTTTATCTATTGACCCCAATTACCAAAAATGATAAAATGACAACGTCAGCGTGATTATGCGTTGATGGGGCGTAGAAACCCGATATAAGGCGTCATATAACATGACGAAATGATTCTCCAACCACGGGGTTGGAGGGCGGTGAATATATTGAATAAACCCGCTATTCCTTATAATAGTTTCTAACCTCCAACCGCTTTATTAAATATTGCGGTTTTTTGTTTGCATATATGGAACAAGAAAAGGAGATAGAGAAATGCAAAAACTTTTAAAACTAACCGGCGTATCAGTTTTGACAATCGTTGCCGCAACGGGCGCCAACGCCGCGGGATATACCTGCGAAGAATTAATCGAATATACATCATGTAATGATGGATATTATTTAAATTCGGGTGACTGTATCGAAGGCACGACATGTGGTGCCGGGAATTATTTGGTTGGAACATGCCCATCGGATTATTATGTAGAAGATCCTGACGGTGATGTTCTGGTTAGGTTTGAGTGGGGCACAAATTGGTGTGATATGGATGATAGATTTTTTTATGCCGCCAGTGAAGAAGAATGTACAAGTAAATTTGATGAAGAGGATAATATTAGAGGCGTTTGGTATGGAATGGGATGCGCAGGACGAAATATAGAGGGCGTCTTTGTTGCGGCAGAATCTTATACGTGTACGTCATGCGCGTCCGGTACATATCAGCCATCGGCGGGTCAATATTCATGTATAACATGTCCGGCGGGGTCGGAATGTCCAACAACCACCGCGGCAACATTGTGTGAAATTGGCACGTATTCATTCGCGGGCGCAACCGCGTGCACATCATGTCCGGCTACAGAATTGACCGACATTAATGGCGCAACGGTTGTTGCAACAACTGTATCCACCGGGTCAGACAGTGTGGTGGCATGTATTGTTGGACCAGACGTTCAATTCAAAAATGATGCGGGTATATATCACTTTAAATCAAATTGTACATATGGCGGCATATCTTTAAACATATCTATAACCACCCCAGCAGAATGCGAAGCAATCGGTGAAAGCTGGAGTGACGATGAAAACTTGTGTTATGTAAGTGATGTTAAGAAATATTTGCCGACCAAGGAAGTTTGCGAAATGTGGCGCAATACAATTACCTATGAAGACTATCGTAATTCAATTACATGTTTTGAAGACGGTGGCGCAACTTGTTATGGTGCCTGGTATTTTGATGGAAATGGTTTACAGTGTGACTGGTAAACAAAAAATCCCCCATTCGGGGGATTTTTATATCAACGAATGTCCGGTCATATCGCCCGGTTGTGGTATCCCCAGTAACTTTAACATTGTTGGTGCAATATCGGCCAATCCGCCATCATGCACAACCGACGGCGCGTTATTCGACACCACGATAAAATTTACAGGATTTACTGTATGCGCGGTCCATGGTGCATTATTCGTCGTATCCCACATCTGTTCTGCGTTTCCATGGTCTGCAGTGATTAAAACTGTGCCACCTAAATCTAATACTGCCGGCACCAATCGCGCCAACTGTGTATCCAAAGTTTCCATCGCATGTATGGCGGCATCCATATTTCCGGTATGTCCAACCATATCACCATTTGCCCAATTTAATATTATAACGTCAAACTGATTCAATTTTGGCAACAATGCATCTGTGATTTCAATCGCAGACATTTCTGGTTTTAAATCAAATGTTGCAACATCTGGCGACGGGATTAAGACTTTTTTACCACCTGGAAAATCAATGTTTCGTTCTGCGTCAAAAAAGTACGTCACATGATTATATTTTTCTGTTTCTGCAATACGCAGTTGTGATAACCCGTTTTGCGCCAACACATCACCCAACGTATTTTCTATTTTTTCATCTGGCAACAGTGCAGGGCATTGTTCATTTAATCCTTCGCCATATTGCGAAAAGCACAAAATATGCGCCCCAGTATTCAATATCACGCGCATGATTTGTCGGGCGCGGTCACTGCGATAATTACCGAACAAGAATCCGTCTTTTGGTTGTATTGCCACGTCACCATCAATTACGATTGGTTTAATAAATTCGTCTGATTCCCCACGTGCATATGCGTCACGCAATGCGTCGTCAATTGTTTTCGCATGGTATTCTGATTTTGCATTTGCAATTGCGTCAAAAGCCAATTGCGTGCGGTCAATATTTTGATTTCTGTCCATTGCCCAATATCGCCCAGTCAGCGTGCCAAAAAACGCAAGACCATTTGTCAATGCGTCCGCCAATTCAGATTTTATTAAATCGATATATGTTTGTGCCGATTGCGGGGGGGTGTCACGTCCATCTGCGATAAAATGTATACACACACGCACCCCAGATGCAATAATACGTTTTGCGATTGTTAAAATATCATTTATATCAGAATGCACACGTCCATCAGACATCAAGCCCGCGATATGCACAATACCGCCATCTGATTTAACACTGTCAATAAATGTATTTAGTGCGATGTTTTTGTCCCAATCTTCAATTTGAAATCTGCGCAAGAATTGATTTACAACACGGCCGGCGCCCATCGTTATATGTCCAACTTCGGAATTGCCCATGGTGTCATCTGGTAATCCCACCGACACACCACTGGCATTTAATTTTGAATGTGGATATTTAGATATCAGTTCATTAAAAAACGGCATATTTGCACGTGATACCGCGTTGTGTTCTGTGTCTGTGTTGATACCAACACCGTCCATAATACATAATACCAATGGCTTTGTCATACCTTTACCTTTTTTATTCTCTATCGCCAAGCATATCATACAGGTTTTTTAATTGCAAAACCAAAAGAAAAAATGTATATAATTATATGCACTAAAACCCAATGATGTTTTATGGAGAAAAAAATGAGTGATAAACCAGCAAAAAAAACAAAAAAACAGGCATTGACGACCCAATCAATTGATCAACATATCAGTGCGCGTATGCAACTGCGCCGCATTATGATGGGATTATCACAAAAAGATTTAGCAAAAATATGTAAAATCACATTTCAACAAATTCAGAAATACGAAGCGGCCAGTAATCGTATATCTGCATCACGTTTATTCGAACTAAGCGCCGCACTGCAAACACCAATATCGTTCTTTTTTGCGGGATTGCCTGGATATATTGAACGCGAACCACGCAATGGTCGTTTGCCAAAAAACTGTGTTGCGGATTCAACATCTGGCGATCCACTAGAACGAAACGAAACGTTACAGTTGATAAATATGTACTGGCGTCTACCAAACGACAAACAGCGTGAAACGTTATTTAAGTTTTTAAAGGCTTTGACCGACAAGAAACAATAAATCCCGCGCAATGCGGGATTTTTTTACCGTGTTTTTTCAATTTTTTCTTTTAAAAACGTGTCAACAGGAATTACCGCGGCGGCGGTTGGACCACGTTGACCGTTATAATGACTATGTGGGTTTTTATCATATGGCATACGTTCGCCCGTAAATTCTTCGTAATAAATCTGGCCGATACGCATATATGGATAAACGACCGTTGGGTACAAAACGCGTATTTCCAATGTCCATTCGCCACAGAATCCATCATCTCCGCGTCCGGCCGTATGATGATTTAAGATAAAATTGCGCCCAACGCTGGATTTCCCATCAATATATGGGAACAAATTGCGCGTTTCGGTATATTCGACCGTTGAACCCAAATAACCAACATCTGGCGATAATACCAGACCTTTTTCTGGAATTTTTATGTCGATTGTTTCGTGGTGTGCCGGATTTGTCGGGTCAATCAAAAACCGCGGATTGCGTGGATCGAAATCCCCTGGTGTTCTGCAATAATTTGCATATGCAGTTGGATGTTCAAACCAGTCCTTCATATGGTGCATGCCAAAACTGCCTTTGTATGGAATTGCAGGTTTCATCCCTTTTGGTATCGTGTGCTTATACACGCGTAAAGTATCGCCCAGGTGTAAATCATAACTGTTTGACCCCAAACAGCGCATATCAAACGGTTCAATAACTATATCTGGCTTATCTTTATCTTGCATACGGCACAAGATTTCTGGTCCGGTCAATTGCATCTTTTGTTCCTTTTCTGTTGCCCCGCCCACGTCAGTATGTTTAGCAATATATTCAATTTTTTGCAAGATTTTAATTCATTTTTTGATTTATGTGTGCTATTGTCTGGGCATGACTGAAAAAACATACTCTGGCTTTGTGGCCATTATTGGCCCGACAAATGCGGGCAAAAGCACATTATTAAACCAAATCATGGGGCGCAAAGTCGCCATTGTTTCGCACAAGGTTCAAACCACACGCACACGTTTACGTGCGGTGAAAATGGTGGGCGCGAAACAGTTGATTTTCGTGGATACACCTGGGGTTTTTAAACCGTCGCGTCGCCTGGATCGGGCGATGGTCGCGGCCGCCATGGACGCGGTATCTGATGCAGATGCGGTGTTGCTGTTGATTGACGCGCAAAAGGGCATAACAGAAACAATCCGCGCATTGGCAGAAAAAATTGCAAATCGCCCAAATATCTTTGTTGCACTTAACAAGGTTGATGCGGTTCCAAAACTGGATTTATTGCCAATGGTGGCACAAATTGCGGAAATGGCGCCATGGCGTGAAATCTTTATGATATCTGCGCTGAAAAATGACGGGATTGAACCAATGCTGCAATCACTGGCGGACGTAATGCCAGAATCGCCATATCTGTTTGATACGGTGGATGCGCCGGATGTGCCTGATGAATTGTATCTGGCGGAATTGACCCGTGAAAAGATTTATAAATATATCCACCAAGAATTACCATATCATATCAATGTGGTGACCGAACGCGTCGACGTTGATGATGACGGTGTCTTGGATATATATCAAAAAATAGCCGTCCGTAATGACGGTCATAAAAAGATTGTCGTTGGTCGTGGTGGGGATCAGTTAAAACGTATCGGTACCGCCGCCCGTCACGATATCCAGGACCAGTGGGGTGTAAACGCGCGCCTGCATTTGTTTGTGCGTGTTGAACCAGACTGGGAAGAAAAAGCCGAAAACTACACCGACCAAGGATTGGATTTTGGTAAATAATAAAGGGATAAAAAATGAGTGAACGTAGACAAAAAGCCAGCATCGATGCGCAAGGGTGTCTGGTATTGTTGATAGCTGGTGTTTTAATAACTAGTGTCATTGCAACAGTAAGTTTAGATATTCCTGAAAAATCAACAGTTGTAGATAAAAAAGGCAAGTCTGTTTATGTCGATATTGATGGTGATGGACTGGCAGATAAGAAAGAGAGAATTTCTCAGTACGGGAATGCTGTATGTGAGTATATCCAGCCTGGCGATACATTAAAGTGTGATGGCGGCTGTCTGCGATATGTGAACAATCGTTCATTAAAGGACATTCGTCGCCTGTACAAAGAAAATAAAATCCGTGCACAAATCGGACAACAAAAACAGAGGTAAAGACATGAAGCTGTATAAAAAGGTATTTTTGACATTGTCCGGTGCAGGAATATTGCTGGGGGGGTGCAAAACGAAAAGAACACCTCCGCCACCTGTGAAGTTATATCACGTCAATGCGGTTATTGTTCAACGTGATACTAGTCATCCTGTGGCATATATGTGTGATACGGATGGCGATGGTCTGATTGATATGCGTGTTGACTATGCGTATTTTGACAGACGGCGTTTATTAAGAGAAATCCTGCATACCGGCGATACAATTAAATTCTATACAGAAAATCCACATGATGTTTATCAAAGTGTGTATTATTATCGTGGGTATCCAGATTCTGTGAATGATAAATCAAAAAAACAACTGTTGGATTTATTTGAACAACAAATGCAAATCGATGAATTGCGTCAGTCTGCCACCCAACAAAAACAAAGATAGAAAACAATGCATACATTATCCGATTTTGATTTTGAATTACCGGCCGAATTAATCGCATCGCGACCGTTGGAAAATCGTGACGCATCCCGTATGTTGGTGGTAAATGATGACCCACAAATCCAGGACAAGCATATTCGTGACCTTGTGGATTATCTGCGCCCGGGCGACGTTGTTGTGTTTAATAATTCGCGTGTAATTCCGGCGCGTTTTATTGCCGATGGTAAACATGAAATTACACTGCACACTGCAACCAAAGACGGATGTTGGTGGGGATTGTGTCGTAAATTCACAAAATTAAAACCGGGCCGTATATTAAAACTGGACGATGGGTCTGAAATTAAAATCATCAGTCAAAATCATGACAGTGGCTTAAAGATAAAATTTCTATCTGATGATGCATTGGCGGTGTTGGATCGTGTGGGAAAAATGCCGTTACCGCCATACATGAAACGCGAAGAAGAATTATCAGACCGTGACAGATATCAAACTGTCTATGCCCAACCTTTGGGTTCAATGGCCGCGCCGACGGCGGGATTGCACTTTACCCCAGAATTGTTGGATGCGATACGTGCGCGTGGTGCGAAAATTGTAAATATAACGTTGCACGTTGGGGCGGGTACCTGGATGCCGGTGAAAACAGAAAATCTGGCCGAACATAAAATGCACAGTGAATGGGGACGCATCACACCAACCCAGGCCGAAATAATCAATAATGCCGAACGTGTAATTGCGGTGGGGACAACATCAATGCGATTACTGGAAAGTGCCGCGATGTACAATCGTAATCCCGAAAAATTTCGTCGTGTTGCACCGTTCTGTCGCACAACCAGTATATTTATCACACCTGGATATGAATTCAAGGCAGTTGATGTATTGCTGACCAACTTCCACTTGCCGAAATCAACATTATTTATGTTGGTATCTGCATTTGCAGGATTGTCAGAAATGCACGCGGCATATTCACATGCCGTCGCTGAAAAATACAGATTTTTCAGTTATGGCGATTGTTGCCTATTATTCAAAAAGGAAATAAATAATGGCGCTAAAATTTAATTTGATTGCAACAGATGGAAATGCGCGTCGTGGTGCGGTGGAAACCGCCCACGGCACGTTCCAAACACCGGCATTTATGGCGGTTGGAACGGCTGCAACAGTCAAGGCCCTGACCATGGATCAAGTCGCTGCGACCGGGACCGAAGTAATCTTGGGCAACACGTATCATCTGATGATGCGGCCGGGCGGCGATTTGGTTGAACAAATGGGTGGTCTGCATAAGTTCGGTGGTTGGCACGGCCCAATCTTGACCGACAGTGGCGGTTTCCAGGTTATGTCTTTGTCGACCCTGACAAAAATGAGCGAAGAAGGGGTTCGATTCACATCTCACTTTGACGGTGGAAAAAAACATTTCCTGCGCCCCGAAGATTCTGTTCATATCCAACATCAATTGGATTCAAACATCACAATGGTTTTGGACGAGTGTTTAAAACTGCCGGCGGAACGCGCTCGCGTTGAAAAGAACGTTGATATGGTGACACGTTGGGCAAAACGCAGCAAAGATGCATTTATTGACAGACCGGGCTATGGCATTTTCGGTATTGTCCAGGGCGCAGATTTCCCAGACTTGCGCGAAAAATCTGCCCGCGCGTTGACCGAAATTGGTTTTGATGGATATGCGGTGGGTGGCTTGGCGGTTGGTGAGCCACAAAATGTCATGTTTGATATGATTGCAACCACCACACCATTATTGCCGTCGGACAAGCCACGCTATTTAATGGGTGTCGGTACGCCATTGGATATATTGGGCGCGGTTGAACGTGGGATTGATATGTTTGATTGCGTAATGCCGACACGTGCCGGTCGCACCGCCCAGGCATTTACCAGAAATGGCACAATGAATATGCGTAATGCACGATTCCGCGATGACCCGCGTCCATTGGATGATAAATGCAAATGTCCGGCATGCCAACGTTCCCGTGCATATATTCATCATTTGATTAAGTGTAATGAAATTCTGGGGGCGACATTGCTGACACAGCACAATCTGTGGTTTTACCAGGATTTAATGTGCGATATTCGTACATCAATAGAGCAGGGACGTTTCGCAGAATTTAAACGCGAATTTATTGAAAAATATACAGGTGGCAACAATGACGGACAAAACGAAAACAAATAAAAAGATTAAAGGTGGTCCAGATTTAACCTTGTCTGCCAATGACAAAATGTATCTGGCAATTGCATTTAATCAGTCGGAACTCTTGGCGTTTATTCATACACTGTTCTGTCGCAGACGCGAAATGGATGGTGTATATAATGCCAGAGCTGAATCAGAAATGCTGACCTTCAAAAAGCCCAGTGATGCCAAGGTGTATTATGCAACATTGCAACAAATTCAACGGGCGCAATCACACATGAATATATACGAAGGTATGGCAGAATTTAATAAAGAATTAATTGCCCAGTTTCACGCAGCGCATAATCAGAAATAAAACACAACACAAAGGGGAAAAGGATGGCGAAACAGAAAAAACAAATCGAAGTTATTGATATGGGTGGCGCAAAAACAGTC
The DNA here is from genome assembly GCA_045586565.1 of Candidatus Enterousia sp. Taxonomy (GTDB): domain Bacteria; phylum Pseudomonadota; class Alphaproteobacteria; order Rs-D84; family Rs-D84; genus Enterousia. Next base: position 16,282 of record JAZNAO010000033.1, on the reverse strand, counting down.
GCGAAAAAGAAGTCGCTGGTTCGCGGGGTTAAAACAACGTTTTCTGTTATAACGGTTATATGGTTTGCATTACTGATATGGGCACCATTACATGTCAAAGACACTTATTCTGGGCCGATTAAGAAATCTATTGTTGTGTCAATGTTCTTTGACCTGCAACAGGGTATCGTGAAACAGTACGAAGCATTACTGGATGGTGTGGCCAATGCGATAAACCTGGAAAAAACAATTGCCGCGGCGATTGATAAAGTAAAAATGGCAGAAAACGCTGTTGATAAAGTAACCGACACAACTGCGACAGCAAAAGAAACAACTGCAAAAGCATCTGCTGCCACCGACGAAGCACGTGAAAAAACATCTGGTATAAAAAAATTGACAGGATTGGCAAATAAATTTGGTATAAAAACAGACAGTGTTGACAAAGCCGTTGCCGATGCGGACAAAGCTCTGGACAAGGCTGATAATGCCATCGACAAAGCAAATGTAACCATTTCCAAAGTAGACAATACTGCCAGCAAAGTAAACGCACAATTGGATAAAATTAAATCCGACCTAACACGTGTTGCCCAGGTTGAATTTGACGACATGCTGGATTCTGCGATAAAAAAATCATTGGATAAACAGACCGGTGGCCTGGGGACAACATTGCTGACCAATTATGGTATCGAACACGTGTATCCATGGCGTCCATCATCTTGGCCGGTTGCAACGAAAATTTACAATGATTTATCATCATCAGACGTGACAACAATTACTGTAATTACACGCACGGTTGATACATATTTTGGATATGTTGCATGGGGATTGGTAATTGCGGCCTGGGCAATTGGGTTATATATCTGGTTACTGGTGTCCAAGCGGGTAAAATCAATTATCAGACCATTTAATGTATGCCCGCGCTGTGGTCATACATATGCCGACAAACGCACTGCACTGAGTCTGTTAAAGGTATTTCAACCATGGAAATGGTTTTAATAAAAGGATAAAATATGATTTTAGATAATGACAGAAACGTTTGGTTAAAGAATAGCAATTTAGATATCTGGTTAAAAAATAACAGTATTGACGTAAACGTTCATTGTGGATTTTTTAAAATGGCATTGATTGCGACATTGATATCCATGTGCGTCAATATGTGCGTAAACGGCAATCACCAGGCGGCATCTAACGCCATCAACAAACAGCGTCTGGAAGTGGCGAAAAAACAATACACATTGGATTCGTTACGATATTACGCACCAAAAACACACGCGCGATAAAAAAATCCCCCAAACGGGGGATTTTTAATTTCCTTTTAATATACGGGCCTTGTTTTTATCCCATTCACGCTGTTTAATTGTTTCGCGCTTATCTACTTTGTTCTTTCCGTATCCGATACCCAATAAAACTTTTAATTTGCCACGATTATTAAAGTATAATTTTAACGGCACAATCGTCGCGCCTTTTTCCTGTAATTTCCCAATCAGACGATTTATTTGATTGCGATGTAATAACAATTGGCGACTGCGACGTTCATCAAAGTTTACAATACGTGCGGCGGTTGGCAACTTTTGAATTTCAATCCCTGCCAAGAACAGATTATCACCACGTCTTTGCACAAATCCATCAACAATAGTCACCAACCCATATCGGATTGATTTAATCTCTGCACCGGTCAATGAAATCCCGGCCTCTATCGTGTCTTCAATAGAGTAATTAAATCGCGCCTTGCGATTTTCAGAAACCTGACCAAATTTAATAATCTGACGTGCCATTTTATATATTTATCTTTGGGTATAATTGCTTTACATTTTGCATCAGTATAGATTCTAAATCATCCATTTGCAAATTTTTAATATCCGCCAACATACGCGCAGTTTCCACAACCATATATGGTTCGCATATTTTTCCACGATAAGGCACCGGTGCACAGTATGGCGCATCTGTTTCGACAACAATTCTATCGATTGGAATCTTGGCAAACGTATCACGAATTTCCTGGGAATTTTTAAATGTCATAATTCCGCTGGCAGAAAAGTAAAATCCGCGATCCAACATTTTCTTTGCCAGATTCCACGAACTGGTAAAACAGTGCATAACACCACGCACATCGCCATCCAATATCGCGGCAGTATCTTCTTCGGCGTCACGCGTATGAATTGCCACGGGCAGGGCGTATTTTTTTGCAATTTCTAATTGCTGTTCAAACAGTTTTATTTGTTCATCACGTGTTTGTGGACTGTAATGATAATCCAGTCCGATTTCACCGACACCAACAACCCGCGGATGTTTCAACACTGAGTCTGTTAAATGTTGTGGTGCATCACATGGTGTGTATTCTGGATGTATTCCAATCGTGCAAAATATATTATTATGTTTTTCTGCCAATGCAATCGCAGATGGTATATCACCAGGGTCAGCGGTCGGACAAATTATTATACCAACATTATTGTCTATCGCGCGTGCAATGACTGCATCTGCGCCATCTGTATACCTATCAGTCAAATGACAATGTGTGTCTATAAACATTTTTTTATTTCCATAATAATTTTAAATATACCAATTTCAGGTTCCAAATAAACATTTTTTATATCTGCAATCGCGCGGGTTGCCGCCGGATATAATTCTGCCAGTCCAAATGACGCAATTGCATCCAACAAAATCCCGTGTAATTCTGGGGTTGGTGCAATTTTATGCGCCACGGCCATAACATCAGAACTGGACGCATGTGAATTGTTTAACAGTTCAATCAGTTCTGCATATATCGCATCACCACCCGATGATTTTAGATTTGCAATCTTGCCAAAACTGCCATTACACAGACGCAGTGTTTCTGTGCTAACTTCATCTTCTGGGATAAATTTTGCACATAATTCACGCAATTGCGATATGGTCAAAGGGCGCATTTTTTCAACACGTGCGCGGGAACGCACTGTGGGTAAAACATTCGCCAATTGATGCACCACCAACAAGAACAACGTTTTTGCAGGCGGTTCCTCCAACAACTTTAAAATCGCATTTGATGCAGCTGTATTTAACTGGTCCACAGAATCAATCAATATTACACGCCAATCGCCTGACATTGATGACATTTGCATTTTATCAATCATTGCGCGCACAGTGTAAACAGAAATAACCTTGCCGTCTGGTTTTGGTTTACCATCTTTATCAATATTTCGTTCTTGATCAATAATAAAAAAGTCACCAACGTTACCATACACCATCTTGGCAATTTTATAGGCCAATGTTGCCTTGCCAATTCCCATTGGCCCCGTCAACATCCATACCGGATGAATTGGATGCGTGTCGCGCTGTTCCCATGCGCTGATAAAACTGCGCAGTGTATCCGTATGCCCCACCAAATGTTCATTGTCCATTGGATGTGGAAATTTATATTCCAAAGATGCTTTTTTGCGTGGTGCCATTATCAGAATCCAAATATTACCTTTATATTCTTTACTACGCGACCAAAGAATTGTGTTTTGCTAACTTTATTTTTTGCAACCAATGGCGCACGCATAATGACATTACCATTTTGTTCTGCCAACAATTCACCGACAACATCGCCCGCATTCACAGGTGCACGAACAGGATCGTCAAATCGCGCCAACACCCGCACCCCACGAATACCATTTTCTGCCGGCACAGTTATTGCAAATGTTTTGTCGACAGTTGCATCAACCGTATCTTGGCGGCCATACCATACAGGAATTTGCGCGACAACGTCACCCGGGCGGAAAAAAGTCTTGCCGGCGGTATTTTTATATCCGTATTCTAATAACTTTTTCATTTCGGATGCCAACGCTTCGTGTCCTTTGCCATTATATCCGTTTATAACACCAATCAGACGACGTCCGCCGATGTTTGCACTGGCCACCATACCATAGCCGCCTTCGTCTGTATGACCTGTTTTCAGTCCATCTGCCCCCGCCATATTGAACAGTAATTTATTATAATTCATTGTGTGTGTGCGTCCCCATTCGCGACACCAATCTGTTTGATGTTCCGCAAATTCAAATCGCTTGGTTGCGAACATCGGATAAATATCCGGATAATCAGAAATCAGATGTTCTGCCAGTATTGCTAATTCGCGACTGGTCATCAAATTGTTTGGATTTGGCAAACCGCTGGCATTACCAAATGTTGACTGTTCCATGCCGATACTGCGTGCCTTGTCCAACATTTTTTGTGTAAACGCACCTTCGGATCCGGCGATATGTTCAGCCACCACAACCGATGCATCACCACCAGACAACACAATCAATCCCAAAATCAAATCACGCACAGTAATTGTTTGACCCGCGACCAAACAGATCTTGCTGGCAGGGTACCATTCTGGCTTATTATAGTCTGCATTTTCGCCGACGGTAATACGTGTATCCATCGTCAGATTGCCTGCCTTTAATTCATCAAACAATAACGCCAACGTCATCAATTTAATCATCGATGATGGCGGCATCAATGTATCCGCATTTTTTGCAACGATTTCCACCCCAGAATCATAGTCTATCAAGAACGCTGATTTTGCGCGGGTGTCAAATTCAGCATGCGCCATGGTTGATATCAATGTAAACAATAAAATAAATAATTTCTTTTTCATGTTTTGGAGCATAGCAATTATAAAGTCTCTTGCCAACATAAAAATTTGCAAATTTTTACCCCGCATATTGCGGGGCAGGGTTATTTTTGTTTTTGTGATGCTAACATATTACGAAGTTCGTGATATCTACCTTCAACACTGTCTTGTGCATACTGATCCAGCAGCATTTTGTAAACTCTCAGTGTTCGCGGTGCATAATATACATCTCGCATTTTGCGTTGGCAGTATGGATGGACAGGACGGTCCATAAACTGCGTGTGTGCATTTGGTGCAATTGCACAATCGCGGGCATCTTTATATTCTTGACGCAGTTCGTTATATTTAGCAATACGGGCATTTAATACGGAATCCTGTAACGCATTAATCATAACGCGTTCTTTCTTTTTGACGCTGTGTCCAGGCTTGTATATGTTTGCTCGTTGCTGTTCAATTTCTCCAATGGCAATACAAATTATAAACAGCGGTATAATAATACCCGCAGCCACAGATGACAGATTTTCGGATATAGATTTTTTGTTTTGTTGTTTCATGTGTGCCTCGTTATTGTTGCATCGTATCGTTGTAGCACATAAATATGTTTTTGTCAAGAATTTGTCCGACAAAATTATCGCCATCCATACCAGTCAGCCTAATGGTACAAATCGTTCGTGCTGGAATTATATCGCCATCAATTTTGACTGTGATATCATGCGGACATCGGGCTGTGTTATTTTCTTCCATTAAAACTTGCACAGTTTTCCCAATTTGCGTCTGCATAAATTCGGCACGATTTTGATTGGCCAAATCATTTATGATGCGTACACGTTCTTTGGATATGACACGATTGATTTGCCCCGGCATATCTGCAGCGGTCGTTCCGGGGCGGGGTGAAAAAGGAAACGCGTGTATCTTTATTGGTTTTGTTTCACGAACCAAGTTCAATGTTTCATTAAACAACGCATCTGTTTCGCCTGGGAACCCACATATAATATCCCAACTAAATGTGATTTTGCCATCCGCGCGTTTAACCAAATCACGCACACGCTCTGCGGTGTGTCGACGTCCCATGGCGCGTAAAATCGTGTCAGACCCCGATTGCATCGAAAAATGCATATGTGGCATCATGCGTGGCTCATTTAAAATTAAATCAATTACATTGTCGATATCTGGCACGGCCGGATCAACCGACGACAGACGCAGTCTTTGTATGCCCGGCACGTCCACCAACAGTCGTTTGCACAAATCAGAAATCAGATAAACTTTATCGACTTCTTTTTTTACATATGACGCGATATCAACACCGGTTAAGACAATTTCAGAAAATCCGTTATCTATGGCATGGCGTACGTCTGATAAAATATCGGCGTATTCAAACGATACAGACGGCCCGCGCAACGCACGTGTTATACAGTATGCACATTTATGATTGCAACCATTTTGAATCTGAATAAATTGCTTGGACAGTTTTGTGTCAACCTGATTAAATTTTACAATCTCTGGGGTTGTGATATTGCATGGCGCAGATTCCAGACCATCTATATATGCGCCCAGGCTCATTTTATCACGATTATCCACCACGACCGTGTTTGGTATGTCCTGGAACAGTTTCGCATTACGCGTTGCCGCGCAACCTGTGACAAATATTGGCGCGTTTGGATTTTCGCGTGCGATACGTCGAACGGCCTGACCTGACTGACGTTCGGCTTCGCTGGTGACAGCACAAGTATTCACGACAATTGCCGTGTTTATGTGCGGATTCAGCATTTTTTGAATCTTTTCCGATTCCAATGCATTTAACCGACAACCAAAAGATAACGTTTTTATATTACTTTTTTTATTTTCTGCTTGCATTTTTGCCACCTATATTGCATTATAGCCTGACGAAAAATGATTTCAACAAAGGATTTATAAATGGCACGCACAACAAATTCTGATACATTACCATACGTAGAAAGTCGTTATGAACTGGGGATGTTGGCATCACAGCGCGTTCGTGATTTAAACGGTGGCGCAGAACCAGTGGTTGAAAAAAACAATGATAAATTGACGGTTGTGGCCCTGCGTGAAATTGCCAGTGGCAAATTAGATGTTGATGCGGTTCGTCATGAATTTGTACAGTCTTACAAAGATGCGCCATCTGCCGAAGACGGCGAAGAATCATTGGAAATCGGCACGACAGACCCGCTGTTACGCGAAATTGATGCAGAATTGGAAGACGCATTGGCCGATAACGACATGCCAACAGAATCTGCCGAAGAAGTTGTAGAAGACGCCGAAGACGCAATCGACGAAGAATAAAAAAAATCCGGAGTCGTCGCATAGTTGGTCTAGTGCGCTACATTGGAAATGTAGTATACTCGCAAGGGTATCAAGGGTTCGAATCCCTTCGACTCCGCCAGGAATAAAAAATGCCCCGTATGGGGTGTTTTTTATTCCAGATGGTGTCGCAGTGTGGACGAAACGTTCGCAATCTATGATTGCCGGGTTCGGTGCGTCAGTTGATGTCAGAAAAAAACTTGCAAACGATAGAAAGCATTCTATAATACGATGCAACTGCTCCAAGGATTTTCCAATGTCGTCATTACACTATGTTTCCGGAATTGATTTCGGGACAACTAATTCTGCCGTGTCTGTATCAGACGGCGGTGAACCGCGTATGATTCAAATCGGTCATAACAGTAACACTATTCCATCTGCATTGTTTTTTGATGAATCTACCAGACGTGTTTTTATGGGGCATGATGCGTATAATAAATATCGTGAACCTTTTTCCGAAGGGCGATTCATGCGCAGTTTAAAACGCATTTTGGGAACCCCAATAATGTCAACCGGTACCCAAATATATGGTAAATATACTAAGTTTGAAGACATTATCGCATATTTTATCAGGCATCTAAAAGAAAAGTTAGATACATCTGTCAATCAATCTGTAACAGATGTTGTTATGGGGCGGCCGGTGCATTTTCGTGATAATGATTCCAGTGGTGATGATGCGGCGCAAAATCAACTGGAACAGATTGCGCATAATGTCGGTTTTAAAAACGTTGCGTTCCAGTACGAACCAATTGCCGCTGCGTTTGCGCACGAAAGAAAATTGACGTCAGAACATCTGGCGTTGGTTGTCGATATTGGCGGCGGAACATCTGATTTTACGGTAATTCGTCTGGGTGCGAATTTGATGAATAAAGCTGATAGAACAGAAGATATTCTTGCAAATACGGGTGTGCGGATTGGTGGTAATGACTTTGACCATGCGTTCGCCATAGATAAATTTATGCCTGAATACGGGTTGGGATCAATGTACCGCAGCGGGGACAAGATTTTGCCCGTCCCAAATGCCCCATATATTGATTTGGCGACTTGGTCAAACGTAAACCGTGTTTATGTGCCTCATGTTTGGAGCCTTATGCGTGGCATCCAGATTGGTGCCCAAGAACCAGACAAAATATCAAGGATGATGGATATATTACGAAATAATCTGGGGCATACAAATCTGGATTATATTGAAATGGCAAAAATACAATTGTCATCGCAAGATATCATAAAGCAACAGTTCGAATTTTTATCTGATTGTCCAGAATTTACGACACATGTATCAGAATTTATTAATGCAATAAAGAACGATGTGGAAAAAATAGTAGTGTCGATGAAAAGATGTCTGGCCCAAGCATCCATAAAAAACACAGATATTGATTTGATAATATTGACCGGCGGTTCCACCCAGATTCCATATGTATATAATATTTTTAAAGACATGTTTCCGCATGCGGTTATTTCTGATTCTGATAAAATGGACAGCGTTGGTCTGGGGTTGGCATATGATGCAATGCGCCGATTCACAAGACCTATATCACAAAAAAATAAAATTTTTCTATGATTTATTCTTCCTGTGCGCATAAAAAATCCCCCATTCAGGGGATTTTTACACATAATTCTTTAACGATATATAAATACGACCCAACTCACTTTTTATCAATGTTGCGGATACTTTATCTGGATTATCTGTCTGTTTAGCATTGCTCAAAATTTTATCAAAACCACGCACAAATTGTGTTGCCTGGGAACGAAATACCGCATCAGACTTCATCATTTCTTTGATATGTTTTTTGTCAGCCGCATCCAACATTTTGGCCAACCATTTTGAAAATATTGTTTTGTCGCCACTGTGATATTTTTTCCATACAACATCCGGAATTTCTGCCCCAGCGGTTCGTGTTAAATCCATTGACTGTTCATGCAATTTTTCAAACATACGTTCGCTTTGCGCCAAAAAGTCCTGGGAACTGATATGACCAAATGTTTCCGACGGCGCTGTTTTTATTGCATCCATTGGTGCAGACGCACGTGCGACCATCATCTGTTTATTTAGTGTCTGCATTGTATTTACAGCCTTGGCATAATCAGACATTAAATCAATCATCTGTTGACGCGACTGACCAGCCAAATCTTCCAATTTAATCGCCGATTGCGACACTGCATCCGTAGACTCAGAAACTGTTGCCTTCATCAGATTTAATTTTTCATTCAAACTGGCAACAATTTTTTCCAACGTTTCACTGGTAGCAACACTGTCGCGCGACAAATCGGGCAGGGCCGCATAATACTTTTCAATCAGTGCGGACAAAGGTTGCAACTGTGCCGTTGTTTCCGAAGACAATTTAATCAAATGCTCTGATTGACCAGACAGCTGCGTATGTGCCGTATTCATTTCAATCAGCGTTTCTCGCACACCTGTCGCCATCGCACGCACTGATTCCGAAAACGCGGTTGCCGCAGTTTTTGTGTTTTCCAATGTCGCATTTGCAACCCCAGAAACAGTTTTTAGCTCTGCCACAACCCCAGTTGCAAATTCTTTAATTTCACCATCAAAGCGTCCTGTCAACGCTGCCAATTCGGTTGATATTCCGCGCACCGCGCTTTCTGTCGCAGTTGCAGAGCCCATCAACGTATCAACCGCATCCGTCAATTTACGCGTTTGATTATCTATTGATGATTCTGCCAATCTAACTTGGCCTGCAACAACATTGGCTGTATTGGTCAAAGTATTCATCTGATTGGTCAACTGCTTTTTTGATTGATTACTAAATGTATCCAATTTTTCCAGATATCCATCCAGCAACCGATCGTTACGTATCATCAAATCTTCATAATTCGCCGCTGCAGATTTAACTTCGACAAATCCATTTTCTACAGATTTTGCCAATTCCGATAATTTATTTTGCGTATTTTCTGATTCCGTGGCGATATTTTTCATTTGTTCTGCATTGGTATTAAATTCATTTCGCAAATGTTCCGACAATGTTTTACCACTTTCAATCCATGCATCAATTTGTGTTTGAATTTGCGTCGTGCGTTCCGTAGTATCCTGGGTTGTGGCATCGATTTTGGCCAAAATTTCACTTACAGAATTACTAAATCTGTCCGTAGAATTTTCCACATCATGCCACGACTGCGACGATACAATATCCCCCAGCCCTGTCACAGTATTATCCAGTCGTCCCGACATATTTGCAATTTTTTTGGTTGCATCATCCGCTAATGATACCAATTGTTCATTTTGCACCGTCAATACATTTTTTAATTCGTTTGCAGATGCAATTTGTGCATTCAGCGTATCGCGCATAGTTTGAAAACTTTGTTCTATTTTATTGATTTCATCTGCCAAGATAGTGTTTAAAACACGTACTGCATCGGCAACCTTGGCACGTTCTGGGCGTGTCATAATCTGCAATAACGATTGCATAACCTTTTGTGATTTTCTTGATACAAAAAACAAAACACATAATGCAACCAACAACAGCCCACCAACAACCCCAGCACCAATCAATAAAATATTTGTGATTTCCATTCCTTTTCTCCCTAAAATATGCAAAAACTTTATATATCTTGCAGTTCTTTTGAATTTATACTAAAATCAAACCAACAATGCAAGGGTATAAATGGTAAAAAAACGCGCACTTTCACCAGAACAAGATTTGGCTGCAAACCCATTAGAAAACATATGGGTCCAAGCCAACGCTGGTACCGGAAAAACCAGCGTTTTAACAGAACGACTGTTACGTATATTATTCCGTTCATCCGATTGTGATAACACAGGTATCTTATGTTTAACATATACCAATGCCGGCGCAGGCGAAATGCGCAACCGCATACTGGCTGCACTGCGCGAATGGGCGTTGTCATCCGATGATGATTTGGGCGAATTACTGACCAATATTGCAATAAATCGGCCTGCAACTGCCGATGATATCATCCATGCGCGCGAGATATTTTTTAAATACATCGACAATCCAGAAATTTTAAAAATCAAAACCATTCACGGATTCTGCGAAGAAATTTTACACCGTTTTCCCATAGAAGCAGGCATATCCCCATCTTGGTCATTGGTGTCTGATGCCGCACAACGTATTTTATTACAAGAAGCCTTTACAAAACTTATAAACACCCCAGACACAACAGGGCGTATATATGATGCATTTTCACATATTGTAGGACGCATATCTGAGACATATATATCCGATTTATTACAGATATTAAGTAATCAATACAAGCAATTTTTTAACATAAACAATTTTGACAATTATCGCAAATACCTTGTTGATACAACTAAACAATTTTTAAACATTCAAAACATTCCAAACGCTGATTTTAATCGCAAAAACCTGCAAAAAATCATCGATTTAATACATTCCGATCAAAAAAACGCAAAAAAACCGGCAGCATATATTGAAAAAATTATCAATTTAACCAATCAATATATTGATACGACTGTGGATTTCGAACAATATAAAACCGCATACTTAAAAGCAGATGGCGAAAAAATATCGCATATTGCAAAAAAAGATTACTTGATCGACGAGCAAGACCGAGTATATAAACTAAATCAATACAACACTAACAAAATAATATTTGACGACACGATTGCATTATTTGATTTATCTGCCGCATTTGCGAATGAATATAGAACAATAAAGCAATCTAAGAACCTATTAGATTTTGACGACTTGATTCTGTACACACGCAAATTATTTTCCGACAGTGCTACGATGGGCTGGGTATTATCGCAACTAAATATATCATTATCACACATACTGATTGACGAAGCGCAAGACACATCGCCCATGCAATGGGATATTTTACGTATGTTATCTGGCGACTTCTTTGCAAATGGTGACACAAAAGAAATGCCACATTCAATATTTGTTGTTGGCGACACCAAACAATCTATCTATGGATTCCAAGGCGCGGATCCGCGCGCATTCGCGACCAGTCGCACCGACATCGCCGCACACATTGAAAACAATATGCGCACCATACGCGAAGTGCCGTTGGCGCAAAGTTTCCGTTCAACCGCACCAATATTATACGCCGTAGACAAATTCTTTGCAGACCCAGACGTAATATCAACATTCGGCTTTACAAACAACCCGCATAAATGCTTTCGCACAAATGCACCTGGCGCACTAGAAATTCACAAACTGACCGCCAAACAAGCTTCAAATACAACAATAACAGATTACATACAAACCGTCGCATTGCGTATAAAATCTTTGATTGATTCTGGAAAATTCACCGCGTCCGACATTATGGTTTTGGTTCAACAGCGCAACCCAATGGCATCACCACTGGCCAATGAATTAAAGAAATTAAACATCGACGTCGCAGGCAGCGACAGAATTATTTTACCAAAATTCCCCGCAATACGCGATATGCTAAACCTGGTACGCTGGTGTCTAAACCCGGCAGACGATTATAGTTTATGTTGCACATTAAAAAGTCCACTTTTCAGATTGAAAGAACACGACATTTTTAATTTATGCAAAGTCAAAAACAGTGAAAATCACACACGCAAAACCGCTAACAAAGATGCCGACACTATAACCGTTTTCGAAATATTACAAAATTCCAACCCAGAAATATATACACAACTTACAAACATACAAACACAATCACGAATATTGGCACCATACTCATTTTTTGATTATGTTTTAAACACACATAACGGTCGCACTAAATTTATTTCTGCATTAGGCCCCCAAATAATTGATCCACTGGAAGAATTTATGACCATATGCCTGGCATATGAACGCACCCAGCCTGGCACACTACATCATTTTATTAAATGGTTTATCACCAGCAACAACGAAATCAAACGCGATATGGATGCGTCTACTGGTGTCCGCATTGTCACAGTCCACGGCAGCAAAGGTCTGGAAGCGCCTGTAGTATTCCTGATTGACACTGTGCGCACACCAAAATCAGAAAACATACTGCCCCTGGAATCCAACGACACGCCTGTATGGCTGTGGACACCACGCAATGACACACATAGTGCACAACGCACAAATGCCGCAACCAAAGTCAACAACATCCGTATCGCTGAATACTATCGATTGCTATACGTGGCGATGACGCGCGCGCGCGACGAATTATATATATACGGATACACACCATACAAAAACGCACCTGACATTGCATGGCACACACACCTGTGGCGCGTCATCGCAAATAACACTAACTCTGAACACATCAGGATAACAAATGACGATATTGCATGATATTTTAACAACACATAAACACAACCGGCACGCAACAGAAACAGGCACAAAGACACACGCACGTCTGCAACACATTTATATCGACGGCGCGCACTCCACGGGGGATGCTGATTTGGTCGCAAAAATCGTAGCAAACCCAAAAATCGCACAATTATTTACCCCAGCATCACAAACAGAAGTCCCCATTGCGGGCACAATAAACGGAAATTTTATCAGTCGACGCATCGACAGACTGTTGATAGACAACAAAACACAAACTATACATATCATGGATTATAAAACAGACATAAACCCGAACGATTTTCGTAACAAATACGTTACCCAAATTACAGAATACTCCACATTATTACATCAACTGTATCCAAACTATAAAATATATGGATATATTTTATGGACACGCAATTTTTCGCTGGAAAAACTAGCCATAAAATCACTATAATTCTACCATGTTGATTAGTTTAAATATTTCAAATATTGTATTGATTGAAAAACTGAATCTAGAATTCGGTTCTGGCTTAAACATTCTGACCGGGGAAACCGGGGCAGGTAAAAGCATTTTAATGGATGCGCTGTCATTAGCGCTGGGCGCACGTTCTGATGTTGGTCTGATACGCCATGGCTGTGAATCAGCATCCGTCACCGCTGAATTTGACTGTGCACCAATTGACGCACGTAATATTTTATCAGAATACGATATCGATTGTAGTAACGGCCTAATACTACGTCGTACATTGTGCGTCGACGGCAAAAGCAGGGCATGGATTAATGATATTCCTGTATCAATAAAGACATTAAAATCAATTGGCGACACATTGGTTGAAATTCACGGCCAATTTGCAAATCACACACTGTTGAACCAAACAACACATCGCCCAACATTAGATTTATTTGCAGAAAATAACATAACTAATTTCAAACAGATTCTGCAAAACGTTAAAGAAAAATATCAACAATATAACGCCGCACAAAAACGCCTGGTCGAATTACAAGAACTTATCGAACACAGCGCATCTGAACGCGAATTTTTAGAACACAATGTTGCCGAATTGCGCGCATTAAATCCACAACCCGGCGAAGAAGAAGAATTGGCAACAAAACGCGCCAACATGATGAACGCGGAAAAGAACAGCGCCATTTTAAACGAAGCACTGGAAGCACTGACGCCACATGGCAATTCGCTGGATTCACAGGTATTTAATGTTGCGCATATCTTACAACGTATTCGTGGTGACGAAAATCCATATTCTGAACAAATCGATAAATTATATGCTGTTGCGGACACAATCGCAGAAATATCACAATCATTGACCCCAGAATCCACAGATACAGATGACATGGATTCAATTGAAGAACGTTTGTTTGCAATACGCGCTGCGGCACGTAAACATCGTGTGGCGCCTGACGAATTGGTCACAAAACTGACAGAAATGTCAGAACAATTAAACGTCATCGATAATTCAGATGCCGAATTACAAAAACTGACCAAAACAGTAAAGCAGTATCGCACCGAATTTGATATCGCGGCATCCGAACTGCATAATGCCCGCACTGTCGCAGCCGATAAATTGCGCACACAATTATTACACGAATTACCAGACCTAAAACTGGGTGCTGCAGATTTTATGATTGAAATATCAGACACTATCGCATCTGCACACGGCACAGACGACATCACATTTATGATAAAAACCAATCCCGGTTCACCATTTGCGCCATTACACCGCGCGGCATCTGGGGGTGAATTGGCACGTTTAATGCTGGCGATGCGCGTGGTGCTGGCTGGCACAAATGACGAACACGCATTTGTATTTGACGAAATCGACACCGGAATCAGTGGCGCCACTGCATCGGCAGTCGGCGCACGTCTGAACCGATTAGCAACCGCCAATCAGACATTGGTAATCACTCATTCTGCCCAGGTTGCAGGATATGCCGACCATCATTTCAAGATTTCAAAATCCACCACAAATGACAAAACAACAACATCTGTATGTGAAATATTTGACGATGAACGCACAAATGAGATCGCCCGTATAATCAGCGGCGCAGAAATCACAACAGAATCTATCACCATGGCAAAAACATTGATTAAAAACTAAAACCCCGCTTTTTGCGGGATTTATCTTTGTTTTTCACAATATCTGGCAATATCCTTGGCACGCAGAACCATCAACCGTTTCAGTCTTGATTTATCTGTATCTGTCCCAGAAAACTTTGCAAACAACACCCGACGCACCCCTGACGCATATACATCATGTTCCCAATATGTTACATCACCAACACATGGCGCAATATTTGGCAACGAAATTGTATACCCTAATTTACAATGTTGATTACACCCATTACAATATTTCATAACGATACCCATTATACATTTACAACACCATCTGCAAATTCAATCGCAGCCGGCACACCTGCACCAGTTCGACTGATGATATTTCCGTCCGAATCACGTACAATCGCATATCCACGTGACAGTACGCTTTTGTACGACAACGAATTTAACATCTGGCCCAAATGCCCCACAGACTGCGCCAACACAGACATACGATTCTGCAATATATTTGGAAACTGTGCAACGACATCCATTTTCTGATACGCCGTATTCAGTTTTGCCATTATAAGAATATTCATTGTCCGCCCCACATCATCCAGACGTTGCGCGTGTTCCATAACTAATTGTGTCGGACTTTTTATATTTATTGATTCAATGCGTTGCCGTGCATTCACCAGACGCACTGTAAAATTCCCCGACAAACGCATCCACATATTATCCAATTCTTGAATCAACGATATTTTTGTTGGCACGACTGCTTCCGCAGCACCTGTTGGTGTTGGCGCACGATAATCTGCCGCGAAATCAATCAACATCCAGTCCGGTTCGTGCCCAACCCCAGAAATCAATGGTATACGACTTGCCGCCGCAGCACGCACAACAATTTCTTCGGAAAAGGGCAATAAATCTTCCAACGATCCGCCCCCGCGCGCAACAATAATCACATCGACATTTTTCATACGATTAAAATACTCAATACCTGCCGCAACTTCGGATGCCGCAGTCACGCCTTGGACCGTTGCAGGATACAATAATACACGCACCGGAAAACGTTCGCGCAAACGATTTTGAATATCTTGGAACGCAGCACCAGTTGGGCTGGTCACAACA
>JAZNAO010000032.1:0-35746 GCA_045586565.1 Candidatus Enterousia sp. | reverse complement strand
TAGCAACTCCTTGGCTCACAGAACGACATGGCTACGATCCGACTTGCATATTCACGTTCGCGGGCGCGTACCCGTGCGCGCGCTTCATCTGTTTTCATTTCGTTTAAGATGTGTAACATTGAATACACTTCTACCTCGCTTTGTTCAATTAGTCTAAGTGCCAAGCGTCGTATAGTCACAGACATTTGTTATGCCAATTTCTTGCGCAGGATTTCATTTACAACAGCTGGGTTTGCGGTGCCACCTGTTTTCTTCATGACGTTTCCAACAAAGAAGCCCAGCAGCCCCACCTTGCCAGATTTGTATTGTTCGACCTGGGATGGATTTGCAGCGATGACTTCGTCAACGATTGATTCAATCGCGCCGGTGTCAGTCATTTGCTTCATGCCGAATTTATCTGCGATTTCACGCGGTGTGCCAGATTCGCCATCCAGCATTTTGATAAAGATTTCTTTGGCTTGCTTTCCGTTGATTGTGTTTTCGCCCAGCATATCAACCAATTCGGCCAAATCAGATGGCGTGATAATACGCATTTCGTCAATAATGCCGGACTTTTCATTTTTCACATCCCAATTTTCTGGGTGGGCGAATAATTCAGAAATCATCCAGTTCGCAACCCCTTTGGCACGGGATGCGTTGCCATTTACAGCCGTGTCATACCATTTGGAAATATCCGTTGTTTCGGTCAGGCGCGCCGCATCATATTCAGGCAGCCCGAAATCATGCGTATAGCGCGCGCGGGTCGCAGATGGTAATTCCGGCATAGTGTGACGAATGCGTTCAATTGTTTCATCGTCAATTTCAACCGGTAATAAATCAGGGTCTGGGAAATAACGATAATCCAGCGCGTCTTCTTTGCTGCGCATTACAGATGTTGTGCCATCGCCCTGATTGTATCGCATTGTGTCCTGGGTGACAGTGCCGCCGTTTTCGTATGCTTTAATTTGATGATGGGCCTCGTATTCAATGGCGGATTTAATGAATTTAAATGAAACCATATTTTTTGTTTCGGTGCGGGTTCTAAATTCGGTTGAACCAACCGGACGCACAGATACATTTACATCGGCACGCATAGAACCTTCTTCCATGTTTGCCTTGGAAACACCCAGGGCGCGTGCAATTTCACGGATTTCACGCAAGTATCTTTCTGCTTCGTCTGGGGATGAAATGTATGAATTGTTTTCTGGATTTTTTGTGTCCAGGAAAGTGACAATCTCTAACAACGCAACCCCAGTACGATTATAATCAGCAAATGATTTTGTTGGATGGACATCGTGTTTTAATTTACCAGCATCTTGTTCCAAGTGGGCGCGTTCGATAAATATTTTCTTTGGATTGCCATCGTCGCCCATAATTTCAACCCAGCCACGGCCAACCACAGGTGGTTCATCGGCGGGTTGCGAAATCTGATATCCCTGGGGCAGGTCAGGGTAAAAGTACTGTTTGCGTGCAAAACGACTGCGTCGTGAAATTTCGGCGTTGATGCCCAAACCAAACTTAATCGCCTGTTCAACACAATATCGGTTTAATACCGGCAACATACCAGGCATTGCAACATCAACCATCGAAACCTGGGTATTGGGGGAAACAGTCGGATTATAGTCAGCGGATGCGCCACTGAATAATTTAGAGTTGGACAGTACTTCGATGTGTGTTTCCAGTCCGATTACCAGTTCCCAATCACAAGTTTTGCCTTTTATCGTAAACATTTTGTCTTTTTCCCTTGCTTTTTTGTTTTTTGTATCTTAATATCTGTTCCGCAGTTGGCTAGGTAGCTCAGTTGGTAGAGCAAGGGACTGAAAATCCCTGTGTCGGCGGTTCGATTCCGTCCCTAGCCACCACTTTCTCCTTTCTTGCGACCATTGCGGTCGTGTTTTTATTGTCTGTGCTTACCATAGAACAATTCACCTTAAAATTCCCGTGTTGGCGGTTCGATTCGCGTCGGCTCGCCACCATTTTCTCCTTTCTTGCGACCATTGCGGTCGTTTTTTTGTTGCCTTTTTATTTCCCCATAATTGTTGTTGGGCGGTTGTTAATGTTTGCCGCGGTTTCGATGTGTTTTGCCAATTGTAAAACGCGCATATCATCAAAGCGGGCGCCAACAACCTGAATCCCCAGTGGCAGACCGTTTGATGCCAGGCCACATGGAACGCTGCATGCAGGAACACCGGCCAGGTTCATTGCAACGGTGAACAAATCTAATGCATAAAATTCCAATGGTGATAAGCCTGCATCCAATGGCATTGCGGTGCCTGCACTGGATGGGCATATGATTAAGTCACACTGAGAAAATGCAGAATTAAAACTGTCTGCAATCATGCGACGAACGCGGGCGGCCTGCATGAAATATACATCGTATGATTCGCTGGATAATACCGCGGTACCGATAATCATGCGGCGTTTTACTTCGTCGCCAAAGCCTGCGGCGCGTGATTTCTTAAATGTATCATAGATATCGGCACCTTCTACGCGCAGACCATAACGCATACCATCATAACGTGCCAGGTTTGATGATGCTTCGGCTGGGGCAATTATGTAATATGCCGCCAATGCATCCAAGATATTTGGTATAGAAATTTCGACAATTTCTGCGCCCATGGATTTTAAATCTGCGACACGTTTTTCAAACAATGTTTTCATGTCGTCTGAAATCTTGACGTCATTAAATTCACGGATTA
This sequence comes from Candidatus Enterousia sp., assembly GCA_045586565.1. Classification (GTDB taxonomy): domain Bacteria; phylum Pseudomonadota; class Alphaproteobacteria; order Rs-D84; family Rs-D84; genus Enterousia. The sequence continues at coordinate 33,068 of JAZNAO010000032.1, read as the reverse complement.
TACCGACGCGTAATTTTTTACCGTCGCCCAAAATTGGTTCCAGTGGCGCGTTGCATGCAAATCCATTTGTGCTGCTGGTTGAATCTTTGGGGTCATGGCCTGCCATTGCAGACAACATTAATGCCGCGTCGTCAACAGTGCGTGTAATTGGGCCGGGGGTGTCCAAACTGGATGCAAATGCAACACATCCCCAACGTGAACACAGGCCGTATGTAGGCTTTAACCCGACCAATCCAGTAATTGCTGCCGGGAAACGAATCGAACCGCCCGTGTCTGTACCGGTCGCGGCAATTGCCAGGCCACCAGCAACCGCGGATGTTGAACCACCCGAAGAACCGCCGGCGGTCAGACGTTTTTCTATTTGCCATGGATTTATTGGTGCACCAAAGTAACTGGTCTTGCTGAACGTGCCCATTGCAAATTCGTCCAGATTGGCCTTGCCAAGTAAAATAGTGCCTGCATCGATAAATTTCTGTGAAACGGTTGATTCATATTCTGGGATAAAATTTTCCAACATATGTGATGCCGCCGTTGTGCGAATGCCACGTGTTGCAAACAAATCTTTCATCGCGATTGGCGCGCCGTCCAAGGGCAGGGTATCACCCGCTGCGCGTCGCGCATCGGACGCCGCCGCATCTGCCAATGCGCGTTCAGGGGTCGTTGTGATATAGCAGTTTAAATCCGCACCGTATTGTTCGATGCGATTTAAATATGCGCGTGTAAGTTCAACGGCGCTGAATTCGCGATTGTTTAATTTTTCTAGGGCTTCGGTTAGTGTTAAATTAATCATTTCTGCTTTCCATAGTGTTGTGGGAACAAAATTGCGCCCAGTGTGTTTTTTATAAATTCGTCAGTGCATTTGCCGTCACGCAGGTGGCGTGCACAACGTTGCATTCTTTTTTCGTCGCTGAAAAAGTGATTGGATGAATAGCATAACTGTTTGGTGCTGTAATAAAATATAGGTGTCAAATCCAAAGATACATTCTGGTTCAAGGATGGGTTTACACCAGGTAAAACGGGACGTTTCAAAGAAACGTAGTTTTTGTATTCAGCACAGATTTGTCGGATACAACATGCGCCCGCTGTGTCATGGTTGGCGACCAGGGCGTCCATTATTTGTTGTGCCTGTGCCGGTGTTGCCATGCCAATCGTTGTTGCAAACGTTGGAATGGGCTCATACAGTTCGTATGCCACAAAATTAACGTGAATATTTTTTTTGCTATCAGTCATTTTATTCGCCATCCATAACCTTGGGTACTGCGAAATATCCGCGGGATGTGCCAGCGTTATCAGGCGCATTTGCTAAAATCAAATCACGAATGTTGCCGTCTGTGACCACGTCCTGGCGCAGTGGTATTTTGTGTTCAGCTGGGCTTAACATTGGTTCAATACCAGTTGTGTCAATTTTTTGTAATTTATCCAACCATTCAACGACCGAATCAATGTTCATTTCGGCCAATTTTTCGTCGGATATTTCGATTTTAATTAGGTCTGCGAATTTTTGTAATTGCTGCTTGCTAAATGCCATTTTCAATCCTATATTTATAAAGTAAAGGAATTATACAATGATTTTGCCAGATTTCAAGGCTTTTCCGCGTACGGGACGCATTTTGGGAATCGATTGGGGCGCGCGCCGAATTGGTGTGGCGGTGTCCAGTCCAGACAGGGAATTTGTTTTCGTGCGTGATGCAATCGTTGTGCCACGTGGCGCAAGTGCTCATGCAACGAAGGTTGCAGATTTGGCGCGTACAGAAAATGTCGTGGGTATTGTTGTTGGGCTGCCGTTGTATAATGATGGTACAGAATCTGATACAACAAAAATGGTGCGTGATTTTGTGGATGATTTAAGTCGCCAGGTTGATTTGCCGATTTGTATGATTGAAGAAAATTTAACATCCAGTGTCGCCCAGGAAAATATGGGACGTGTTCGTGTGCGTGATTTAAAAGAAAAATTAGATTCAGAATCTGCACGTGTAATATTGGAAAATGCAATTGCAATAATAAATCGGGCCTGAAAAAAGCCCGATTTTAATGCGTATAGTGCGTTTTTTTATTCGTCATCTTTGTCTGGAATAATTCCATCTGCAGACAGTAATATTGCAATCCAACGCGTGGAATCAAACTGGGCGGTTACAATCAATGTTGCAACCAGAATCGGTACACTGAAAAACATGCCGGCAACACCCCAAATCATACCCCAGAATACCAGGTTTATAAGTAATGCTAATGTTGACAGGTTTAAGGTTTTTCCTGTTAGTTTTGGTTCAATGATATTCCCCAGCAATATTTGAATTCCGATTAAGCCGGCCGCAGTTAAGATTGGTTGTTGTAACGTTGGGGCGGTTACCAATGTGTATAGTATAGGCAGACCACATGCAACAATTGCGCCGATTGTCGGGATGTAATTGGCGACAAATACAATAAATGCCCAAACGCCTGCAAATTCAACACCGATTAATTGCAACCATATAAACGATGTAATACCCGTGACGGCGGATATCATTGTTTTTATGAATAAATATTTTTTCATGTTGGTATCAATGCTGTCCAAGATATAGCGCAGTTTTTTTGATTGGCGTTTGTTTGGAAACATCGCAGAAAATTTCTGATTAAATGTGCTTTGTTCCACAAACATGAATACCAGATATACCAGTACCATGCCCATAGAGGTTGCAATGCCTGCGATAGAAGAACCAATGTTGGCGGCAATTTTGGTAATGTTGGGTAACATTTTTGCATCAAATGTAAATCCCGCAGATTCTGATAAATAATGTCCGAATTGAACCAGTTTTTCTTGTAATCCGGGTAATACCCCCAATAGTTCAACAAACATAGGTTTAATTTGTGTTATGAATAAGAATATTATAAAACACACAGTTGCCAATGATGCAATATGCGCGATTCCATTAAACAGGTGTGATTTTAATTTAGTTGTATCTTTTGGAAAGATACGACGATAGTAATCAGACATTGCGTTCATTAGATACCACAAGAACCCGGCAATTAAAATTGGAATCAATATAGAACGTCCAATCCATAACAGAAACATTATGCAAATTAATGTGATAAATTTGTTCATGGGTTATCCTTTTGTGTGTCAGTAAATCATGCGTATAGCGCGATTTTGTGTGTTTGTTTCTTTGTGTTTATTTTATCATAATTTTTCCATTAGATAAAGTTGTTGTGTTGTCTATGTTTATTTTATCTGTAAAATCGTTTTGGTGACTGATTATGATAAATGTTGTGTCGGGCATGTTATCAATTGTTTGTGCAATCAATTCTTTTGTGGCGTTATCTGCACCAGAATCAGGTTCATCCAAAATGGCCAGTTTTGGTTTTGTCATCAATAATTGCAACAACATTAATTTTTTTCGTTCGCCACCAGAAAAACCAACGTTGATACTGCGGTTTAACCAATCGCGTGGGATTGCTAATTCTTCACGAACAGATTCCAGGTTTTGTAAAAATTCCCCCATTGATAAATCTTTGCCGGATTGAAAATGAGTGTGTGCCGCGCAAGAGTGTTTTAAAAAACTGATAACTGTAAGGCCTGGGATTTCTGGAACGTTTTGTGCCCCCAAAAATATTCCCAATAATGCGCGGGTTGTTGCGTTTTCGTTTGTTATATCGCGCCCGTCAAAAATAATTTGTCCAGATTTTATTGTAAATATTGGATTGCCTGCAATCGTTTGTGCCAATGTTGATTTTCCAGATCCGTTATGGCCCGCCAACAGATGACGTGCACCCACAGGGATATTCAATGATATATCGTGCAATAATTCTTTATCACCAAATGAAACAGACAAATTTTTTATACTTAACATTTTGTTTAGTCCTTTGATAATGCCATTTGTATTAATTGTTTTGATTCAACCAGGAATTCCATCGGCAAACGCGATAATACCGGGGTTGCAGCGCCGCCGATAATTAATGCGATTGCCATATCGGTTTCAATGCCAGCCATATTTAGATAGGTCAGGGTGGCGGCATCTATTGCGCCGGTTGTTGCCTCGTGCGATTGGGTGTTATTTTGTCCTGCGTGCACTATGCGCGGTAATGTGTTTGCGGTGGCGCGGGTGCCAATCAGACGGCTGTCACATTTTGATGTGTTTGTGCAGTTGTCGCCGATAAATGATACCAGACTGCGAAATGTTTGTGTGGATGCATCTGTGGCAACACCGTATGACACAATATTAGATGTTGTGTTGTTTCCGACGTGTATCATTTTTGTGCCTGTATCGGCCATCTGGGCGCCACGTGTTATAGATAGCGAATAAAAGTCGCTGTACGCATTGTTTCCGGACAAAATTGTTGATGGGTATTTCCAGGTAAGGGCGGATCCAACCTCCATCTGGGTCCATAATAATTTTGCGTTTGTGTCGCATCGGCCACGCTTGGTTACAAAGTTTAAAATGCCACCAGTATTTTTTGTCCCGTCAAAGTCGCCTGCGAACCAATTTTGTACGGTTGCGTATCGGACAGTTGCGTTATCATGGACAATGATTTCGACAACGCCACTGTGTAATTGGTGGTGTGGGCGACGTGGTGCACTGCATCCTTCCATATATGTTAGTTCGGCACCGGTGTCTGCGATAATCAATGTGCGTTCAAATTGTCCAATCTTTGCGGTTTCGATTCTAAAATAACTGGCCAAATCGATGGGGCATTTGGTGTGTGGCGGAATATATACAAATGTGCCATCAGAAAACACTGCGGCATTTAAAGCAGCAAAAAAGTTGTCTGTTTGTGAAACAACGGTGCCCAAATATTTTTGTACCAGGTCTGGGTGTTTTTGAACCGCTTCTGAAAAAGGTAGAAATATTATGCCCAGTTTTTCTAGTTCGGCGGTGTATGACGTGTGAACAGAGCGACTGTCGATAACGGTGTCTGTCGCCATCCCCAGTAATGCTTTTTTTTCACTGTCGGGTAATCCCATTTTGTCGTATACGGATTCCAGGTCAGAATTGTCGATTTCTGTTGGTTCGTTATAGTAATTTAATGTGTCGTAATCAATTGGTTCATAATCAACATTGCCCCAGTGTGGTTCGGTCATGTGCCGCCATTTCTGATACGCGTCCAGGCGCCATTGCAACAGCCATTTTGGTTCGTTGCGGTGTGCGGATATTTCGCGTATAAGATTTTCTGATAGTTTTGTCATTGATTACTTTGTGTTGCCAATTGTTTGGCTTGGGCAAAAAATGTTAGTGATTGTCCCAACAATCCGTTTGTAAATGTTGATGATAGTATTCCGTCTGGTTCTGTGGTGTTTAAATGATGCAAGAATGTGTCAGCCCGATGCATATAGTTATCGATACTGCGTGCGACTTCGGAGTCCAGTTTTATTGCGCGGCGTAATTTTTCCAGTGCGAATGGATTTTTTGCATATTCATCCATAATTCCACCCAGTGCGCGCCATAATGCGTGTTCGGGTGTGTTGCGTGGCATAACATCAATTGCTGCCATGATTGGAATCAGGCTCTGTAACAGGTCTTGATAAATCATTTCTGCATTTTCTGCGACAGCATTTGTTGCAGATTTGTTCTTTAATACAGATTGAATTTTTACAATCAGGTTGTATTGATGTTCCAATGTTTTTGTAATGTTGGTTATACGTGTGTTGATGCGGTATATATAAAAGAATACCGCAAGAATCAAAAGAATGGTCGTACCAAAAATACTAAAAATAATGATGTTTTCCATATATGTCCCCTGTAAATATACGTGTTATTTGGTGATAGTATAGCATCTTTTTGCGATTCGTGCGATTTTATCTTGTGTGATAATTTTTTCTTTGATTTATGTGTGTTTTAAGTCTTGCACAGATTCGGTCAAATTGTTATAATAAGAATTAAATAAGGAAATATACATAGGGAAAGGAAGACATATGTTCCGCAAGATTTTAATTGTCGCAATGTTTGCAACCGCGGCTGGCTATTGCTTTGCTGCACAACCAATGCCCCAGGTGGTGACCAGTCAGGTGTTTTATGAGCAGGTTCCCATGGTGACAGAGGAAACAGATGTTCAGGTGGAATCGATGTATGTTGATGTGCCGGCGTGGCCACTGGCGGGATCTGATGCAGACGTTGTCGTGTCGTGCGATGGTGCGGCATGTTCCAAGAATGCACAACAAGATAATATTCGTATCGTTTCTAAGATTGGTACGGATTTAGTTGTTGAAAACAATTTTAATGTTTCTGGGCATGGTGAATTTGGTGGTTGGTCTGGTGGCGCGAATATGTTGCATGGAACACAGATTCCTGTGGGATTTGATGATGAATGCAATAATAATTCTGAAATGCCATTGTTGCATCGTGAAGTATTAGAAGATGATGGCGGTAATGTTTTGGCGGTGTCACGTAGTGGTCGTAAAACGTGTGGAAAGTATGCAGATGGGTATGATGCGTTCGCAGTCAGAATGAATATGGATGCGGAACCTGTGGGGGATGTTGTTGCCGAAGAAACAGAAATTGCAGTTGATGTTTCTGCGGATGCCGAAGCGCCAATTCAGTTGACAGACCAAGTGCGTTCTTGGGTGGTTGCAAACGGTCAGACGCTGCGAGAAGTTCTGCAAAATTGGTGTGATAAAGAAGGGTGGGATTTGGTTTGGACAACACCGCGTGAATATCCGATAGAGGCCAGCGCCGTGTTCAAGGGGCGATTCGTTGATGTGGCATCTGCGTTGGTGCGTAATTTTGGGCGTGCGACACCAATCCCATATGCAAAGTTCTATAAAGGTAATAGAGTGTTAGTAATATCAACGGTTGAAGAATAATAAACAGATGCGTGTAGGAGAAAAAGTTATGATAAAAACATTTAAAGTTTTTGTGATGTGTGGTTTGATTTTGGCAACGGTGGCGGGTTGTGCCAAGCGCGAATCGGCCAAGGTTGCGGCATCTGTGGACCAGGATTTTATCAATGCATATGACGCATTTGAAATGGCAAAAAATCCACGCGCCAAGGTGGCCAGCGGTGATACCGTATCTATGTCCGAAGGTGTTTGGTTGGGTAATAAATCGGTGGTGTTGGAACATCGCAATAACTTGCCGGCGCAGTTTGAAACAGATACAGGTGTTACTATATTATTAAATGAACCTGTGTCATTACAGGTTTTGGCAAATGACATTTATTCTATTACAGGAATACCTGTAAAAATTGATGGTCAAGTGTCTGCAGATAAACTAAAAAAAGTAGTTAATGTTGCATATACTGGGAAATTATCGGGATTGTTGAGTCAGGTTGCAACTGATTTAGATTTGTTGTGGTATTACGATAAAAGTTCGATTGTATTCTATGAAACGGAAACACGGACATTTACTTTATACGCCCTGGGGACGGAAGTTGCATATCAAACAGCAGTATCCACAGATGACGCAAATGAAGTGTCTTTGGAGTCGACATTAAAAGAGTGGGACGAAGTTGAAAATGCAATATCTTCAATCATTGGCAAAAGCAGCAATGCAGACTTTACCGTGTCACGCAGTTTGGGGACAATTACAGTGACCGCATCACCATCTGTGTTGGCGCGTGTGGGTGAATATATTGAACGTCAAAATAAACGTCTGTCACAACTGATTACAATTGATGTAAAAGTGTTACAGGTTACAATTTCAAATGATTCTGCGTTTGGCTTGAATTTGGCGGCGGCAATAAATTCAACATCTGGGTTAAACATTGTTGCAAATCCAAAAAATAACCTGGCATCGACCGAGGCCAGTTCGATGAATATCGCAGTGTTGTCAAATACGGTATCTGCATTGACGGGGGCGACACATATTGAAAATGGTTCAACTGTCGAGGGTGCATACACTAATGACCAGATTATGAATGGTTCGTTGGCTGGCGCTGCCGGCAGCAGTGCATTAATCGAAGCATTGGCAAAGCAAGGCAAGGTATCGTTGGTGACAAACGTTGGTGTGACGACACGTTCTAATCGTGTTGCCCCAGTCAGCAATACGCGTACCACAGGCTATATCAAACGTTTTGAATCCCGTAACTTTACAACAGTGGAATCCAGTACCGTTGACCAGGATGATTTGGAAACAGGGTTCACAATGCAATTGTTACCAAATGTTTTGGAAAACGGCAAAATTTTGTTGTTGTTCCGTATGTCTGTGCGTGAATTGTTACGTATGTCTACCCAGACAATTGGCGAGGTGACATTACAATTACCAGAAGTAGAAGAACGTAGTTTTATGCAGGAAGTTATTATGGAATCTGGGCAAATGTTGGTTGTGTCAGGGTTTGAAAAACAGACCAATGAGGATACGCGTTATGGATTGGGTGACCCGGACTTTATGGCATTGTCTGGTTCGCGTGAAACATCTGCCACGCGTGAAGTATTGGTTGTTATCTTGACACCACAAGTATTGGTTAGCCCAATGGATGCGGAACGCAGTATTCAGCAACACTGGGGCGCCCCACTAAACTAAAATAAAATCTAATGTCATATCTAAAGCGGGTTGGCAATAGCTCATGTATGTTCAATACACTACGCTATTTCCAACCCGTTTATCTATACCATTATCTTTTATTTTCAATAAATTCTACGGGCAGTGCTGGCAATTCATGTAACTTGATGTACACTACGCCATCGGGTTCATTCGTATCTAAATCATTCTATTTAATTTTTTTCGCTAATCCTGAGATATGGTGGGGGCTCATGTATGTTCAATACACTACGCTATTTCCAACCCGTTTATCTATACCATTATCTTTTATTTTCAATAAATATAAAATATTTTGTCTAAAAACACTGTTCACTAAATATTTTTTTTATGATATAATTGATACCAAGGAATGAAAAGGTTTTTGACTTGTTTTTGTGCAATCGTTTGTATTGCGCCATCTGTGTGTATCGCAGATGCGGCTTTTTCGCGTGTAATTCCAACAACAAATGATGTTCATACCACTGCAGATTTGGGACGTGTGACAACGTCACGTGTGGCAACGCGTGTGCCAAATGTAGTTGAGACAAATGTTTCATCAAACGCGGTGCGCAATACGGTATCACGTGTGTTTACTGGACATAAGGAAAGTCAGATTGCCCCAGTGGAACGTTCTGGGGTGGTGGCGCGTGCAACGTCTGATGTGGCCGCGCGTAACAATTTGCAAGCAACAGTAAATACTGTTGGGCGTAATACGCGTGTTTCAAGCGCCAGTATCAATGCCAATCCGGCGGTGCGTCGTGCGGGCTTGGTTCTGCGCCCATCCACAGCCGAGGTGGGCGGTCGTGCCACAATCGATGAATATGGAACACAAACAGGTTCTAATATCAATAACGAGATACGTAATATTACATCACGTGCCGCCAAGGAAGTAACGGCGGAATCAATTGCGGCGGCCACAGAAAAACTGGAGCAAACGGCGACTTTAAATAAATCATGCCAAGAACAATATAATGAATGTATGGATCAATTCTGTGCGGTGGTGGATGCAAATCAAAAACGCTGTTCGTGTTCGGCAAATCTGTCAAAATATACCAAGGTAGAAGAGGCGGTTAAAGATGCCAACAATCAATTGAACGAGGTGGCGCAACGCATCCGATATGTCGGATTGTCGGCGGATGAAATTCGTGCAATTATGACCCAGACCGAGGCTGAGGCTGAACTGGCTGGGGCGTCGGATACATCTGAAACACGCAGTATGTTGGAAGAGATAGAGGCACTGATTAAAGATCCGGTGACGGCAACAGCAACGTATGCGGCAAATACGTCATTTGGGCTGGATATGAATTTGGATTTTTCATCGGACAGTGCGGATGTATTCAGTTTGGATTTCTTGAATCTGGATTCCAGCAGCAGTTTTTCAAACCTGCGTGGAACAGAATTGTATAACGCGGCAAAAAATCGTTGTAGTACCGTATTGACCCAATGTAAGGCAGCTGGCGCCACAACAAGCCAGGTGGCGGGTAATTATGACCTGGCGATTGACAAGGACTGTATCGCGTATGAACAGGGCCTGACCAAGATGAACGAAACGTTGGTGTCTAATGTACGCAGTGCAAATCTGATGTTGCAAAAGGCGCGTTTGGCGGTGTTACATAATAAAAATCAATATGATGCCAAGGGATGTATTGGCGCACTGGAAACATGTATGAAAGACGATATGGTTTGCGGTGATAATTATTATAAATGTATTGATCCGACCAAGAAATATATTGATGAAAATGGCGAAGTGGTATTGGGCCAAAATATTTCAACGATAAAAGATTTTATGGAAAATTATGATAATTCTGACATTGATAAAACATTTTTAGATGCGGCAATGCCTGGTAAGGAGATTGAAGGCAACGAACAGGAAAATGTTCCTGATGAAACAAATGGTGGTCTGGTTGTTCAATACTTGCAATCCAAGATTGGCACGGGGCAGAAAATTACAGATGGTGGTTTATGTCGTGCGGTGTTGGATAAATGCCAGAATTATACATATTCAAATGGGAACTATGTGCCAAATAACGATATTGTGTTGAATTATATTCAACGTGCAATGGTAAATATTCGGGCGGCACAACACAAGATTATTTCAGACTATGCGTCCAGTTGCGTATTGGATATTGCTGATTGTTATAACAAACAATACAGCCAGATTAATACATGGTCAACAAATGCCAGTATGGACAGCGTGCGAAGTGTTATGCGTGGCGCGTGCCGTAATGTGGCGTTGACATGCGCATATGCGGTGTTTGAGGAGAATACAGCTTTATGCCCAACATCAGCAGGGTCTGAAGACACATGTATAAATAATATTTCAGAAATGTTTTATCAGTCATTATTATGCCCGGATAATTCGAAGTATGACGCAAATTGTGCGCCCGGCGGTACTGCCAACGAATGTGTTAATACGGCATGTTCATGTGTCGACGGGTATATTGTGGATGGTGGCTATTGTCGATTAGAAGCACAGGTAAATCGTACAACGTCTGGGGGAAAATGGATTGACGGTGCATGTGAATGACAGAAAAGCCGTACAATGAAGATACACAAAAGTGCACAGAGCAATAATCTGAAGAAAGCACTTCATAATGTTGGATAAGGTTATATCAGCAAAAAAATCCCCCAAACGGGGGATTTTTAATTTCGAATCAATGGTAACCTTAGGCCATTTTTGCAACTTTCTTGGCCAAACGTGAAATCTTGCGCGCAGCGCGTTTCTTTGGCATGATTTTGCCAGCAGATTTCATAATCTTGCTTTCTGCATTGCGAGCCGCAGTTGTTGCCGCAGCCTTGTCCCCAGATTCAACAGCGACCAATGCCTTTTTGGTTGCAGTCTTAACCGCACTGCGACGTGCAGTATTGATGGCGTTTTTCTTTGCCGTTACCAAAATTCTTTTTTCAGATGACTTATGATTTGCCACTTTATTTTCCTTTTATTTTTGTTTTGATTTTGCTATTTTATAAAAAACAAACATAAAATCAAGGAAAAATAACATGATAAATTTAATCGCAATTATTATTTCATATTTATTGGGTTCTATTCCAATGGGATTGTTGTTGACACGCATTATGGGCAAAGGTGACCTGCGTAAGGTGGGCAGTGGTAACATCGGCGCCACAAATGTTATGCGTGTGGGTGGACTGCGTATGGCGGGTTTGACATGGTTGTTGGATATGGCCAAGGCAATTGTCGCCGTATTTGTCGGAAAATATATCGGTGGCGATGCGTTTGGTGCATGGTGTGGTTTTGCCGCAATTGTTGGGCATTGCTATCCAATTTGGTTGCGCTTTAAGGGGGGCAAGGGGATTTCGTCAATGTTTGGTGTCTTGTTGGCGGTCAGTCCGTTATCTTTCTTGGTTTGTGCGATTGAGTGGTTGATGGTGGCATTGACCACGGGCATATCGTCCATGGGTGCAACAATTGTGTTCTGTTTGATTCCTGTGTTGGGATTTGCAATCAGTTATCAGATTGGTTTGGCGTTCTTGGCAATTGGGCTGTTGTGTATGTGGCGTCATCGTGAAAACATAAAGCGTTTGATTGCGGGAACAGAATCAAAAATCGAATGGAAATGGAAAAAATAAGTTTAATGTATGGCGCAGAATTCTGCGCCTTTTATAATTGTCCTTTATTTTAAAGCGATTTTGTGGTATAATATACCCAACGATATATGGGGTAAGAGAAATGTATAAATATCTGTTCAGTGTTTCATTATGCTTGGTAATGTGTGCGGCAAATGCAGCAACAAGTGCGGCAGGACGCGGACGCGCATCAATGGCAAATCAAATGAACGCGGCACCACGTGCGGTTGTTGTATCAAAGACTCAAATCGCAGCGGCACCAGTATTAGATGTTGCCCCAGATGAAGTTTCGTCTGTTGTTGCAATAGATGTTGCACCGGCGTTGGCGGTCACCCCAGAAGAAATGTTGCCTGCACAAAAAGATAATCGTGAAACAGAAAAACAGGCATGTATCGGAAATAATGTTGGCTTTGGAAATACTTTTGTTTGGGCGTCTCGTTACAGTAACAGAAATGATTACAGTACAATGGTCGAAGATGTCAACCAACCAGACAATAATACTTGCTTTGTCAAAGTTGAATTGAAAACCCTGGATGAAAGAATAGAAATTGATGATATTCAGCCAAAATATTATGAGTGGAATCGTGATATAGTATGTGGCGATTGGGTTGATTCAGAAATGCTGAGACAGCGTATCTTGGACGCGAAAAAGAAAAATCGCACGTGGGCAACAGTTGCCGGTGCGGTTGGTGGTGCCGGTGTCGGTGTTGGCGCGATGGAACTGTTCGGGAATCGTGTGATTGGTGGCAAGGTGATGGGGCAAAAGCAGTTTAAAGACGGAAGTGTAGCACAATTGCGCTCACGTATATTGGCATTAAAGGGTAAAGATGATGCGGAATATAATAGATGGGTGGTTGCATTGCAAGAACTGCAAGATGCGTGCAAGGGTTTGACAGATAAATCAAAGTTGGATGCTGATTTGAAAAAGGCGTGTGAAGATACGTATGGGCAAATATTTTTATAAGATGTTGAACATATATATAAATGTATGGCCCCATGGAAATGGGGCCTTGTTTTTATAAAAATGGCTTTATTTATATTACAGATTTTCTTATGGTATGGATATGTCGGATTTATTTGAAAAATTATTGATTATTCGAACGCCTGGGATTGGGCCTGTTAAATATAATGATTTAATTCGGCGATTCGGTTCGGTGCATGATGCAGCCGCATCTTTAAATGCAGATGTAGATTTTCGTGACAGTGTTTTGCGTGAAATGGATCGCGCAAATCAATTGGGTATTTATTATATTACTGATGATGATGAATTGTATCCGGTGCGCTTGCGTGAAATAAAAAATCATCCGCCGGTGATTTCTGTGCGTGGGAATACGGATGTGTTGCGTAAAAATATGGTGTCAATTGTTGGAACGCGTCATGCCACGGCGGCGGGTATGGAATTGGTGGCGGATATGGCGCAACAATTTGCGTCGCACGATATGGCGGTTGTGTCTGGGATGGCCATTGGTACAGATACCGCGGCGCATCGTGGTGCGTTGCGTGCGTCTGGTGATGCACAGACGATTGCGGTTTTGGCGGGCGGGGCAGATTATATATGGCCCGTGGAAAACGAATCGATGTATTGGGAAATTGTCGCGCGTGGCGCCATAATCAGCGAAATGCCGGTGGGATATGTTCCTGTTGCAACGAACTTTGTGCAACGAAATCGTTGGGTTGCAGGATTGTCAGATACACTTATCCTGGGCGAAGCAGATATGAAATCAGGGTCAATGACGACCGCCCGATTCGCAATTGAATATGGGCGTGATATGTGGGCAATTCCGTCGCATCCGTCGGATTTGCGCGGGGTTGGGCCAAATACACTGATTCGGAATGGGAAAGCAAAATTATGTATGGGGGCAACGGACTTTTTTGAAAACGCAAAAAAAGATAAATTAAATAAAAAAATATCGGAAAAAAACGAATCGGAAAATAGTCTGATTGATGCAATTGGAACAATTCCGACATCAGAATCTGTATTGGCAGATGTTGTCAAAAAATCAATTGCGGAAATTAAAACGGAATTGGTTGTCTTGGAATTGCAGGGTTTAGTGCGAAAAGTTGATGGTGGCTACGTTCGTGTGTGATTGATTTCTTGTCTATACAATGTATATACAAAGTGCGGAAAACAGGCAAAAAAACGAATCGTTGTCAAAAAATAAATGTTCAAAAAATGTTTAATATTTGGTTGTAAACTGAAAATTATCTTATAACTTATTTGACGTATCCAAAACGATAAAACAACAAAACAAGAGAGTGTGAATGTAGGAACAAATATCGTTTGATTTCGGTTAAATAATAAATTGAAGTCAGATGATAGAACAAAGCAATAAAATGTTATCAAATTGTTAAAAGAACAAATTTGATGGCGTTTTTTGTGGGTGGTTTTTACAACCTTGTTCAGGCAGGAAACTCTTTTTAGAAAGGAAGGAAAAGGAGAAAACGACATGCAGACAGCGGCAACAATTAAAATGACAAACTTGGAAAATATCAAGGGGGCCATTGCCGCAAAAATGGATTCTGCTACGTTCTCTACTTGGATTGCACCGCTACAGTTTGATATTGTGAATAATGTTTTGGTCTTGGGGGCACAAAATCAATTCTCGGCAGATTTTATCAATGGTGTGCATTTTGGTACGTTGTCTGCTGTGGCGGCGGAATTTGGCCTGGATGTTAAGATTGTTGTGCGTAATGCCGCAGTGCGCACTGCGGCACCTATTGCAAATGATAATAATACCCAGTCTTTTGCGCCAACCGTATCACAACCAACAAACGTGGTCGCGTTCGATTCGTTTGTTGCATGTGATGATAACTTGTTCGTATTATCGGCATGTAAAAAATTAGCAGCGGGCAGTGTAACATTTTCCCCGCTGTTTATTTATGGTGCGGCCGGTTGTGGTAAAACATTGTTGACAGATTGTATCGCCGGTGCCACCCAGGGACGTGTTGTAAAAACAACGGGTGCACAATTTGTTTCTGACTTTACACGCAGTTTGAAGGAACACAATGTATTTGCGTTCAAAGATTTCTGTCGTAACTGTGATACATTTATTATGGATGATGTTCAGGCGCTGTCTGGTAAAAAGGCATCAACCGAAGAATTTTTGCAACTGATTATCGATTTGCGCGCGGCGGGCAAGAATATTGTTCTGACGGCAAATGCGGCGCCGGGTAATTTGACAGGCTTTGATCGTCATGCCCAGGGATTGTTGGCGTCTGGGCTGGTGGCGGATGTTGCATTGCCAAACGCACATGTAAAAAAGACAATGTTGGTGCGTGCCGGTGTTAAATCAGATGTTGCAAATGCATTGGCGGCGCGTATTTCAAACGATGGGCATTTAATCGCGGGCGTTGTTAACAAAATCAAAACATATTCTGATTTGATGGGCTGTGATGTTGATATGGATGTTGCGTCCCGTTTATTGGCAGATACATTACAGGCAAACAAAACACCAAACGCAATGGTTCGTGATATGTGTGAAAAATTGGGCGTATCGTATGATGCGGTATGTGGTGCAGGGCGCAGTCGTTCGTTGGTATTGGCACGTCAGATTATGATGGTTGTTTTAAAAGGTGCAACACAATTGTCACTGTCTGAAATTGGTAATTTTGTTGGTGGTCGTGACCATG
Organism: Candidatus Enterousia sp.; assembly: GCA_045586565.1. Taxonomy (GTDB): domain Bacteria; phylum Pseudomonadota; class Alphaproteobacteria; order Rs-D84; family Rs-D84; genus Enterousia. The sequence goes on along the minus strand of JAZNAO010000032.1, from coordinate 17,427 downwards.
CCACAGTTTTATACGCAATCAAACAAATTGAAAAGCAACAGGCATCAGACCTGGTGTTGGCGGCACAGATTCAACAGTTGATTGCCGAATGCAAATAAAAAAATAAAATCTAATGGCATATCTGCAACGCGGTGCCGGCAATTCATGTAGCGTTTGTACACTACATTGCCGGCACTGCGTGCATCTATACCATTATCTTTAATTTTTTCGCAGATACTTAGATAAATAAAAGTTTATTTGTTTGGTGGAATTGGGAAAATATGATAGAATATGCGTGATATTATGAAAAGAGGTAAGGGGGATTTTATGAAAAAATTACTGATTTTTGCGTTATTGTTTGCATTGCCATTGACTGCGGTTGCGGGAGAATGTGGCATAAATAAAATTGTTTTGTCTGGATGGAATCAGGAGCCAGGCGATAATGAATTTTTGTATTCAAATATAGATGCGTGGAATTCTGTTAAGAATGAAACCAAGAATGGCACGTATACGGTGAGTGGTGGTTTGGCATATGAATGCGATAATGAATATTGTCCGCATAATACATCGATTACTTTGCCTGCGGGACATTATTTTGAGGGAGAACCTGTTTCCCATCAGCAGACATATTATTGTCATACAAATGGGTTGCGCGAATCGCGGTGGTGGCCATCGGAAAAACATTTTGAGAAAAAGAAAGAAAAGGTTTGTGGCGAATCGTCGGTTTCTTTTGATGGTCAGTCTGCCGATGATGATGAGTTTTTATACAGCAGTATGACAGCATATAATTCTGTTAAAAATCGTGCAGATGGTGGCACTGTAAACGGTTTGGTTTACGAATGTGATAATGATCATTGTGGAAATAATAAAGAACTGCCAATGCCGGCAAATCACGTGTTCCAGGGGATAGAGGTGCCTTATGCAACAACATATATTTGCCGGCAGCCGGGTATAGGTCAAGATCGTTGGGTTGAAGTGTTTACTGGGTGTGAATATTTGGGGGTTAAGGTTCCGTTGGATAATTGGTACGCAGATACCAAAGGAACCAAGATATCAGTTACATATAGTCAATGTATTCAGTTTGAGGGTGGAAGACCATCAAATACGGATGCAAAGTTCTTTGCAAAATGCGAGAAAACTTCTAATGGTGTAGCAATGGTTTGTTATCCGAACGGTAGTAAATCCGTGGTAAGAACTGATACCCCAGACGATAGTGGTGTGGATTGTAAAAATTCTGGGGGAACGTGGAGTAATAAAGAATGTGTATGTGATGCAACCAAGAACTTGGTAAAATCGGGTAAGGTTTGTGAATGCAAATCTGGGACGGGTTGGATTGATGCAAATGATAAAAAGCAGGGTTGCAAGGTTTTAACAGATGCGGACGTTGATGCCAAGAAAGCTAAGTGTGAAACAGAAAAAGCAAAGGCGTCTGGGGCGAAATGGGATTCTGGGGAAAAAGATTGTGTTTGCGATGATCATAAAGATGGTTATAAGCAGATGTTTGATGAAAAGGAAGGTGTTTGCAAACTAGATGATAAAGTGACCATATGTTTGGGTATTGAAGGCGCCACATGGAGTGTTTTGCAAAATGAGTGCATATGCAAAGATGAAAAACTGAAACCAAATGAAGAAACAAAAAAGTGTGAAAAATCTGCGGATACTATATCAGCAGAACAGGATGAATTTGTCAGAAAAATAAAAAGCGCACATTCTACATTGAAAGGTTTGGAATCGGGTTTGGGCAAGGTGACAGTTTGGAAAACTGCAGATGGTAAATTTAATACATCGCGCCTGATATCCGATTCGGTTGCTGGTGTTGTGTTGGGAACCACAGGTGCGCTGGTCACCAGTCACTTGGTCAAGAAAAAGCAAGTCGAAGATGGGTTCGAAGATATTCAATGCTCTGTTGGTGGTCAAGTGGTTGCGGATTGGGGTGATTCCTTTAACGTCGGCATAAAAAATTAAATCTAATGGCATATCTGCAACGCGGTGCCGGCAATTCATGTAGCGTCTGTACACTACATTGCCGGCACTGCGTGCATCTATACCATTATCTTTAATTTTTTTTCGCAAATACTTAGATAAATAAAAGTTTAGTGAAGTAAAAACAAAAGAAATCATCGCACACGATATGTGGCGCCCCAACACTCTCGTCATCCCCGCGCAGGCGGGGATCCAGTGCGTCGCAGACATTTTTTTATTTGTCCCTGCGGGGCAATGGATGCCCGCCTTCGCGAGCATGACGGCTTATTTTTTTACACTGCTAAACTTTTATTTATCGAACTAACTCAGGTACAAAAAATCCCCCGGGTGGGGGATTTTTACACAAATAAATCTTTTACAAATTGGGCGTGTTCGGTGATGAATTTAAATCTAAATTCTGGTTTCTTGCCCATTAACTCAGAAACAATTGTACGTGTCTTTTCTGTGTCTTCGGCACCTTCGTCTGTGCGTGGTGGTAAATCAACACGTATCAAACGGCGTGTCTTTGGTGACATCGTTGTTTCTTTTAATTGATTCGGCATCATTTCACCCAACCCTTTGAATCGAGATATTTCAACCTTTTTATTTTTATATTTGCCGTTCTTTAATGCTTCTAGTTCTTCGTCTGTATCGACGTAAATCGATTCGGTGCCACAGGTTAATTTATACAGTGGTGGACATGATAAATACAAATGTCCGCCATATATTAACTGGGGCATGTACTGATAGAAAAATGCCATCAGCAGTGATGCAATATGACTGCCGTCGACGTCGGCATCGGTCATGACGATAATCTTTTCATAACGCAGTTTATCTTCATTCCAATCTTTGGCCGTGCCGGCACCAATAATATCAATCAAATCATTTAATTCACGATTGTTGCCGAAACGTTCGTCTGAATTTGATATCACGTTTAACACTTTGCCACGCAGGGGCATAATGGCCTGGGTCGCGCGATCGCGTGCCTGTTTCGCAGTGCCACCCGCAGATTCTCCTTCTACAATAAATAATTCTGTTCCGGCAATGCCGTGTTTGGAACAGTCTGCCAATTTCGCAGGCATACGAATCCGCTTGGTCGGGGTTTTGCGTGCAACGTCTTTGACTTGTTTCGTCTTGATACGTGCGTTGGCCAAGTTGATTACAAATTCCAGTAATGCATTTGCGGTTTTTGGGTCGGACGCCAAGAACATTTCCCATGGATCACGCAGTGCGTTTTCGGTATAACGTGCAATTTCAGGATTTGATAACTTTTCTTTGGTTTGACCCAAAAATTGCGGTGTCTTGTAAAACACGGATACAATTGCCGCAACAGAATCAAATACGTCTTCGCCAATAATGGATGCCGCCGCCTTGTTATTTACTTTTTCGCCGTATGCCTTTATCCCCTTGGTGATTGCGGATTTAAAGCCGGTTTCGTGTGTGCCACCGTCAATTGTTGCAATCGTATTACAGTATGATGAAAAGAATCCGTCGTCAGATGCGGCACCGTTTTCATCTGTTAAAAATGTCAATGCCCATTCCACGCGACCGCAATCATCGGGAAAATCAACCGCGCCACTGAATATACGTGGTAAAATGCGTGGTTTTGAATCTGTCTTTTCCGCCAAAAAGTCTGCAACACCGTTTGGATATAAAAATGTTTTTGTTGCAGGTATGTTCATATCTTCGGTCAATAATTCTGGATTACATGACCATTCGATTTTTACGCCACGTGACAAAAATGCCTTGGCGCGTGCCATGCGATAAATCTTGACCGGTTTAAATGTTGCGTTTGCGCCAAAGATTTCATCGTCAATTGTAAATCTGATTTTTGTGCCGTGTGCCTTGGTCGCGTCGCCACGTTGCATTGGGGATGTCGTCAGGCCACGTGAAAACGTTTGATGCCAATTATATCCGTCACGCGCAATATCAACAATCATTTCAGATGACAGGGCATTTACAACAGCCGATCCAACACCGTGCAGACCACCACTGGTTTTATATACATTATTATTAAATTTACCCCCAGAATGCAGGGTCGTCAAAATAACCTCTAAGGCAGATTTGCCAGGATACTTTGGATGTTCATCCACAGGAATCCCACGACCATCGTCAGAGATTTCAATTGTCTTGGAATCGATTAAATTAACGGTTATTTTCTTGGCAAAACCGGCCACCGCTTCGTCAATGGAATTGTCCATGATTTCAATCGGCAGGTGGTGCCATGCCTTTTCATCTGTGCCACCGATATACATCCCAGGGCGCAGACGTACAGGTTCCAAGCCTTCCAAGACCTGGATGTCTGATGCATCGTAAGTATGTGTATTCTTTTCTGTCATGATGACTAATTATTAGAACATTTTTAAATTTTTCGCAAGCCCAAAGAATTTAAGCATATTTATTATTCTGGGCTTGAATTTTTTATTCGTGGGGCTTATATATTGATTATCAATAAAATACATGGACACACGAAAATGAATAAAAATCCGTATGAAGTTCTGGGGGTGGCGCGTGATGCGTCTGATGCCGACATTAAAAAGGCGTATCATAAATTGGTTATGAAATATCATCCAGACAGAAATCCTGATAATAAAGACGCCGAAGAAAAATTCAAGGAAGTAAATAATGCGTTTGATATATTGAAAGATCCGCAAAAGCGTGCGGCGTATGACCGATTCGGTGATGCCGCATTTGCAGGCGGTAATGCGTCGGGGGCGGGTTTTGGTGGTAATCCATTCGGTGATGGTGCGTTTCACTTTAATATGGGTGGTGGCGCCGGCATGGAAGATATCCTACGCGAGGCAATGCGTGGATTCGGATTCGGTGGATTTGGTGACGGCCCCCAGCGTGGTGCACCGCAACGTGGCGGACGCGATTTGCTGGACGAAGTTGTTATTGATTTAAAAGATGCTTATTTTGGTAAAACACACACTGTGAAATTTTCCAGTAATGTGACATGTGAAAAATGTCATGGTCATGGCACCGATGATGGAAAACCCGCCCCGGTGTGTTCGCGTTGTGGGGGCAGTGGATTTATTCAGACCCGTCAAGGCTTTTTCGTCACAGAAACACCATGTCCGGAATGTAATGGACTGGGGCGGAAAATTTCAAAGAAATGCAGCGAGTGTGACGGCAGTGGCACAATTCATAAGCAACGCACATTGGATGTGAAAATCCCGGCAGGTATTGAAGATGGTGCGCGTCTGCGTCTGGCAGGCCAGGGTGAGGCCGGTGCCAACGGTGGACCGGCGGGCGATTTCTATTTGGATGTCAGAATTCGTCCAGATAAACGTTTTGAGCGCGCGGGTAATGATTTAATTATGCATATGGATGTTCCGTTTACAACACTGGCGTTGGGCGGGGAAATCGAAGTTGAAACAATTGATGATAAAAAGTTAGAAGTAAAAATCCCGGCTGGAACCCAGGTGGGTGAAAAACTGCGTGTGCGTGGGCATGGAATGCCGTCGGTACGTCGCAGTGGCGCATTTGGTGATTTATACATTGATATTGCAATTAAAATTCCAACAAAACTGACGGATAAACAAAAGAAAATATTAAAAGAATTTGCATCCACAAAGTCAGATAAAAAAGGTTGGTTCTAAGCAAAATAAGAAAACCGGCAAATGTGCCGGTTTTTATGTGTTGTTTTATTTTATCTTTTTTAAGTGACCCAGGAACGTTTTTGTATATTGTGTTGCAGACCAGACGGAAGCTAACAATGACAACCATAAACCATATATTGCGATTTGGGGTAATGTATAAATCAATAACAGTAATAAACGACTGTCGGATGTTGGTGTGATTAATGTGCCAACTGCAAATATCAACAAAAATGCAGATACGGATATCATTTGTAATGTTGTTTTAATCTTGCCCATGGAAAAACGTGCCTTTGGTACGGGCATTTCTATTTTCTGGGTACCCAAGAATTCGCGCAGGCCAGAAATATACAATTCACGTGCAATCATAATAATTACAGGGATAATTACAAACCATACCGGCATCATGATTGATAACATAATCATTGTATTTACGACCAATAATTTATCGCCAATGTGATCCATTACACCACCAATTTTGGTGCAAACATTATATTTGCGTGCCAGATACCCGTCAAACCAATCTGATAATGATGCCAATACGTACAGGATGAAAGATGTCCAATACATTTGCAACATTAATGTTGGAATAATCGCAAAAGCAGATGCAATGCGAAATGCAGATAAAAAGTTTACAAAAAATTTCATATGTTTCTCCTTTCGTTATAGATATATGAATAAGTTTATTATATCACTTATTGATGAAAATGGGCATATATTTTTTCCGCCGCGTTTTTTCCCAAACCTGGGACGTGTTTCAGTGCGTTTATATCGGCGTCAATAATTGCGCGTACAGAACCAAAGTGTTGTAACAGTGCCCGTTTGCGTGTTGGACCGACGCCGTCGATTTCGTCCAGAACTGATGCAGTCATTTGCTTTGCGCGAACGTTGCGATGATATGTTATTACAAAGCGGTGTGCTTCGTCACGTACAGTGCGCAACATTAAAAATAATGGACTGTCTTTTGGCAGGTCGCGTGATACAGTGCCGTCTGGTAAAATAAAGTGTTCGTCGCCATCGCGAACTTCGCCCTTGGTGACACCCATAACGGGTATGCCGTTGGATGCGCGGTTGGCAATATTCCACTGGGCCATGCCACCATCAACAATTATTAAATCCAGTTTTGGTCCGCGTTCAATCGCACGTCGAACAAATTCAGACATCATGGCGATATCGTTGCCTGCGCGTGATTTGTCTTGTAATTTAAAGTGACGATAACCTGACTTTTCAAAACCATTATGTCCAAATGTTATCATTGCGCCAACAGGTTGCGTGCCAAATAAATGTGAATTATCAAATACGCCCGCCAGATTAATTTTTATCCCCAGCCATTTTTCCAGTTCTGATACATTTTGGTTCCAATCTAAATTTGGTGTATACGTTGGTTTTGTGCGTATACCGCGATTTGATGTGTGTGTCAGTGCAGCAATTTTGTCGCGAATAATTGCCGCGGATTCAAAATCCATCGCGTTGGAAAATTGCTTCATCTGTTGTGTCAGGTCTGTGATGATTGGTGCACTGTCCCCGGTTAAAATTTTTCGCGCTGTACGCACGGAATCTGCATATTTTTCTTTATTTGGGTAACAACATGGCGCACTGCATCGGCCGATTTGATATAACAGGCATGGACGTGTGCGATTTCGCATTTGTACATCTGTACATGTTCTTAATTGGCAGACCTTTTGAATCGTTTTAATCGTTTCGTTTAATGCGGATACAGATGGGTATGGACCATATACGTCGCGACGTTGCGATATTTTGCCGCGAAATTTTAACAGACGTGGAAAGTCGCCAGATGTTAATGCCAGCATTGGATACATTTTCCCATCTGTTAGCATTATGTTGTATTTAGGTTTTTGTGTTTTTATCAATTCTTGTTCGCGGATTAATGCGTCCGATTCGGTTGCAACTGTTTCCCATTCGACGCGCGTGACCAATGTACGCATAACCTGTTTATGCAGTTCCAATTTTGATATATCAAGATATTGTTTCAGGCGGTTTGATATGTTTTTTGCCTTGCCCACGTATAACAGATTGCCATCGGCATCATACATGCGATATACGCCCGGTGCGGCAGGTGCATTTTCAATCAAATCAGAAAATTGAATATTCATAATCTTTATGATAGAATAATAAATATGAAATAGCAAACAAGAGGTTTTACATGACACAAGAATCTGGACGTTCAATGATTGAAATGTTGGGTGTATTGGCAATTATGGGGGTTATTACCGTTGGTGCAATTGGTATGATTTCAACTGCGATGCGGACTCAAAAATTGACAGCGGTAAATGATGAAGTTGTTCAAATGGTGACTATGGTGCGAAATATTCACGGTGAATATGATGATTTTTCGACTATGGATGGAACAACGATATTTGGCGCAATTGGTATGTCGAATAAAAATCCATATGGCGGAACATACGAATTGTCCGTAGATCCGGCAAACCCACGTCAATTTATCGTGACGATTAATGGACTGGGACAATCAGAATGCGAAGCATTGGTTGCCAAGGCTTGGTCTGATTCTGTGGGGTATCAGTTGTCTAATGGCAAGGCCGGCGGTGCAAACGGAAATTGTACAGGAACCAATGGTACTAATTCTGTGCAAATAACGTATGGTGAATAATTTTTGATAGTATGCCAAGTGGGGTATGTATGGCAGAATTTATCCAAGTTTCAAACGTAGAAGATGGGACGCGTTTATTGCGGTGGTTTTTGCGCCACTTTCCGTCAATGCCACAGCGCGAATTTTATAAATTGTGTCGCGGGGGTCAGATACGTGTGAATTCAAAACGTGTGCGTGGCCAGGAAATTTTGCGTGCTGATGATATGGTGCGTATTCCGCCAACAATTGCAACGTATGCACAAACACGTAAAAAGACAGAAAGCGGTGAACTGTTTTCTATGGAAGATTTGGAAAAATTGCGTCAGTGTATCGTGCATAATGATGATGACGTTGTTGTGTTTAACAAGCCGGCAGGTCTGGCGGTGCAGGGCGGAACAGGTATTCGAAAATCCATAGATAAAATGGCGGCGGCGCTGTTTCCATATGACAAGATTTCACTGGTGCACAGGTTGGACAAAGAAACCAGTGGCCTGTTGGTTGTTGCAAAAAATCAACATGCGGCACAATTCTTGGCAGATGCATTTCAAAATAAAACCGCGCATAAAGAATATTTGGCGCTGCTTAATGGTGACGTTAATCCGCAACATGGAATTATTGACAATTATATGTTAAAGGGCCAGGTGTTTGATTCGCCCACACGTTTGAATAATGGTACAGGTCCACGTCCGCAACGTGCAATTACAGAATATAAAGTTTTGGGTGTCGCAGCCGGATGCGTGTCGTGGGTTTTATTTTCACCAAAGACGGGCCGTACACATCAATTGCGTATGCATAGTGCGTTCTCGTTAAACGCGCCAATTGTTGGTGATATGTTGTACGGGCGTCGTAAGGATTTAGATGGTGCGTTGTGTTCAATGTTAGAAACGAATAATTTATTTTTGTTTGCGTATAAATTAACATTTCAGCATCCGCGTACAGGGCGCATGATGACGTTGCGGGCAACAGTGCCGGAATTTATGTTGCCTGTTATGAAATTCTTAGAATTAAAGTTGCCATAATGAGGGTCAGAAAAAATAGATTTTTACCGATTGTTAGATTGCTGATACTGTTTGTGGCGGTGTTGGGTGTTGCGGTTGTTGTTGCATTGTCCCAGGTGGATATGGCGTCTTTGCGGGGGAATATTTTAAACGTTTTGCGTGATGCCACGGGGATGCAGGTTGAAATTGATGGGGATGTGTCGTGGAAACTGTCTTTGCGACCACGTATTGAACTGAACAAGGTTCGGGTGGCAAATGCACAATGGGCAAAAAATAAAAATGCATTTAGTGCAGAAAAAATTGACGTTAGATTAAACTTGATATCGCTGTTTCGCGACAGACCGACAATTCAAAATGTGCGTGTGTATGATGCGATTTTAAATATCGAAAAAAATGCAGATGGACAATATTCTTTTGAAAAACAGGGGGAAAATAAGGCGATATCGTCTGGAAATTCAAAGTATCCCTTTAAGGATATGGTGTTGGGTGGAATTGAAATAAAAAAACTGCATGCGAATATTTTTGGGAAAAAATATCGTCTGGCAGGGTTTAATATTCGTAAATCTCCGCGTGCGCCAAAACGTGAATATTCTGGGTGGATAAAAATTGATACAGAAGTGTTCCCGTATATTGTTGCGTTTGATGAATATAACGCAGAACGCAAAATATATCCAATGCAGGTTGCAATGTCGATGGGTGGTGATGCATTGATTGCAAATGTTGCATTAGAAGGTACCAGTAAAATGCCGATAGATTTTATTATCAAAGGGCAAATACCAAATTTAGATGCGGTTGGACATTTGTTGAATATGGATTTGGCATGGGTGCCTGATTTGCGTATAAATATTGCGGGTGGTTTTAACCATAAAAAAATTACATTGCGTAAATCTTCGTTGATGGCGCGCAATACGGAATTTACGGTGTCTGGTGATTATGATTGGGGTAAAAAAAATCCGACAATCAACGCCAAGGTTTATTCAAAAAATGTTGATTTAACAGATTTATTCCCGGGGGCGTATGATGGTGTGTGGGTTCGTCCGAATCGAGAATTGTATGTTTTTAAAGATACGCCGTTGTATGGTGAATGGTTGTATAACAAGAATATTGATTTGGATGTAAAGTTAGATAATTTTATTGTGTATCGTGATTTAAATCTGAAACATACAGATGTGCGTTTTGTCCTATATGATAATCACGCGCGTATTGATATCGATGTTGATATTGCAGATGGCAATATGGATATAGGTGCAGATGTCGATGTTGATGCCGATGGTCGTATCTGGGGTCAGTTCGCAGCGCTGGGTGAAAGAATATACGTTGGGGATATTTTAAGACAAGTGCACAAGGCGGATTATTTGTCAGAGTTGCCTGTGAATTTAGAAATGTATGTGCAGTTTAATGGTAAAAATTTATCAGATTTAATGCAGACAATAACGGGTCCGGTGAATGTGTATTCTGTGGCACCAGGATATGCGCATCCGGCATTGGTTTCGTATATGTATGGAACGGACTTTTTAACATCATTGCGTCACAGTGTTCAAGATTTGTTTAGTTCAGAAAAAAAACATAACCAGATTAAAATTTCGTGTTTGGCATTGAATGCAAAGTTGCGTGATGGCATGTTTGAGACACAAAACGGATTTGCGATTGAAACAAATGCAATAAATATTCGTTTGGCGGGCAGTTTGAATTTAGGTGATGAAGAAATGAAATTGGCTTTGACAACAGTGCCAGTGCGTGGATTAAAATTATCGTTGACGGGAAATGTTGTCAATTCCGTTGAATTGACGGGTAATTTGGCAGAACCTGATATAAAAATTAGTGGCGCCGCCATGGCGGGCAAGGTGGCGTCTGCTACGGGGCTGGGGTTATTGTTGGCGCCGTTTACAGGTGGTATTGGTTTGGTTGCGGGGGCCGGTGTTGGATTGTTGGCGGGGGACCTGCTGGAAAACTGGTTGGCGGATGTTCATCCGTGTGAAACGGCGATGGAACGTGGTGCGCCTTTGTATCGTGATGATCCAGAATGGATGGCGCAACCAATGGCAGATTTAGTTCGTTCGGTATTGATACAGGAATAAAAAATGTTTAATTGGATTGATTTTGTTCAGATTCTTTTTATTGTGATAATGATGTGGATGTTTTATCGCAGTTTTATTCGTAACACCCAATCTGAAAAGTTGGTGCGTGGGTTGTTCGGATTGGCGGCATTGTGGATTTTTAGTTTTGTGTTATCGTGGGTTGGATTAGAATTGCTGGCCACGTTTTTGCATTGGGTGGCATTGTTTTTATCAATTAGTTTGATTGTAGTCTTTCAGCCAGAATTGCGTAAGTTTATGGCGTTGATGGGTAATATCGATGAATGGCGACGCATGTTTAAAAAAGATGGCGTAAAATCACGTGACACGCGTGCGCTGGATGCGATTGTTTCTGCGGTTGAATATATGTCACAAAAACATACAGGTGCATTGATTGTATTCCCCAGTATGTTAGATGACAGTGCCATTGATAAAAAAGGCGTGCAATTGAATGCGCGGATAAGTTCTGAATTGCTGTTGACTATATTTTTTAACAAAACACCATTGCATGATGGTGCGGTTATCATCGAACATAATAGAATCGCATATGCGGGGGCAATATTGCCATTGTCGCAAAATAATTTGAATTGGAAATATGGTACGCGACATCGTGCCGCCTTGGGACTTAGCGAGGTGTCACGTGCGGTCGTTTTGGTCGTGTCCGAAGAAAGCGGTGATGTTTCCATTGCGGAAAAGGGTAAATTTACAAAATATGATGATGTAAAGAAGTTGCGTGCAAAACTTGAAAAAATCCTGACAAAATAAATTATAATAATTCATCTAAAAGCAAATCGGGAATCTCATGTAGAGTTTGTACACTACATTGCCGGCACTGCGTGCATCTATACCATTATCTTTTATTTCCAATAAATTATAATCAATTATTCTAATTTATCTTCGCTGCCCATGATGGATTTTATTTCATCTGCACAGATTTGTGCCATTGTGCGACGTGCCGCAGATAAATATTCACGTGGGTTAAAGTTTTCTGGGGCCACAGATAATGATTTGCGAACTGCGGCGGTAAAGCCCAATCTTAAATCACTGTCGACGTTTATTTTACAAATATTCATATTGATTGCGCGACGAACTTGATTTTCATCAATGCCGTGTGCGTTCGAAATTTTTCCGCCGTATTCATTTATTGTCGTGACCAGTTTTTGCGGTATGTTTGATGCGCCGTGTAACACCAATGGAAATTTCGGCAGGTGTTGTGCAATGTCGGCCAATATATCAAATCGCAGTTCTTCGTCGTCGCGTGCGCGTTTGTGCAGGCCGTGACTGGTCCCGATTGATATGGCCAGGGAATCAATATTTGTTTCGCTTACAAATTTTTCGGCCATGGCCGGATCTGTATAGCAGGAATTGATACCAGATGTATTGTCGTCTTCAAAGCCAGATAGTGTGCCCAGTTCTGCTTCGACAGAAACAGCGTGTTTATGTGCGAAATCTGCAACCTGTTTTGATAATTTTACATTTTCGTCATATTGTAGTTCACTGGCGTCAATCATGACGGACGAAAATCCCAATTCGATTGCGTGTCGGCATATTTCAAGACTGTGCCCGTGATCCAGGTGCAGTGCGATTTTTTCATCTGGTGTTATATTGGCGCCACGTATCATGCCAATCAGCATATCGGGGCCCATATATTTTAATGCAGATTCAGATACCGCCAGGATTATCGGACTGTGTGTAATGCGGGCGGCATCAATTGCAGCCAACAGTGTTTCCATATTATAGATATTAAATGCGGGTACCGCGTATTTACGTGCAATTGCGTCATTGAACATGTCGTGGGTGTTTACCAATCCCAGTTTTGTGTATTTCATATGTCTTTTTCCCTTTGGGGTAATTATAACATAATTTTGAAAAAAATGATGCATTTTCTTGACAGGCGCGCGAAATATGGAACAATATCTGTACAGCGGGGGCGCGGATAGAGAAAAACAAAACATAAAAAGGATTTGTTATGAAAAAAGTCTTGTTCGCGTTTTTAGGTTTAATTGTATTATCGGGCTGTTCATCATATTTTGATTATTACAAGGGCGGTGTGCGATATACCCAAGATGGGGATGATTGCATATTCTATGCGGCGGAACGTGGCCGTCATTATTCAGACGATATTCGCGCATTGGATGTTGATAAAAAGATTGTTTATAAAAATACAATGTGTCGTGATTTGTATGTGCGTGACAATATGGGTGTGCCATCACGTACAGAACGTGCGGTTTTAACACCGGCAAAAAAGCCATGCGGTTGTGCAAAAAAATGTGGCAAAAAGAAATACGTTTTTGTGAAATAAAATTTCCCACCGTTTGGTGGGATTTTTTGTTTGTATACAGTGTAATTTTGTGGTACAATACGGGAAAAGGAAAAGGGGTTTTAATATGAAAAAACTGATTAAAAAATTAAATTTTGCGATAATTGGAATTATGGCATCTGCACCGGCAATGGCAGCGGCAGACATAAATAATGCAATTTGCGAATTGGCCAAACAGTTTCGACCAATATTCAGTGCATTCCGTACATTGGCATTTATCGGTGCCGGATTAACCATTGCCGGATGGGCATGGGGATGGATTCAAAAAGGTGAGTTTAAAGCAGATGAAGCAGGAAAGAAAGGCTTTGGTATGCTGGTTGGATTTGTAGTATTGTTCGCATTGGGTGGAATTATTACTGCATTTATGTCCATGACGGGGCCTGACGGTCGATTGGGATGTGATATAGGGACAGCATTCTTTGGATAAAGAAATATTTAAAAAACACGGGGCGGTTGCCCCGTGTTTTTTTTATCGGATTTTTATCTTGGAATATTGTTCGATAAATTTCTTTTCGGTGTCTTTTAATTGTTTTTCTATTTTTGATACCGGTGTGGGATAGATATCTTGTTCTGGGGCGGTGTTATGTGATTTTATCGTATTGACACGTTGTTGAATTAGTTCGTTGTGTAATATCGAATATATTGTTTCGCGATTTTTTATCGGCGATTGGTTGAATTTGTTGATTGTGTTATGTAATGCGCATATGCGTGCATGTAATGATGCGGCGCCCATATAATTTGCAATTGGGTCGTTGTTATTTGATGGAATGTTGTAATAGTCTTTCAGGTCATTTGCACTGTATCCATAAAAGAACCCCATTGTCATACTGTGGTTAAAGCGTGAAAAATCAGCGCCGTATTTATTTAAAATGCCGGCCAGGATTTTTTCGTATTCTTTTAAACGTTCGCGCAGGTTGATACGTGCAAATTGGTACGACTGATTCTTGATGTCGATAAATGTGTCACAGTTTTCCATTACAGGGCTTAAAAAATATGTGCGTGCAAAAATGACGCCTGGGTTTTCGCGTGACAGTGCCCAACATGCATATCGTGATAATTCCAGGTCGGTTGCATTTTTATAATGCGTGCCGTCCAGATAAAATTCGTGGTGCGCGTCTGCGACATGTGAATGGAAAAACGGGATTGTGTCGACGTCTTTTGGAAAATGCATTTTGTTACGTGCGTGCCCAATCATTGTATGTGGTGTGTTGGATGTTGGAAAATCGATATTGCCCAACAGGTTGTGCAGATCTGAATAATACCAAAATTCGGCGTGGATATCGCGGGTGTCTGGGTGCGCGTTTGGAAACAGACTGTATTGTGTATTTTCATCCTGGGTGTGACGCGTTTCGTTTAGTTTGTTGAAAATCATTTCTTTGGATGGGCGCATTTTGAAACCTGGGATTGTGGGGGTTATTTGTTGTCTTCGATGTTTGCCAACGAAAACAGCACGGATGATATCAGTGACTGATACGGGACATGTTGTTGGTCGGCCAACTCTTTTATCTTGTCCAATATTGGGCGCGGAATACGCATGTTTATAACACAGTCTGATTTGTTAAACGCCTTGTACGCGGCATATTCGCGCAACAGGCTTTCGATATTCATAACAAACAATTGTTGCATAACGTTTGGCATATACTTACTCCTATACGTGGTGCAATACCATAGTCTTTACAATGAACTATACCATTGTAAATACAATTGTCAATACAAATATATTTACGTTCGTAATGACGGTTGTGATGGCGGGTGTATTGGTGTTTGTGTTGCTTGCATTTTTGTTTTGTTGCGTATAAAATTGCCGTATCGTGTATGGAAAGGATGATTATGTTTAAAAAAATATTGATGCTTGTTGTTTGTTTCTGGGCGGTCGTATGCCCGGTGCATGCAGAATTAAAAGTAGATATTGTTGCCGGTGCCACAGAACCAATATCGGTCGCAGTCCAAAAGTTTCAAACCGGTGATGGTGTAAAGTCGGCCGATGCGGCAACTATTCGTGATGTGGTTGAGGCGGACTTGAAACGTTCGGGATTGTTTCGTATCGTAAATCGTAACGCGTTCCCAGAATATGTAAAGATGGGTGATATGCCGAACTTTAAATCATGGCAGGCGATTAAAACAAAGGTATTGGTGCAATCTGATTTAACAGTTGTTGATGGGCAATATAAATTGGATTTCTTTGTGTGGGATATCGATGGTCGTGAACAGATAGAAGCGCAATCTTTGGTCGCATCGAAAAAGTCTGTGCGTCGGTTGGCACATATTATGGCGGATGCAATATATGAAAGATTGACCGGTGAAATCGGATACTTTGATACCCAGATTGTTTTTATCGCAGAATCAGGGCCGGTTGGAAAACGTACAAAACGTATGGCGATTATGGACCAAGACGGTTATGGTATGCGATATTTGTCTGATGCGGATGTTATGGTAATGTCGCCGCATTTTTCGCCAAATATGCAATCTATTGTGTTCTTGTCTTATTATAATGATGATCCGATGGTGTGGTCTTTGGATTTAGATACCGGTGAACAACGGCGTTTGGGACAATTTGGCGGTATGAATTTTGCGCCACGATTTTCACCTGATGGCCAGCGCGTCGCGATATCTTTGGTGAAAAACGGTATTACACATATTTATGAATTTAATACCCAGACCAAAGAACTGCGCCAGTTGACGTTTGGAAATTCAATTAATACCAGTCCGTCTTATTCCCCAGATGGCAAGAAATTGGCGTTTAATTCAGACCGTTCGGGGCGTCAGCAGATTCATATCTTGGACCTGGCGTCTGGCGAAGTAGAACGCATTACATACGGGGCAGGGCGATATGCAACCCCGGCATGGTCCCCAGACGGGCGCTTTATTGCCTTTACCAAAATTGCAGATGATACGTTCTATGTCGGTATTATGGATCCGCGTGGCAGAAATGAAAAAATTCTGGCAGGTGGTTGGTTTATGGAGGCCCCATCATGGGCCCCAGGATCGCGCAGAATTGTGTATTACGAAACAGAACGCGCGTTGGATGGTATTGATCGTATGAGCCATATTCGCAGTGTTGATATCACCGGGCAAAATATTTACGATATCGAACTGCCAGATGGGGTGTATGGGACAGAACCAACGTGGTCGCCACGGCTGCCATAAAAAAAAAGCCCGTTGGGCGTTTTTTGTGAGATATTGACATGAAAAGATTCTTGGTTGCTTTTATTGGAATTTGTTTGTCGGTTGCTGCGCATGCGGTTCCGGCGGTGGTTGATTATGTCATCGATGGTGATACGTTTGCAGCGGCCGTAAAGTTAGATGCGGATATCAGTATAACTGTGCGGGTGCGTATCATTAATATTGATACACCAGAAATAAACGGTGATTGTGAATATGAAATCGATGCCGCGCATCGCGCCAAAGACAGACTGGCAGAATTGTTGGCTGTTGGTGATGTGATTGATTTACAAAATATCAAAGACGATAAATATCTGGGGCGAATTGACGCCAATGTGATTTTATCAGACGGTCGTGATGTTGGCCGCGTTTTGGTGGACGGGGGATTTGCGCGGTCCTATGATGGGGGTAAACGCGCCCCGTGGTGTGAATAAATTAAATATAATAACTTATCTACAACGCGGTGCCGGCAATTCATGTAGCGTTATGTACACTACATTGCCGGCACTGCGTGCATCTAAATCATTATATTTAATTTCTTTCGCTAATCCTGAGATAAATAAAAGTTTAAATCTGCATAACGTTTTACAAGAATTTTTAATTCTTGTCATTACCGCGCAGGCGGTAATAGGGTCTTTTAACCGTGCGCAACGCGCACCAATTACGTATTCCAGAGAGTAAGTAAGTTTTATAGACCCTGTTCCTGCCTACGCAGGAATGACAA
>JAZNAO010000031.1:0-6654 GCA_045586565.1 Candidatus Enterousia sp. | reverse complement strand
CTGCTGATGGCTGATATGTTCCGGCCGCACATGCCGTGTAATTTGTTGCGCCCACACTACTATAATTACCCGCCGGTGTTGTTAAACATGATGTTTGACCGGTATTTGGTTGATATGTGCCAGAACCGCACGGCGTCGCATCTGCTATCCCACCAGCACATTTTGACCCCCTCGGACACTCAGAACAGGTCACACCATCAAAATCAGTACTCATAGAGTACCAACCTTCTTCGTTAAAATCATCAAAACATGCCCATTCGTAATACGTTCCCACTTGATCACAAGTGTCTGGGCACTCCCATTCTCCTGTTTCAAGGTTGTCCCAACAACAATAATACACATCACATTCCTCCTTCGTCAACCCAACCCATGCGTTATCCGCTCCTAGCCAGCACAGACCATGCACATAATCAAACCCAGATGGACAACTGGCTGATAAATAATATCCCGGGTTGCATGATGTATATTCGACCAATTCTTCACAGGTATAACCCGCGGCATTTGCGTTTGCGGTGGCAACAATTGCCAGGATTGATGCACCCCCGATTTTAAAAAAATTTTTCATAACAAACTCTCCTTTCCCTTTTGTTTTGTTTGCGCGATAAAACAAAAACCACCATTAAAAATAAGGGTGGTCAGGAGGTTGAAGACAATCACATGAATTGTGTGCTTATTTGTGCGCGGACGCATTTATTCGCAACCCTCCTGACCACGTAAGATCAGGAGAAAAATTTTTCATCCATACATAACAATGCATAAAAAATACGCCATCGGCGCGTTATGCATTCGTGCATAGACGCATGTGAAACGGGTCTTCACACCCCATCGATGAAAAATCCCACCGACAAAATGATTTTATCAGTTTTACCAAATTGAATCAACAGTTAAATAAGTTACTGTGATAAATAAAAGTTTATTTATCTAAAGTATCCCGAATATAAAAATCCCCCAGACGGGGGATATTTTATTTGTGCCATTTTGGACGCCAATGACGGGCACGTTCTATCAAAAAGAACAGTGCTGGCGTCAATGTAAATGTAAACACCAATGATGCAAACATACCACCAATCATAACCGCCCCCATGGCCACCTTCATACCGTCAATCGACCATAACTGGGGGACCATACCAGACATAACGGCAATAGACGTCATTAAAACCATATCACGTTTATCGTTTAATTCGGCCCATAATGCATCATGCATATCTTCGCCACGATTGACGCGATTGATTGTCGGTTCCAGTACCAAAATATTATTATTTACCACCAAACCAACCAACATAACAAACGCCAACATCGCACCGATATTTAATGTCGCGCCAGACAAGAACATCAGAACAAACACACCCGCAAAACTGGTCAAGATAGATGTTGCAATTGTAAACGGATGTGCCAATGAATTCAAAATCGCCGCCAACAACATAAACGTCAATACCGTCGCCAAAAAGAACGCCTGGCCGATTTCAGATGCAGCGTCCGCCTGATATTCTGACGAACCACCAAATTTGGCATAGTATCCATATTCCCAATCCATCGAATCCAGTTCTGATTGAATCTTGGCCTGGACAGGGCCCATGGTGGATTTTCCGATATTGATATCGATTTCTGTTAAACGGTTTTTAGATTCACGGCGAATATCCGGTGTGGCACGTGCCATTTTAATTTCACCCAATGATGATAATGGCACCATACCTTTTTGCGAATTCACATACACATTATCAAACAAAGACGCATTTTTAAACGGACGGGCGAATTCTAAAATAATCGGATATTCTTCACCGGCTTCCTTGTACTTATAATCATCATTACCAAACAGTGCCGTACGCAATGTTGTGCCTGCATACGCGTTCTGGACACCCCAGAAATTCATTTTTTCTTGGTCTGGGATAAATTGTGTTTCCATTGCAGGTAACTGTTGGGCACGTACCGCCGATTGAACTTCTGGGATTTGATTTACTGTGTCAATAATCTGGGCGGCATATGCTTCGCGTTTGGCGTCATCTGGGCCAAACACATTTAACACCAAATCAGATGTCAAACCTGCCGAGTGTGCTTCGCCGGCACGGATTTGGATTTCTGCATCGGCGACTTCGGATATTACCGGCAACATTTTTTGGGCCAATATTTTGTCAGACAAATCACGTTCAGAAACATCGACCAATTCAATTGTTATCGTAATGTTCTGTAAGCCACGTTCGCCGATTTTTGTTGTCAAAGATTTGACTTCGGGGAATTGTTCCAATTTGTCTTCGATTTGCATCGCAATTGATTCAGACTTTTCAAACGTCGATCCCATCGGTGCACGCGCAGTGACCGTGATTTCATTGGCGTCTGTTGTTGGCGAAAATTCATTACCAACAAATTTCATCAGCATTGTCGACGCAATAAATATCGCAAACACCAACCCAATAACGCGCCATGGATGTGCGGCCTGGAAATCAAACCAACGACGCATCCAACCGGTGCTGCCTGGTTTTGGATATGATTGTTGTTTCTTTTTCGCGGCACGATTATTTTGTTTCGTCAGTCGCAAGAACTTTGCAATCATCATTGGTGTTAATGTGAACGAGAACATTAATGACAACAATGTCAGATACACAACCGTCATACCAAACTGAACCATAAATTGGCCCACGATGCCGCCCATAAATGCCAACGGCAAGAACACAACGACGTTTGTGCCAACACCCGCCAATACAGATACAGCAACATTTTTGGTTCCATCGATTGCGGCGTCTTCTGGCTTTTTACCCGCGCGCATTTCTTGCAGGGCAGATTCAATTAAAATGATTGCGTTTGATACCAGTGTTCCCAGCGCAGACGAATATGCCAACAATGTTAATGCGTTGATTGTAAAGTTACTGTTGTCCATAAAGAAAAAGCCAGCAATCAATGATGCAGGAATCACAACACCCGCGATAATCGTTGAACGCCAATTGCGCGTAAATGCCAACAATACCAATACCGTCAATAAAATACCCAGAATAATCCCGTTGATTGTGCTGTCTGTTTCATCAGATACAGCGATTGATGAATCAGACGCAATCAACATTTCGGCATTTGGAAAACGTTGCGATAAATCTGCCTGAAATTCTGGCATCTTTTTACGCAATTCATTTGAAATATTTATTGCGTTACCGTCTGATGCCTTGACCACAGATGCAACCACCACGGATTCACCATTATAACGCGCACCATTTTCTATATCACGTGCCGCATCGGTAATTGTTGCAATATCAGACAATGAAAAATTATTGCCTTCGACAGTTGTTAAACGCAAGTTTGCAATTTCATCAACAGATGCAAATTCACCAATAAAACGAACGTTCGAAGAATTTGCAGATGTTTCTATTTTTCCACCCGGAACATTTAAATTGTGCGCCCCCAACGCGGATACAACATCCATAACCGTCACACCACGCGCCGCCATCAAATCAGGGTTCATTGCAACACGTATCGCACGTTCGCGACCACCAAAAACAGATACACTGGCCACACCATGCAAGCCTGTAATTTTTGTAGATAAAACATTATCAACATATTCTTCGACGTCGCGCGCGTCCGCCCCGCGTATAACGATATCAACCACAGATTCTTGTAATGGATTTAATTTTTCAACAATCGGATTTTCCATGTCTTCTGGGAATTCAGATATCAGCGAATCCAATTTTGTTTTAACTTCGTTCGCTTTGTCATTAACGTTTACCCCCAGATTAAATTCCGCCATAACCATTGCACTGTTTTCATAAACGTATGCGGTGACTTTCTTTAATTCAGACACTTCGGACATTGCGTCTTCGGCACGTTGAACAACCTGGGATTCCAGCTCTTCGGGCGATGCGCCTGGATAAATAAACGTCGCCGTCACCATTGGGAAATCCAATGCCGGTGTGCGTTCAATATTCATATTTGGAAATGATACTAAACCCAATACGACCCACACCAAAACAAACATCAATGTTGTAATTGGTCTGCGAACGAAAAATTTTAACATATCCCTGTCCCCTTTGTTTCCCTTACTGTTGAACTTTTACTTTATCACCGGCATTTACATGCGACAATATGACAATATCGCCGTCGTTTAGCCCAGATGTTATGTATGCGTTTTCTGAATCTTGACGCGCAACCTGGACGGCACGCGGTGTTGCAATTCCGTTTTCAGACACATACAGTGTCCCATCTGCAATCGCGTATAATGGCACAAAATATCCATTCGCAGTAAATTCTGCATAATGCAACCCATCAGAAACACCAGATGTCTTTACCAAGAACATACCCGTTTCTAAATCCAGACTCTTGGACACAGAAACAATTTTACCAGCACCTATTTTTTGACCTGCGCGTAATTTAGATGCGCGATTTCCCGTCACATATGCGCGATTGTTTTTTACAGAAAGCGGTTCATATAAAATACCATCCGTCATAGCAATTTGCACAGATTCAATCGGCAAACCAACGTCGGCCGCCACACGTGATGCATTAAACACATAACGCGCGTTTTCAGATGCAACCGCCGCAAAACGGAAGACAACCCACCCAGCCAATATCGCAACCAATGCGATATACATGGCCTTTTTAAACTTATTATTTCCGATTGTTTTTTGTATTTTTTCCATTGTTATTCACCCAATTTTCTTATCGATTCCGCAGACATTAAAATTTTGTACTTTGTATTTAGCAATGCCATATCCAGTTGATACAGCCCAGCCGACACATCCGCCAATTCAACCGCAGACGTCTGGCCAGATGCAAAACGATTCTGTGATAACGTATATGTCTTGGCGGCCAAATCACGCGCGTTTTCCAATGTTGCCAGATTCCCACGCAAATGGTCATAAGACTTTATTGCGTTGTCATATTGTTCTGTGGTTATTTTTTTTGATTGCGCCAGGTCTTGACGCGCCGCTTCGGCGTTCATGGCTTCGACCGTGGCGTTGGCACGATTTAGGCCGCCTGAAAAGATTGGCACCTGTAACGCGACACCCCAATTGGCAGATTGACTGCCAGATTTATCAAACATATGACCGATATCACCAGACATCCCCATATAATTGTATGACGCAGTTGCGGCCAATGTCGGATATGCACCTGCACGCTTGGAACGCGCCAAACGTTCATACATATTGATTTGTTCATTTAATATATCCCACTGTGGGGTGGACTTTAATTCACCCGCATCAATTGCGCCAAATGATTTTGGAAAGGCGTCTGTTAGTGTCAATTCTTCATTCACATCGATACCAGCCATAATTTTTAACATTCTGTGTGCTGTATCACGGTTAAATTTCGCATCAGATACATTTATTTCTTTGGTCGCAATATCAGATTCAATTTTTAACAAATTACTGCGGTTGGCACGACCGGCCGCTGTCAAACTGTTTTTGGCAGAACGTGCATTTCTTAAATCTTGTTCCGCCAACTTTACGATTTCATCGGTCATTTTTGCCGTCCAATACAGGTCAGTTGCCGCATATCGAACTTCGCGACGGGTTAATTCTTGGGAAGATTCTGCCATTTTAATTGCAGATTTCACAGATTTGACCGCATTTCCAATTTTACCAAATGTATACAGGGGTTGCGTCACGGAAATGCCAGCCATAAATATATTGTCTGGGATTTCAAATGAAATCGATTGATCCTTTAAAGATTCAGATATCAAACCGCCCAGTTCAGGTGGCAATTCAAAATTACGTGAATCAAATGGACGTTCAACATTTACCAAATTCATGTATGATGCTGTTCCTTCGATTGAAAACCAGCGATTTGCATTGGCTGCATCCAGTGACGCTTCGGCGCGCGCCAGATTTGCATTTGCTTTTTTTAAATCATGCGATTCATGCATAATTTTTTCAACTGCATCATTCAAGGATAAATCCAACGCAAAAGACGGCGACACAAACGCCATACCCACACATATTGCAAATGATACCAATCTAAACTTATTCATTATTCAACTCCACATTTCTGATAATGTCACGCATTGTACGCAACGCATCTGTCAAACGTTTTTCATCTTCTTTGGATAAATTAGCAAACACACGTTCAACACCGTTACGAAACAAATCCATGGCGCGAATTGCCAATTCTGCCCCAGACGGCGACACACAATACCATGTGTTGCGTCTGTCTTCGTCATCAATTGCGCGAACAACCAAACCATCATGTTCTAATTTACGAAATGCCGCACACAAATTCGGTGCCGACACATGTTCACGACGCGCAATATCCTTTAATTTTGCGCGACCACCATTGTGCAAACGCACCAAAATCGACATCAATTGACGCGGATACCCCGTAGAATCCACACGATCTAACCGCAGTTTTTCAGCGATTTTATCCAACGTCCAAATATTTTCTTCCATCAAACGAACAAATTCCTTGCGTGCCATTTGAATCTCCTATACAATAAGGTTGACGTACCAAAATATTAAAAGTTTTAATAATTATATATTTTAATAAATAATATTTCAAGTATAAAATTACAGAAAACAAAAAAATATTATTGCAAAAGTTTAGAATCCGTTTATAATCATTGTCGCAATTGGGGTGTCGTCTAATGGTAGGACAAGAGATTTTGGTTCTCTTTATCATGGTTCGAATCCGTGCGCCCCAACCACACTTCGCGTCTGCGACGCTTCGTGTGGCAGGCCACAC
>JAZNAO010000030.1:0-42580 GCA_045586565.1 Candidatus Enterousia sp. | reverse complement strand
CACACATGGTTCCTGCGCGAAGGTAAAATCGCAACATTATTAAACAACCTGCCACAAAAGAAATTGGAACAGGTTATCTCTTACGATGCATACATCGTTATTGAACCAGGTTTAACAAATCTGAAACAGTATGATGTTATCAGCGAAGACGAATACCAGGCTGCCGTTGAAGAATTTGGTGCAGATGCATTTCACGTTGGTATCGGTGCCGAAGGCGTTCGCAGCATCATTGGCAACCTGGACATGGGCGATGAACGTACACGTCTGCGCGCAGAATTGGCCGAAACAAAATCCGAAGCCAAACGCAAAGGTTTAATCAAACAATTAAAATTGGTCGAAGCGTTCTTGGATTCCAAGACAGAACCTGCATGGATGTTGCCAGATATTATCCCGGTTATCCCACCGGATATGCGTCCATTGGTTACATTGGATGCGGGGCACGTTGCGGCATCTGACTTGAACGATTTATATCGTCGTGTAATCATCCGTAATAATCGTCTGAAACGCTTTATGGAAATGCATGCACCAGACATCATCATCCGCAACGAAAAACGTATGTTGCAAGAAGCGGTTGATTCATTATTCGATAACGGGCACAAGGCACGTCCAATGGTATCCCAGAACCGTCGTCCATTGAAATCATTATCTGATTCATTGCGCGGTAAATCTGGTCGTTTCCGTATGAACATGTTGGGTAAACGTGTAGACTATTCTGGTCGTTCTGTAATTGTATCTGGTCCAACCCTGAAATTGCACCAGGTTGGTCTGCCAAAGACAATGGCATTGGAATTATTTAAGCCATTCGTTTATGCACGTCTGTTGGCAGGTGATCATGCAAACACATTGAAAACAGCCCGCAAGATGGTTGAAAACGGTGAAGATATCGTATGGGAAATTCTGGAAAATGTTATTCATGAACATCCTGTATTGTTGAACCGTGCACCAACTTTGCACCGTCTGTCATTGCTGGCATTTGAACCTGTATTGATAGAAGGCAAGGCAATCCGTCTGCATCCATTGGTATGCGCTGGATTTAATGCTGACTTTGACGGTGACCAGATGTCTGTTCACGTTCCAATTTCATTGGAAGCGCAACTGGAAGCACGTACATTAATGTTGTCATCTAACAATGTTTTGTCGCCTGCGAACGGTGCGCCAATGATTGTTCCATCCCAAGACATGGTGTTGGGTGTTTACTACATCTCGCTGATAAATGGTGAACACGATGAAAAATCCCCACGTTTTGCAAATATGGACGAAGTAAAATTGGCATTGGAAAACAAGACAATTACATTGCACACACCAATTGTTGCACGTATCAATGGCAAGACATATAAGACAACAGCTGGTCGTATGATTTTGGGTGAATTGTTGCCAAAATCTGACAACATGCCATTTGACCTGGTAAACAAGGTTATGCCTGTAAAAGAAATCAAGGCATTGTTGGCAACAACATATGAACGTTGTGGTGACAAAGCAATGATTCTGTTGGCCGACGCATTGAAAGATACCGGCTTTGAACAGGCGGCGCGCAGTGGTATTTCAATTGGTTATGACGATATCGTTATTCCAGATGAAAAGAAAGACCTGATTGCAGAATCAGAAAAAGCGGCGGCAGAAATCGAAGAACAATATCAGAACGGTTTGTTGTCTGGTGGTGAACGTCACAATAAATTGATTGACTTGTGGCAGAAAACAACCGACAAATTGGGTGATATGGCGTATGCTGCGCTGGGTAAAACCACCGGTGACAATTGGAATTCTGTGTACATGATGGCATTATCTGGTGCCCGTGGTTCCAAGCGTCAGATTCAACAGTTGGCAGGTATGCGTGGTATGATGCAGAAACCAGACGGTTCTATTATCGAAGTTCCAATTGTATCGAACTTTAAAGAAGGTCTGACGATGTCTGAATACTTTACATCCACCCACGGTGCACGTAAAGGTATGTCTGACACGGCGTTGAAGACTGCTGACGCGGGTTACTTGACACGTCGTTTGGTTGAATTGGCCCAGAATACAGTTATCACAGAACACGATTGTGGCACAACAGAATGCGTGACTGCAAAACCTGTGTATACTGGATCGACATTATCTGTTCCATTGGGTGACGTTGTTTTGGGACGCACGGCGGCCAAAGACATTATCCATCCTTTGACCAAAGAATTGATTGTCCCGGCTGGCGAATTGATTACCAAGGCCGCGTCTAAGGCAATCAATGAATCAGGCCTGCCATCCGTTGATGTTCGCAGCGTTCTGACATGTTGCAGTGACGGTCTGTGTGCGAAATGTTATGGTATGGACTTGTCACGTAATGCATTGGTACACGTCGGCGAAGCGGTTGGTGTTATCGCAGGTCAGTCCATTGGTGAACCTGGAACCCAGTTGACATTGCGTACTTTCCACATTGGTGGTGTTGCCGCCGGTGGCGCAGAAAGTCACTTTATCGAAGTTCCTGTTGCAGGTACCATCAAATTGATTGGTGTAAACACAATCAAGAACAGTGCAGGCCGTGTTGTTGTATTAAGCCGTAACGGTAAATTGGCGGTTGTTGATAACGAAGGCAAAGAATTGTTCAGTGGTAACTTGCCATATGCATCTATGCTGATTGTAAATGATGGCGATACCGTTGAAAAGGGTGCCAAGGTTGCAGAATGGGATCCATATTCTAACACAATCATCGCTGAAAAAGATGGTATTGTGAACTTTAATGACCTGATTGAAAACGTATCATACCAAGAAGAAGTTGATTCTATGACTGGTATTGTTTCGCGCAAGGTTATCAACTGGAAAACAAACACGAAAAAGGCATTAAAGCCTGCGATTACATTGGTTGATGCATCGGGCAATGTGATTTCATTGTGCGGTAAAAAGATTGCAGAATATCTGTTGCCAATCTATTCCGTGCTGAACGTTGCCAATGGCGATACAGTTACGGCGGGTGACATCTTGGCACGTATCCCGGTTCAGGCGAAACGTACAGGCGACATTACCGGTGGTTTGCCACGTGTTAATGAATTATTGGAAGTTCGTCGTCCAACCAACCCTGCATTGTTGGCTGAAATTGACGGAACTGTTGAATTGGAAGATTCAAAATCCAAAATCATTATCCGTATTGAACCAACTGATGGCACTGCACCCGTAGAATATGCGGTTCCAAAGGGAACAAACCTGTTGGTACGCAGTGGTGACGTTGTACGCAAGGCTGATAAATTGGTTGACGGTGACCCTGTTCCACAAGATATTTTGCGTATCTTGGGCCAGAAAGCCTTGGCAACCTTTATGGTTGACCAGATTCAACAGGTTTATCGCTTGCAGGGTGTGACCATCAATGACAAACATATTGAAATTCTGATACGTGAAATGACACGTCGTGTTGAAATCACAAATCCGGGTGACACAGGCTTCTTGATGGGCCAGGTTGTTGACCGTGTTGATTTCGAAGAAGAAAACGCACGTGTTGCACGCGATAACGGTAAACTGGCCGAAGCATCCCAGGTCTTGGTTGGTTTGACCCGCGCATCATTGACATCACGTTCATTTATTTCGAACGCATCGTTCCAACAGACAACCAAAGTATTGGTTGATGCGGCAATCAGTGGTTCAACCGATAAATTGGTTGGTATCAATGAAAACTTGATTGTTGGCCGTCTGATTCCAATTGGAACAGGTGCATATGTACGTCGTGTTCGCGAAATCGCCAAAGAAGAAGAAAAAGCAGAAAAATTGGCACGCGAAGGCAATGGTCAGCAACAGTTGCTGGATATCTAAATACTTGGTCATCTGGGGCCAATCCCCAGATGACGTAAAGTTTTCCTTGCAAATGCACAGAAAATGAATAAAATAGGACAGTTATAAAAATAAAAAGGATATAAAATGGCAACGCCAAAAAGTAAAACAAGTAAAGCACGCAGCGCACAACGCCGTTCACACGATGCATTGTCTGTAATGCCATGCGGTGTATGCAAAGTCTGTGGCGAAAAGAAACGTCCACATCACATTTGTCCTGCATGTGGTGCAAAATAGTATAATTTAACCCTCGGGGATAAAAAGGCAGAAGCAGGGCGCATTGCGATGTGCCGTTTCTGCTTTTTTTATGTATAAAATGTCAGAAGATAAAAAAATTATCGCAATTGATGCAATGAGTGGTGACAAAGGCCCAAATGCTGTTTTGGGCGGTATGAACCAGTATCTGTATCAAAATGGCGAAGACAGTGTTCATTTCCGTCTGTTTGGCGATGAAAAGAAATTGCGTAAATTGTTGGCCAAATACCCACGTGTTGCCCGGAATGTAGAGGTTATACACGCGCCAAACGTCATTAAAATGACGGACAAAGTGATGGAAGTGCTGCGTCACGCCCAAGATACATCCATGTATATGGCAATCAAAGATGTCCGCGAAGGCAAAGCAAATGCGGTTATCAGTGCTGGTAATACCGGGATGTTTATGTCCTTGTCTAAATTGGCATTAAAAACAATCGAAGGTATTTCGCGTCCTGCGATTACGACCATGTTGCCATCTGGCGCCGGCGACAGCCGTGTTGTTGTATTGGATTTGGGTGCGAATGTCCATTGTGATGAATCTGTTCTGTTTGACTTTGCAGTGCTGGGCAGTGTTTATGCCGAAGTTGTTGGCAAAATGCCAAAACCAAAATTGGGCGTATTAAACATTGGTTCCGAAGAAACCAAGGGTAACGAAACACTGATTCATTTAAATCACGTTCTGACAGAAAACAAAGATAAACTGCCATATGATTATATTGGCTTTGTCGAAGGTAATGATATCAGTGCGGGTCGTGTCCAGGTTGTTGTTACAGACGGCTTTACTGGGAACATCGTATTAAAAACGGTCGAAGGCACTGCAAAGTTGATAAAGCGCGTAATTGTTGAAAATTTCAAGAAATCTATTCTGGCAATTATTGGTGCATTTTTCTTGGTGCGCGTTTTCAAACGTTTAAAGCATAAAATAGATCCACGTTCATATGCTGGTGCGACTTTCTTGGGGCTGCGTGGTTTTGCGGTCAAGACGCACGGTAACAGTGATGCGCTGGCATTTGCGAATTCTATTGAATATACGGCAAAATTGGCGACGGCAAACCTGAACGGCTTGATTGAAGAACGTGCGCGTGCGTTATCTGAAATTCGCACATCGATAAAATCCGAAGAATAACATACCCGCCAAATTGGCGGGTTTTTCCTTTATTTTGCGTATACAGCATGGAAAACTGATTTGGCTTATTCACCGATTTTTAAATTCGGGCGTGCCACGCGCAGATTTTGCAATGATTTTTCTTGTGCTGCGCGAAACGCATCTGGGTTCCATATTTGAAAACTGTTTCCGCGACCGACGAAAATAGCTGTATCTGTGATGCCGGCATGCGCCAGTAATTCGGCCGGTATTACCACACGACCTGTCACGTCAAAATTTAACGGCCGTGCATCCGCGAACAACATTGCCGACAAATCGTCCAGTTCACTGTCAAATACGCCCATTTTATCGGTTGCTGCCGCCATTTGTTCCATGCGCGACATTGTCATGCCTTCGATACAATTGTTTGTGAAAGAACGGAATAAAACAACGCCTGCGAATTTATCACCATTTACCGCATTGCGGAAAGAAGCCGGCACAGAAATACGTCCCTTGGTATCCAAACGATTTTCATAAGATGAGAGAAATAATGACATTTTATGATATCTCTTTTATCGGGTTTTCTGTGCTTATTTCGACCTCTTAGGACGAATGTAGCACGGTATTTTATGGTTGTCAATGACAAAGTGTAATTATTTTATGGGATTTTATGGTTTTGAAAGTAAAATTTAAAAAAATTAAAATAAAATTAAAATAAATGAATTTTGTGCTTGACCTGCGATTCGTTTTTGTTCTAAGATGTTTGTATAGACAAGGGAAAAAGAAATAAAAACCCCAGAAACCCGCCAGATTGGCTGATTTTTGGGAAAAACAAAAAATAACAAAACGATTTGTTTGATGATTTTGTAAATACCAACGTATTTACAAAAAAATCAGAAAAATCTACAACCAACGCCCGAAAGGAGGGGAAACGCGCATGCAAAAAAATATCAAAGAAATCATGATTGCTCTGAACCAGGTCCTGACAACCACCGTATGGGTTAACGAAGACAGACAGATTATATCACTGGCCGACGAATTGAAAATCGGTCACAACAACGCGCCACGTTCAATCGAAGATTTGGCACGCACATCACTGGTCGGTGCATACGTATCATTACAAATCAGAACAGATAATTTTGAAACTGCGGCCGAAAGCATGGACACAAAAACATTGGCATTACGTGTCAAAGAAATGGTCTTTGCCGAAGCGAAAAAGATTATGGATTCCGCAGATAATTCAGTTAAGTCCGCAGATCGCGAATTGATGGCGGCGTAATCCGCCCCGTCTATGCGCGTAATGGACACACAGTTTCCGGTTTCCGGAAGGAAGGGAGCAGCCGTCGTCAAGTAATTGCCGACGGTGTCTTTTTTTTTGTTTTTGTAAACTTGTGTTCTTTTGTTATTGCGGGCGCAGTGTGCGAAGTCTTGTCTTGGCGACAGCAAAGATGGGGCAGCCCGGTAATTATTGCCGAATAATCCTGGATACCTGTGGGTGGGTTATAATTCCTGACGCTTTATTGGTGATGGAATTCTGGGGGGTAAAATTGATAAATATTTAATTATTTTTACATTTGGGGTTTGAACTTTGAAATTTGTATTGTATTACGTGTTTTTTTACTTGTCCTATATGTGCGAATGTGATAGAATACAGCATAAATAGGAAGGAAGTATTTGCCATGAATAGAATTATTGCAGTATTAAGTGGACTGTTGGTGTTGCCCGCATTTGCTGAGGTTGCGCCCGTTTCGTATGACGAAATCAATACAGATGAAATCGTCGAAATGCCGGTGTCTGATGATGTGGTTGTGACGGAAACAGATGCGGTTGTTGTGCCTGTAACTCAACCGTCTATGGTTGGTGCGCGTGGTCGTGCAACGGCATCGCGTGTGGTTCCAACATCTAATTCTGTGGCGTCTGGTCGTGCAACTGCGTCTGGTCGCGTTGTTGCGTCTGGTCGTGGCGGGGCAAATACTGTAACGGCGCGTACTGCGGCGGAAAATCGTTCTGTGACGGGCCGGACGGCGACAAATCGTGCAACGGTTGCCCGTTCTGGCACGGGTCAGATTGCGACGACACGTCGTGCAATGCAAACACCATCTGCGACAACTGCGCGTGCGTCGATTGTTCAAACAGATACTGTAAATAAATCATTATATTCTGGAAATCGTGTTTCGACACGTGCGTCTGCGGTTCGTGCGCGTTCACCAATTGCCACATCGGTCAGCGTTTCAAATACAGAAACCGTGATTGATTCTGGGCCATCGATGGATGAATTGGCGCAAATCACCGATTTTTGCAAGGCGCAATATACATCATGTATGGATAATTATTGTAATGTTCTGGACGATAACCAGGGTCGTTGCAGTTGTTCAAAAAACATAAAAAATTATGAAAAAACAGAAACTGCATTAAAAGACGCGACCGAGGCACTGCAAGACGTCGCCCAACAGATTCAGTATATCGGCCTGACCAAAGATCAAATCAATACATTGTTCGCCCAGACAGAGGCGGAATTGGCAATGTCGTCATCGTCTGATAATACACAATTAAAGAATGATTTGGATCGTATCAAGGATTTAATCGTTGATGTCCGCGGGGGCAGTGCATCTTCCACAACAGTAAGCAGTGGTATCAGCATGGATTTGTCCGGTCTGTTGGATTTCAATATCGACAGTACTGGCTTTGACCTGTCTGCCTTGTTTGGTGGTTCATCTGGCAACACGGCCAGCATCAGCAACCAACGCGGTGAACAATTGTATAAAACTGCGGCGGCACGATGCCGGGCGGCGGTATTAAACGATTGTTCTGCCCAGGGTGTTGATGTTTCCGTTATCACAAATTCATATGATTTGGAAATTGATAAACAGTGCCTGGTCTATGAACGCAGCCTGAAAGAAGCAAATGATAATATGTCCAACACTGTTCGCAACGCGAAAAGTGTATTGCAACGTGCACGTTTAATGGTTGCCCAGAATAAAAATGCATATGACCTGCGTGGATGTATCAATGCATTGGATTCCTGTATGCAGGACGAATATGTATGCGGCACAGATTATGAATACTGTTTGGACCCAACCGGTAAATATATCGTAAACGGCGACATCGTAATTGGGTCAGAGCCTTATGATGAGGAGGGTGGTTTAGATATTGGCTGGAAATATGATGATACGTCCATTACAGGAGACGTGAACGCATGGAGCAATGGTACTTTAAGCGGTTATATCTCTAAGAGTATGGTAACGTCAGATAGTGAATATAACGGCGCCGCAACCACAGATAACTATGCCAAATATCTGCAATATAAAATTGGTTATATCACAGATGGCAAGGCATACGGTATGTGTGCGTCCGTCTTGAATCAATGCCAAGATTACACTTATAATGACAAGGGCGAATTTAAGTATGACAGTGATGTCGTGAAGTCATATCTGGAACGTACATTGGTTCAGATAAAGGCACAACAGGACGAATTGTTGAATTCATATGCTGAATCTTGCCTTACAGATGTAACTTCTTGCCTATCGGATAATGGATGGTCTAATAGCTCTGTTGGTGTTCCAAACGACATACTGCAAAAAGCCTGCGCAGCGGAAATTAGAACCTGTGCAAGCGTGAATGAGGCAACGACAAGCACTGATGGCCTTGGTGACTGGTTAAGTGGTGTATTTGATTATAAGGTTGCGTGCGTCCCCGCCGATATTGCCAATGCC
The DNA here is from genome assembly GCA_045586565.1 of Candidatus Enterousia sp. Classification (GTDB taxonomy): domain Bacteria; phylum Pseudomonadota; class Alphaproteobacteria; order Rs-D84; family Rs-D84; genus Enterousia. Next base: position 33,739 of record JAZNAO010000030.1, on the reverse strand, counting down.
GCCATAGTAGAAGGGGAAAAAACAGTCAGTGGAGACGATAAAAGCGCTTGTGTGGTTACAAAATGTAACGATGGCTATACAGTGTCTGGGGATAAAAAATCGTGTGTAGAAAACGAAGAATGGCTGGCTTGCTTGAATGAAAAAATTTCTTGTGAAGATCAAGATATGTGCGAGTCTGACGAAGAGGGCAATACTATAATTACATATGAACATGCTGCATGGAATGGCAAAACTTGTCTGTGTCCAAGTGGTTACAAGTGGGACGGTTCTGGTAGTGGGGACTATGCATGTGTTGAGGCTTCTTAAATCAATGTTATTTATGAACAATAACCCAATCCCCCAGTCGGGGGATTTTTTTGTGTCTGAGTTAGTTAGATAAATAAAAGTTTAGCGAAGTAAAACATAAACAGTTTTCTGGTAAGAAAACTGTCATCCTGAACTTGATGCACACCCAGGTTATGCGTGCCCAGCACGCACAAATAATAATGAATACATGACCTGGGTTCTGGGGTCAAGCCCCAGAATGACAGAAAATTGAATATCAATTTTCTGTTTACAAATAAAAGGTTAGCGTGGAAAAAAGAAGTCGTCATCCCCGCGCAGGCGGGGATCCAGTGCCCCGCAGGGACTAATAAATATTGCATAGTACCTTGTCTGCGATTATAATCATAAACATGAAATCTGGCGGTTATGTATATATTTTGGCAAATAAACCGATGGGAACATTATATATCGGTTCTACCAGTGACTTAATTGGTCGAATATGGCAACACAAACACAAAGAAATCCCCGGCTTTACATCAAAATATTCGGTTGACAAACTTGTTTATTACGAGTGGCATGACAGCCTGTGTGATATGGTAATTCGTGAACGCCAATTAAAGAAATGGGAACGCGACTGGAAGTTTCGATTGATAATTCAGAAGAATCCAGACTGGGATGATCTTTACAACGAATTATTAATTAATAATGGTTATTCGCCAGAATAAATGTCTGCGACGCACTGGATCCCCGCCTGCGCGGGGATGACGAGTGGGTTGTGGGTTGCTCCCACTTACGCGGGGATGACGAGTGGGGGGCTGTTTTCTCCCGGGCCCCACGCAAATACTTATTTACGTGGGTGGACATCGGGGGATTGTTACCATAACTTTACACGTTTGTCTGGGGCAACGTACATTTTGTCGTCTGGTGTAATGTTAAACGCATCATACCATGCGCCAATATGTGGCAATATGCCATTTACACGATTCTTGCCCAATGAATGTTCGTCAACCTTGGTCAGGCGTAACGCTTCGGCATCGCGTATGTTTTGGACCCACACGCCCGCGTATGATACAAAGAAACGCATATCAGAACTTAAACCATTGACGTCATTTGATGGTGTGCCAAAATTCTTGTACGCATCAAATGAAATCGTAACGCCACCATAATCTGCCAAATTTTCCCCCAATGTAAATGTGCCGTTTGCATTTACTTCGTCATTAATCTTGATATTGTCAAAGTATTCGCGCATTACATTGGCACGCACGTCAAATCCGGCGGCATCACTGTCCGTCCACCAATCGCGCATATTGCCATCGCGGTCAAAATGACGCCCAGAATCATCAAATCCGTGTGTCATTTCATGTCCAATTACCGCACCAATCGCGCCATAGTTAAATGCATCGTCCGCCCCCATGTCAAAGAACGGATATTGCAATATACCCGCCGGGAAACAGATTTCATTTGTTGATGGGTCATAGTATGCGTTAACCTCGTGTGCGTTCATATACCAGATTGTTGGATCTTTTTTCTGACCTATTTTTTCAATCCAAAATGCATCTTCAAATTGGGAAACGCGCATCATATTTTCCCACAGTGAATCATTTTTTATTTCCAGTTTTGAATAATCGCGCCATTTATCTGGATATCCAATTTTCGCACGGAAAGTACTTAACTTGGCCAATGCCTGTTTTTTTGTGTCGTCTGACATCCAATCCAGTTTTTCAATACGCATCGCATATGCGCGCTGTAAATTCTTGACCAATGTCTGCATACGTTCTTTGGCGGCACCTGAAAAATACTTATCAACATATAATTTGCCAACCATTTCACCCAATGCGCCATCAATCATGGACACTGCACGTTTCCAACGTGGCTTTTGTTCTTTCTGGCCGGCCAATGTACGGTTGTAAAAATCAAACGATATTTCATATGTTTTGTCGTCTAATACAGAATCTGCCGCACTGACGATACGATATTTCAAATATGTCTTTACCAATTCAAAATCAGTGTCGTTCATAATTGCGATTGATTCCGCGATTGCTTCTGGCTGGTTTATATTGATAAACTCTGCCGCTGTTGCGCCGCGCGCCGATAAATATGCGTCCCAATTAAATCCCGGGAATTGCGATTTGATTTCATCAATGCTTAATTTGTGATAATTCGCATGTGGGTCACGCAGTTTTTCTTTTGGATAAAAAGATTTTGCCATGCGTTCTTCCAACGCATATAATTTATCTACATCAACATCAATGCCAAAGTTCGCCATCTGTTTGGCAATAAATTCTTGATATTTTTTACGAATTTCAACTGATTTAGAATCACTATCAAAATAATAATCACGGGACAGCCCCAGACCACCTTGGCCAATGTTATACAGGTAATATTCACTGTCTTTTTCGTCCAGTGCCACACCGTCACCCCAAAAAGCCGATGCAAACGTATGCATTTTCCCCAGATACTGTTCCAAATCATCACGTGTTAAATTATCGATTTCTGAAATCTGTGTTGCGACTGGGCGCATACCGTCGGCATTTAATTTATCTGCATCCATCGCGATTTTATACAGTATGCCGATTTTGCCATCATCTGTTTCGGCGATTTCACGTGTGCGTTCCAAATTGGTGTTACGCAGAACATCAAATGCGCCATATCGTGAATAATCATCTGGGATTGGATTTGCCAATTGCCACCCACGTGTCGCGTATTCATAGAAATCATCGCCTGCGTGAACGTTTGTATCCATATTTTCAAATTTAATACCCGGGTTCAATATTGTCTCCTTTGTTTGATTGTGTGCCCATACGATTGCACCGATAACTGCAATTATACCAAAAATATTTAAAATTTTATTCTGCATTTTTACTTCACCATTTTTGTTATAACGTTATCTAATACTAGCATCCCAGAATCAGTCGCCGCAACACGATTATTTTGTATTTTTACCAGATTTGGATTGGTGGCAATCCATTCCATATCAATTACACGTTTTACATCTTGGGTCAATCTGCAACCGCGAATTGTACGCATGCCGGTAATGACTTTTTCGATTGCGCGCGCGTCTGCTGTCATTGGGTCAAATTGTGCACCGCCACCCATTTGTTCGTACCATGTACCATCGATAAATACGCGCCCTGCCGCGCCTATGCCAATACCAATATATGCATCCCCGTCCCAAACATTTTGATTGTGGCGACATTCGTTGCCCGGCACCGCATAGTTTGAAACCTCGTACCGGGTTGGGGCAATATTATCACTGATTGCCATATACATATGCGCCATTGTATCATTGTCTGGCATATCCAGATTCATCCGACCGAACGGTGTGTTGGCCTCGATAGTCAGTTCATACATTGAACAGTGTTTCAGTCCTAATTGATTTATCTGTTTGCATGTGTTGATTACATCGTCTACATTTTCGCCTGGCAACCCATAAATAAAATCCCCAGATACGCGTAAACCCATATTTTGCGCCCCGTCCAGTAATCTGATGGCGTCGTCTGCATTATGTCGCCGCCCCAAGAATTTTAATTTATCATCATTTAAACTCTGCACCCCCACAGATAATCGATTTACCCCAAAATCTTTAAATTCCCCCATACGCACCTTGTCCAGGGTTCCCGGATTGGATTCCAGTGTTATTTCTGCATCCGCACACAAACTAAAATTATTGCGAATTGCATTGATTATCTGTTCAAAGCACTTGGTTGGCATCAGTGACGGTGTCCCGCCACCAAAAAATATTGTTGGAACATCGATTTTGCCTAATTTTTGTGCCCAATACACAATTTCACTGCATATATCAGACGTATATTTTTCCCAATCAGGTGCCGCGCACGCGTGCGAAAAAAACGCACAGTAATTACACTTGGACATACAAAAAGGAACATGGATATAAATATTATGCGGATTGTTTTTCATATTGATTTCATTGTACCGTCAGAAATCTTTCTTGCAAGTGGTAAATGAAAATACTTTTTTCTGTTTGTTTTTTATGATATACTGTAATGGTAAGTAAAGTTATGAAGGCAGGGACGATATCATTTTTATCGGGCTTTTTGGCGCCGTTGGTGGCATATGCTGCGAACGAAGGGGTGCCAACGTACTATCAAACACAAACGCCACAGAACGCAAATCAGGCGGCATATGCCCAATATGCAGACCAAGGATATACAAAATATATTGGCAATTCTGGATCGAAACAGGTTGTCGGGTCGCGCACATATTCATATCAAACACCACGTGCCCAAATGCCAACGTTTTCTGGCACAATGACGGCCAATGGTATTGCAATGCCAATGGAAAATGAACCGTCAACACACATTTATGCCGGATATAATCGTCGATTTGCAGACTTTGAATTTGAAACAGGTGTAAATTCTATCTTGGAATGGGACGATATGATTTGGAACGAAATCTATGTCGGGGCCCAGCATAATTTTAGCCTGCGTAATTTTGATTTGGCGGTTTATGGGGAATATACATACGGTGATATGGCACACGGTGGCCTGTCGATGGACTATGACTTAAAACCATTTGAATCATCAGACCCATCATATGGTATTTTCACAATATCAATGGGTGATCAATCGGGACGCAGCAATCATTTCAGATTTGGTCTGTCCGCGCATCATGTTTGGGATATTGGTGGATGGAAACTGTCGCCAACCATTGGGTATGAAATATTTAAGCATAATCTGGAAATGGCAAATCATTATTATCCAAATCCTGGGATATATTTGCCGTTGATGACAAATCAGGGTGATTATGTCTTTGGTGATGCGGATGGAAATTATTATTCTGTCCCCCAGGGTGTCGCCGCACCAGAAAATTGGTACCAGGTTTGTATGGGCCCCGAAGATATCAAGATTGTCACGAATACACCAATTGACAGTTCTAATGGAATTGGCAGTTTGGGCAACAGCCTAACAACAGGAGATTACAACAGTTCAATGGGTAATATTCCATGGGGTGTGGAACCTGGGCAATGTGTTATTATTGGCGGTGACGGACCAATTATTGTCGAAGGCACAACGCATATATATAATACAACATGGTCTGGATTCTATGTTGGTTTGGAAATTGAAAAACAGATGACTTTAAAGGACAAATTGCGCTTTTATATGCAATTTGGATTACCTGAATATTCATCCGAAGGTATTTGGCCAAATCGTACAGACTGGCAACAGAACCCCAGTTTCTTGGACGAAGGCGACAATGGCGCATATTCTTATATGGCCGAAATGGAATATAATTACAAAGTTTCTGACCGATTACAGTTGGTGTTAAAGGCAGATATGAACCTGTTCCATGTTGGAAAAATCCCTGGCGAATTGTATGTTGCCGAATACAGCCAATATAAAATTGATGAAAATGGTCAATATGTATTCGAAGAAATCACTATTCCTGGGACGAACACCACAGTGTTGGTGCCAGAGCTGGAACAAGTGCCTGCATACACAGAAAAAGTTAGCGAGTCTTTAAAACGCGCCACATGGCAATCGTTTGGTTTGCATCTGGGAATTAAATACGCATTTTAATCATGGGGATTGATAATGAATAAATTGATAGTGTGGCTGGTCGCCACAATGATTTGTATGCCTGGTTTTGCGGTGTCTGAACGTGGCGCATTTGATACCGCACGTTGGGACAGTGTTTTAGATAACGTTAAAAATCGTGCGTCTGGTGCCGGCGTGTCTCAATCTGTTATCGATGACGCGTTGCGAAATGCGTCGATTGTTCCATCAATATTAAAAAGCGACGCAAATCAATCAGAATTTAAATTGACAATGGATGAATACCTGGAACGCCTGGTAAATGATAAACGCGTCACAGACGGCAAAAAAATGCGTAAAAAGTATCCAACAATGCTGTCGCGCGTAAACGCAAAGTACGGTGTTCCGCCACATATCATATTGGCATTTTGGGGACTGGAATCAAATTATGGTCAAACGCGTGCGCGCCATAATCTGACGGATGCATTTTTTACATTGATATATGACGGACGTCGTGAAACATTCTTTACGAACCAGTTGATTGCGCTGATGCAAATTGCCGATAAGAATAAATTGAATATAAATGAAATTGGTGGTTCATGGGCGGGCGCAATGGGGCATTTTCAATTTATCCCAACCACATTGGCGCAATACGGCGTCGATGGTAATGGTGATAAACGTATCGATATTATCAACAGTGTCGGCGACGCGATGTTCAGTGCGGGAAATTATTTAAATAAACTGGGGTGGAATAAAAATGAACGTATTGTTCGACGTGTTGTATTGCCGGGTGATTTTGATATATCTATGTTGGATGGCAAAACCAAATTTACATTACCCCAGTGGGCGGCCCTGGGGGTGAAAAATCCTGATGGTGCACCAATTCCGCAAAATGAAATGACCGCAGGATTGGTTGCAGATGTCAAAGCAATTGAAAAGCAACGCGCAGAAATTGCTGTGTTAAATGCAGCAATCTCGCCCGATACAGATATTGCGCCATTGCCGACGATAACTGCATATCTGACGTATCCAAATTTTTATCGCATAAAACAATGGAATAATTCTAATTGGTATGCGATTGCGGTTGCAGAATTAGCGGATAAATTAAAATAGTTTTTGTATGTCTGATTTTAATTTTTTGCGCCATTTGTGTCGGACAGATTTGATAGGTACAAACTTGCATATTCCGCACATTAAACATTTTTTATAAATATATTTTATTTTGTTGCGTGGTTGTATTCGGATTGCTAAATTTTCGAATATCTGATTACACAATTTTTCATTCCCCAATGTTGTTATATTGCCGTGCCCATCGTATTGAATCGTATGCAGATAATATCGTGTAATATTACGTGCCGTTTGTATGCGTATTGGTTTAAATTGATTTTCACGATGTTCAATAACCAATATATCAATATTTTTATGCATTTTTTTACATAGCTGTTTTGAAAAAAAGCGCCATTGATCATCTGTTGTTTCGTGATAGTGTGAAAACCAAACCAATAACACACGTTGTTTATTTTTTATATTATCATAAAAGCGTTTAATACGGCGGTTATATTTTTCAACAACATTCGGCATGGATTCTGATATTGGAATGCCAATTGGAAAGTCGTGATAAAAGTATAATCCTGTTCGATTGTTTTTATAATAGTCACAATTATCATCATTAAAAATGTTTGGATTTTTATGCACAAATTCCATGTCTTGTAAAGATAAGAAATTTGGAAATTCGTTTATCAATATATCAAATCTTTGTGGGGCGGTTATACCCGTTATCCAATCCATTGGCCCTGAACAGATACGTAAATTATTGCGTTGCAGATACATGCTGCATGCACAATCATGTCCGATTGAATAAATTATATCATATTTATTTTTCATCAGTTATATTTACACCTAAACAGTTGGATAAAGTCAAACAAATATATTTTTCTTTGTCCGTGATTTGATTTTATTTTTATAAAAGGGATAAATCCCATCAGTTTTATTTTTGTAACTTGATTAAATGTGTCCTTGCGGCGATTATATTTCCATTCGTCATAATACTGTGGATATTTTTGTCGCATATTCATAACGATTTTTGGTGGCAGGTCATACATTTTCTGCCATTGACGTAATGTTGTGTTGTTGCCGGTCCACACATACTTTAATACCACGTCTTTTAGATTATGAAAACATGTGTGCGGTATCAAATCTACAAACAGCATTCTGTCTTCGCATGGTGACCATTTTTCATCATATCGCACCCCAGAATTTATAAGAACGCATTTTCGTATCATGCATCCGGAATGCACGGGGTTACATACGTATTTATCATTTATCAGTGATAATTTTATATCGTGGTCGTGAACAGGTCTTTGTGATATTGGCAACTCTTTGCCGTCTTTGATTTCTATGACGTGTCCACCAACGGCACCAATGTGTGGATTGGCATCTAAGAAGTTGTTTTCTATTTCCAATCTGCGTGGCATTGATACGTCATCGTGATCTGCAATTGCCAAGTATTCTCCTTGGGCCAAATCAATCAGTTTATTTCTAGATTTTGTAATCCCCATATTGTATTCATTTTCAAAATATTTTATTCGTTTGTCATCGTATGATTTTACAATCAGTTCCATCACCTTGTTTTCTGGACTGTCGTTTAAAATAATAAATTCAAAATCTGTAAATGTCTGTGACAGTATACTTTCAATCATTGCGCGTAAATCGTGCGGGTTCGTATTATATATCGGGGTCAGTACAGATACTTTTGGTGGTATCATTTTTTATTTTTCCTTAGTTGCAAAATAAATTTAATTATTTCTTGCAAGTTTTCCGATGGTGCAATTTTTTTTAATACTAATCCTTGGTCGTATTTCGACACGCGTTCCGCAGGTGCCCCAATGTCATAGCATGCCACAGGCAACCCCATCGATATTGCTTCTGATGTTGTGTATGAAAATGTTTCCGGCCATACAGACGGTATAAACACCAAATCGACAAAATACTTTTTCATGATTTTTGGCAATGCGCGTGGCTTGTACCTGCCATGAATATAAATGTTGTCTGTTGTATTGGGCATTTTACCGATAATAATGATTTTAACGTCCGCGCATTGTAATAATTTGGATGACATTTCGTGAATCACAGATGCACCTTTTGGGTGTGATATATTTCCCAACACGGCAATATTAATTCCATCGTGTGATTTTATTTTAACACGTGGATATTTGTGCACAGTGTGTGGGATAATCGTTATTTTATTGTAAATGTTTGGATACGCCCGGGTAATAATTTCGGATGTGCTGGATGAAAATACAATTATGTTATCCACAGTGTTTTCCAAGAAATTGCCCCACGCATTTCGCCACCTTTGAACACTGGTTGCACCCGATTTTAAAATATTATGCGCGTCATCTGATTCTGCCAGTCTTTTTTTATTCCAACACGTTTCACATCCGTGTGCACAGTGCATATTGCAATATTTCCCATCACAATTGATTAAATTATAACTGGGGCAAACACAATGAAAATCATGACCGCGAAAAGATACCAATGCACCACAATCTTGTTTTAATTGCTTTGTGAAATCCAACATGTTGGGTGCGCTTTGATATCCCACCAGATTATTTACAACGATTTCACGTGGTGATAAATTGCGACATACATTATACGCCTGTGCCACAGAATCCAGCGTATAGACCTTGTTTGCGTTTATGTCTGTTATACGATATTTTTGTATGCCGGGGAAATATTGCATACGGAAAATATGATTTTTTCGACGCAACATTTTGAATTGATTTTTAGAATACGTTTCTGTTCCGCCGCCCAGGCTGTGGTCTATCCATAACATCACAGGTTTTTGTTTGAAAAACATACTTAATCCTTAATCTTTACAACAGGGATACAGTCAAACAATAATGCCCATTTGTTTTTAATTTTTATAATTGGTATTTTGCCGAACAGTCTGAATCTGACGCGTCTGATATCGCGTTCAAATGCCAATCGATACATTGGATATTCGTTACATATCTGCATTTGTATTGACTTATGTGCAATGTCCATCATTTGTTTTTGTTTATGCGAAGTGTTGTTTGCGTCGCACCTGTATTCAACCAACACAGATTGAATATTGTGAAAATCTGTATACTTCATCAGTCGTCCCCACAATCGATAGTCTTCGGCAGGTGTATATTGTTCTTCGTATGTTATGTTGTTATCGGCCAGCAGAGATTTCCGTATCATTGCACTGGTATGCATAACTGCGCATCGGTCGGTCATTTGTATTTTTATATCCGTATCATATTCTGGATTTTTGCGAATAAAGTTTCGTTCGCCAAACCAATGTACCCATGTTCCCACCACACCGACATACGGGTGTGTATCCAAGAAATGTACTTGTTCAGCTAATCTATTGGGGTGTGAAATGTCATCGTGATCAAATATTGCCAGGTATTGTCCACGTGCCAAATCAATCAGTTTATTTCTGCTGGCGGAAATTCCAATATTTGTTTCATTTTTTTTATATCTGATACGTTTGTCGCGGTATGACAATATTATTTTTTCTAATTCCAGATTATCTGGACTGTCGTTTAAAATAATAAATTCAAAGTCTGCAAATGTTTGTCCCAATACAGATTCTATACACTGTCGCAGGTGTGCGGGATTTGTGTTAAACACGGGCGTCAGAACCGAAACCTTAGACATTGTACAGAACCTCTCTTTTCTTTCGTTGTGTTAAATATAACCTGATTGCATTTAATATGCACTAGGACAGTATTCGTCCATCTTTGATAAATAATCGTTGATAATGGGGTGATTGTTTGGTATTCTTGCCTATGTAAATTGATAAAGGATATATTTATGGCGATTAAAATTCGTGATTTCGAAGTTCGTTTAACACGCAACAAAGAAGAACGTAAACAGGTGCGTCAACTGCGTTATTCTGTCTTTGTCGAAGAAGAGGGCGCATCCGCAACCGAAGAACAGCGGGCACTCGGCGAAGAATATGATGCATATGACCGTTTTGCAGAATACATGGCGGTGTTTCACAATGGGCGTGTTGTTGGAACGTATCGTATTATTGATCGCAACGCTGCGGAAAAGATGGGCGGTTTTTATACAGAAAACGAATTTAATATCTCTAAAATTAAAAAGTATCGTGGCAATATCGCCGAAATGTCCCGCGCGTGTGTTGCGCCCGAATATCGCGAAAATGCATTGGTAATGCGTATGTTGTGGGCGGGGTTGGGCGAAATGATTGTCCGTCGTAAAATTGCGATTTTATTTGGGGTTGCATCTTTTGTTGGAACAAAGCCTGCACGTTCTGCCCAGGCAATATCGTATTTGTATTATAACCATTTAACACCATTACGTTTGCGTGCGACGGTATTGTCTGAAAACTTTGCAGATTCTGTAAATCCAAAGTTGTCGCGTATGAATATTTTACCGCGTGAATTTGTGGATGAATCTGATGCGAAATCTGAAATGACACCATTGATTAAGGGGTACTTACGCCTGGGGGCGACATTTGGTCGTGGTGTGTTTGTTGATGCGCCGTTTAATTCATATGATGTATTTGTAATGATTGAAACACGCAAAATGAACGCAACATATCAGAAACATTTCTTGGGCCGTGAAAACGCATTGGGCAGTCCAGATGACGACAAAGAAAACATTATCAAAACAGTGGGCAAAATTATGACGTTCCCTGTGGTTGGTCCGTTTAAATTTGTTCGTGCATTTGTGGACTTCTTGCTGCGCGAAGATGCGGCAGATGTCGAATATATCGAAGATAACGAAAAGCCAGAACACCAGGAAAATTAAAATGGCAAAATTGCGTAAACAAAATATTTTTAACACAATAACCGCGGCGATAAAATTTATATCGTTTTGGTTTATGGTTGTTATTCAATTGCCAATCTTGGCAATATTGCCACGTCGTGCGGCGGTGCGATATATGCCGGTGTTTATGTGGTTCTTGATAAAGCTATCGGGGATAAAGATTGTTGTTCATGGTAAATTATCAGACAAACGTCCATTGATGGTTGTGTCCAATCATATATCTGTTTTTGAATTGGCAACATTCCCATGCATTTTTCACGGCAGTTTTATTGCCAAGAAAGAAATGGAAAATTGGCCATTGGTCGGATGGGTTGCGAAAAAGTTTGGCGTGATATTTGTTGACCGTCGCCCATCGCACGCGCGTGATGCATTGGCGGTGGTGCAAAAAACTGTACAAAATGTAGAATATCCGATGATATTGTTTCCCGAAGGCACCACAACAAACGGCGCATATGTAAAACCGTTCAAAAGTACATTGTTTAACTTTGTTGAAAATTCCAATGTGACGGTTCAACCGATGGCGATGCATTACAGATACAAAGATGGCTCTGTGATTGATGAACAAACAATGGCGGATCACTTTGCATATTTTGATAACAAAAAAATGGACGCCGGCCCATTATGCAAACGTGAACGCAGTGCATTTGGCCAGGTGTTTCACATAATGATGCTGGGCGGTTTTATGGTTGAAATAACATTACTGCCACCACCGCCCCTGGCGGGTATGGACAGAAAGCAGATTGCCGACACGCTGCAAAAAATAGTGTCTGCAAAATACATGGAATTAAAAGATAAGAAATAAATAAAAACCAGGAAGATAGAAAATGAGAATTGAAAATTTATGTGTTCGTCGCTTAATTGGTGACGTTGCGGGTGCGACAACCCACGGCCATAAAATGGCAATCAAGGGTGGGTATATATATCAAACTTTCCAAGGCGGATATACATTATCGCCCTTGGGCTGGCGCGTTGTCCGCAATATTGAAAATATTATTCGCAGTGAAATGGATGCGATTGACGGTCAAGAAATTTTGATGCCGGTTGTGTCTGGTGCAGATATTTGGCGTGAAAGTGGCCGTTATGATACGGTTGATGTTTTGGCAAAATTCAAGGGGCGTTCTGGAACAGACTATGTGTTAAACCCAACACATGAAGAAGTTGTCGTTGATTATGTTAAATCTGTTCTGGAAACATATCGTCAGATGCCGTTCATGGTATATCAAATTCAAACGAAGTTCCGTGATGAATTGCGTGCGCGTGCGGGCTTGATTCGCACACGTGAATTTATTATGAAAGACGCATATTCCTTTCATGAAACGCAATCTGATTTAGAAGCATATTATAATCGTTGTCTGGATGCGTATCATCGTATTTTCGCGCGTTGCGGGTTAAAGAACGTGGTCAGTGTTATGTCGTCCACAGGTGATATGGGGGGCAGTGTTGCGCATGAATTTCAACTGATAAACGCAATGGGCGAAGACACATTGTTTATTTGTGATTGCGGTTTCAGCACCAACAAGGAATTGATGACAGACGATACAGAAACTTGTCCAAAGTGTGGCAAAAAAATGAACAAGGTTCGTGGTATTGAAATTGGTAACATTTTCCAGTTGGGGACAAAATATTCAGATTCTATGAATTTGACCTATGCTGCACCGGATGGTGAATCAAAGCACCCAATTATGGGGTGTTATGGTATCGGTGTGGGGCGCACAATGGCGGCAATTATGGAAGAAAGCGCCGATGACAAGGGCCCAGTCTGGAATATGGCGACGGCACCATTTGCGGTCGAAGTAATCGGGTTGGCCGATAAAGAAGGCAAAACGCTACCATTGGCCGAAGAAATCTATAAAAATTTAAAGGCGGCAGGGATAGAAGTAATCCTGGATAATCGCGATGCACGTGCAGGCGAAAAATTTGCAGATGCTGATTTGATTGCTGCGCCAATTCGCTTGATTGTATCTGCCAAGAATTTGGCAAATAATGCAATTGAGGTTAAATACCGTGTCAATGATGTTGACACATCAGATTATAAAACATCATTCGGTTTAGATACATATATGTCTGAAACAGTTGATACGATATTAAAGCTGTTGGGTAAATAATTCAACGGGGCGACGCCCTGTTTTTTTTATAAATAAAAGTTTATCTAAGCATCCATTTACCTATTGACCCACTTTGTCAAAAATGATAAAATTCTTTTGTCGATGGGATTTTTCATCGATGGGGCATCGAAACCTCTTAACATAGCGTCAGAAAATGACGAAAAACATCTCCAACCGTATTTATGGGGTTGGAGGGTCGGTGAAATATATTGAATACACCGCGCTATTCTATGTTATAGTTTCGAACCTCCAACCGCTTTGACTCCTCTGGCGGTTTTTGTTTTGTATGCGCAAACGGCACAAAGAAAGGAAAAATATTAAAACAAAAGGAAAGAGAATGAAGAAACTTATAACATTTACCGGTGCGTCAATCCTGGCAATTATCGCCACCACAAACGCCAACGCGGCGGGGTATACATGCGAAGAATTGATTGAATATACATCGTGTAATACGGGATATTATCTAAATGATGGCGATTGTATCGAAGGTTCCACATGTGGTGCCGGAAATTATCTAAAGGCATGCCCAGAAGGATGGACATTATATACAGGATTTTGTGGTTCAACCGGTATATCTCCATCGTCAATATCTGAGATGTCGGGTTATACATACGAAGAATGCGCAGAAGCAAGTGAAGAGGAAACATATTATTTAAGCAGTGCGTGTGGTATTGAGCTTTCTTGGGATGAAGAGACCTTAGACTACGATATACAAGAGGCAGGCGATGTAATCTGTACCCCATGTGTGGCGGGGACGTATCAACCGACCGCGGGTAAATATTCATGTATAACATGTCCGGCGGGATCGGAATGTGCAACATCTGGTTTGACAACAGCAACATTATGTGAATCTGGGGAATATTCCAATGCTGGTGCGACCGCATGTTCAACATGCCCAACACACCAATATACAAACGCCAGCGGTCAAAGTGTGACTGTGTCTGCAACATCTTTGGCCGGTGCGGCTAGTGCTGCTGCATGCTATATTGGCCCAGATACATATTTTACAGACTTGACAGGGACATATCACTTTACATCAAATTGCGAGTATAATCCGTTCCCAACCTCTATAACCAGTCAGGCAGATTGTGATCAGTTGAATCAATTGGAATCAGTAAATAAAACATGGTTCTTTGAGTCAATAGAAGAAGGTGATGAACAATGCGTTCTAGTTAATACAGACGGAGGCTATGATGTGGAAACATCGTTAATGACCCAAGAACAATGCGAGAGTTTTGGTGAAGAAGCAACGTGGGATAACGGAGTATGTAGCTGTGGAACAGGAGATGACGGTGAAGGAATCATTTATTTTGATGAAAACGGCTTTAGTTGTAACGTGGTTTGATGTTTAAATCGAACTAAAAAAATCCCCCAATCGGGGGATTTTTATTTCCGCATACCAATCCAAGATTTTTTATGGTATAATATGCGTAACACAAACAAGAGAGAGATTATGAAAATATCAATTATTGGACTGGGGTCGGTTGGTTCTGCGGTTGCAACGGCGGTTGCAAATACGGGACTGGCACGGGAAATGGTTTTGTTCGATCGCGACGGTGTGCGTGCCCGCGCAGCAGCCGAAGATTTAGGGCATGCCGCGGTATTTTCATATGATATAAAAATTACAGCGGTAAATAATTATCGCGCAATTCGTGGATCAGAAATTGTTATTATTGCCGCCGGCGCAAATCAAAAACCGGGACAAACACGCACTGACTTATTGCGCGCCAATACCGCGGTTATAAACGATATTGTCCCACGCGTTATGGCAAATGTTGATGCCAAAAATGTAAAGTTGATTATTGTGACCAATCCATTGGATGTAATGGTAATGGTTGCGCAAAAATTATCAAAATTACCTGCGTCACGCGTTGTTGGGACTGGGACTATGTTGGATTCTGCACGTTTGCGCACGATTTTGGCACGCCAATTATCTGTATCGCCCCAGTCGATAAGTGCGTATGTTTTGGGTGAACATGGCGACAGCAGTATGATAAATTGGTCGTCATCGTGTGTGGGTGGCGTTGGATTAAATTCCTTTTGTCGCCAGACAAAAATTAGTCTGCCCGCCACAACGCGCAAAACAATTGAACATCGTGTTCACAATGCGGCATATGAAATTATCCAGGGACGTGGTGCAACATGGGACGGTATCGCGGGCGCGGTTTCTGATTTGGTGCGGTGTATTGCAAATGACGAACGTCGTATATTGACTGTTTCTACGGTCGACGGGGTGGGTGAAAAGTCTGTTGCGATGTCTTTGCCACGCATTGTGGGTATTGATGGTGCGGTTGCAACAGTTCATCCAAAAATGGATGCGTCTGAAATCGCCGCATTGCGACGCAGTGCCCGCATAATTCGCAAGAATTTTGATTCGATTTAATAATCCCCACATGTGGGGATTTTTTTGACTTTACTAGTTGCCCGAAAAATCGTATAATATACTCAACAAGAGCAAGGAAGGATTCTATGACACAGAAAAAATCTGCAAGTGCAACATGGGTTGTGGCCCGTTTGGTGATGTTGGGAACATTGGCGGCATGTGCCCGCAATGGTGGCAATGTTGACCAGAATATGGGGCCGGTCATTACACCGACTGTGGATTATGTTGAATCATTGGATGTTTATTCTGCGCCACATATGGATTCGTTTTTGAATCAATTGGCGATGAATTATCGTTCTTATGCAATTTATAATGCCCGCACCAGTGGTTATGCCGATATGGGCGAACTGTTTGCGAACAAGGCGGTTGCCGCATTCAGTGGCGAAGTGCCATTCCCAGAAACATTGGAAAATTGGCCGGTCAATGATGCAAATACAGAATTTGAATTAAATAACGCGTATAATGATTTGATGGAACAATTGAAAAATGATGCGTCATACCTGAACCCAGAATTGGCGGCCGAAGCCCAGGCAAAATTCGATTGTTGGCTGTCTGCCACGGCCAGTGGTCAAATGGCAACTGCTGCACAATGTCAAGACAGGTTTAACAAGGCGCTGACCGCATTGCGTGATTGTAAGAATGGTAAAATTGTAAAATCGTCTGCGCCCCAGAAAACAGTTGTTGATACAGGTGTAACGACCGTCGAAACAACGGCACAGACATTTTATCCAGAAACACGTGATATGAACGCAATGAATGCTGGCGGTTCCCCACGCGAAGGTGTTATTATCGTCACAAATGTTAACGTTCCTGAACATCTGATAAATCCTGTTCCTGTTCAACCAATGGTATTTAACCAGAATATCTATGGTGGGGACAAAATGATTGCCAAAGACAATGGTAATAAAATATTGGCAATGCACTGTGAATCAAACGATGTTGAATGTCAATCTGCGCCTGTTGCAGAACCTGTGGTCGAACCTGTTGCAGAACCCATCCCAATGATTGGTGAAGAATTGGTTTCGCGCGAAGAATTTATCAATATGATGATGGCAATGCGCGCAGAATTGGCGGCAATCAATGCGCGTCTGGATGAATTACAGGCGGCATCTGGCGAAAAAACGATGATAAAGGTTCAACAGATTCCGTTGGAACCAACCCAGCATGTTATGGAAGAAGTTTTTGAAGTTCGTTTTGACTTTAACAAGGCGACAATCAAACCAGAATACCAGGCACTGATTGAACAATTGGCATCTGCGACCCAAGAAAACAAAAATATCAAGGTTTCGGTTGTTGGTCATACAGATACATCGGGCAGTTCCAATTATAACTATGCGTTGGGTGGTCGTCGTGCGGATGCGGTTCAAAAAATGCTAATCCAATACGGTATCCCGGCCAGTCAGATTGTCGCGGTATCTGCCGGCGAACAGGATTTAGCGGTGCCAACCCCGGATAATACACCAAACGCAGCCAACCGTCGTGTGCGTGTTGTCAAAGAAGTTCACTATACCGAAGAACCAAAACCCATCCCAATGGAAATTGCGGTCGAAGAATATTCGGTTGGCGAATGTGGTGAATATGGGTGTGAAGAATAAAATACTTGACAAAAAGTTTTTGGTTGTGTATATTGACACCCGTCAGAGAGATGTTTGAATAAAGGCATTAAAATGACTGATATGGTAAAAAGTTTTGCAAAGGCTGAAAGCAATATTGGCAATGCTGCTATGATGCGAAAGGCGGCGCACGCAATGGTCGCTGGCCGTGAACCGAAACAGGCAGTAGATATAAAAGCGGCACTGGAACGTTATTTAAGATAATTTTGAAAAAACATATGCTATTTTTCGTCGCGATTTTCTGCGACGATTTTTTTATCATTCTAATTTTATGCTTATATTTCTTTCTGTTGCTGGCGTAATTCCGTCATTATTGCATCCAGTTCTGATTGTAATCTGTCACGTTCAGCGGTGGTATGTTCTAATTCGCGTTCGGATTCATCGTGCAAATCGCCAGAATACGAATTGGTATCCAAATCTATGGTGCGGTTTTCAATACGTGTATCCAATTCCGCAATCGCGCGTTCCAATTCAGTGCGTTCTTTTATTAAATTCTGAATTCGCATGGCATAGTTAGGGTCTTGTGCGCGTTGTTGTAATACGACACGTGCGTTATTGAATTTTTCAATTGTTTTTAATTGTTCTTTCGCGCTTGTGGCAGATATATTGCCTATCTGGCTTCTTTCTTGTTGTATTCTTGCCAATTCTTGATTTAGTTCCCTGATTTCGTTTCTTATTTCGTGCGCTTCGTGTCGATCATAGTCATCAGGGTCGCCCAAATTATCGATTTCTTGGTGTAACCGATGTTCTTCTCTATCCAGTTCAATAATTCTGCGTAATTTATCTGCACCTTCATTGACACGCGGTGCCAATGAATCGTAAATATTTATCGCTGTTCTGTTACTGTTTTTGGGCATATAGTTATCCTTGTTATAATATCATGTAAATTATACTATGAAATGCGTGTTTTATCAAGTAATCTAAAAAAAACCGGGAAGGGTGTCCCGGTTTTATAATCGCATTATTACCATTGTCCGCGGGTAAATGATCCGTGATCCAACATATCACGCACCGCAAAGTGTTTAACCTTTTTGGCAGATGTTGATGGTAATTCTTCTTCGGTGATTGCAAAATGGCGAACCCATTTGTATTGCGCAATCGCCAGGTTAGATTTTTTCAACAATAAAGATACGCGTTCAATGCTGGTGCCTGGTTTTACCTGGAATACTGCGAACGGTACGGTTTTGTCTTTGATTACATATTCAAAGACCGCCGCGTTCAGAATTTCTTCGTTCTGCATGTACAGGTCTTCCAGTTCGTCTGGATATACGTTTTTACCGCTGTCCAGAACGATAACCTGTTTTTGGCGTCCTTTTACCTCTAATCGGCCAAATTTATCCAGACGGCCAATATCTCCGGTTTTAAACCATCCGTCTTCAAATGCCGCAGCATTCGCTTCGTCATTTTCCAGGTATCCCGGCATTACCATATTACCACGCACCCAAATTTCACCAATTCCATCTTTGTTTGGATTGTGAATCTGGATTTCATTACCACGTAATGGTCCTGCGTAATACATTTCACCATTTGCACGACGGAATGCGAAATTAAAGTTCGCAGGCCCCGTAGTTTCGGTCAGACCATAACAGTCCCCAACAACAAATCCCATTTTTTCATAGAATTTGCGAATAGATGGTTTTAGCGTTGCACCCGCAGATACCAATACCTTTGTATTGCCACCAAATGCATCGTGCACAGGTTTTGTCACTTTGTCCACCAATCCGCCCAGACCAATTGCGCGTAACACTTTACGCAACGATACAATCACACGCATCAATGTCCAAACATGTTTGTCTTTGGCAGAATCTACAATCTTTTTATAGAATACCTCCCAAATACGTGGAACAGCAGGGATAACCTCGGGTTTATATTGTTTAAAGTCTTTGATAAATTCTTGGGGTTTTAGTATCGGCTGTAACAGCAATTTGCATTCCAATGCCACAGGAACGATAATATTGATTACCACACCATATATATGATACAACGGCAAGAACCCATAAAATGTATAGCCCGGATGAATTACATCTTTATAAAAATATGCCCCATCAACCAATGACAACAAATTATCGTGTGTCAGTCCAACAACCTTTGGATTTCCTGTTGACCCAGACGTAAATGATAATTGTGCAATGTCACTGCGTTCTGTGTCGGCCATAACGAATTCATTTTCGTCGGTGTCATCGATATTTTCGATGTCAAACATTTTGGCCGGCGCATCATCAATAAAATAGTGCTTTTGTGCCATAACCAGTTTGCAATCTGTGCGTTTTATCATATTGATATGTTCAGATGTTTGTAATCCTGTATCCAACATTAAAACACGTGCGCCCTGGGATGTGGCGGCAAAGTAAGTGCGCAAAAAGTCTGGTGTGTTCCCGGACAGAATCGCCACAGTGTCGCCTTTTTTTATTTTAAAACGTTTCGCCAATAACACGGCGCGTTGTTTCACTTTTTTTAACAAATCTGCATATGTTTCGTTTTGTCTGACAAAGAAAATACTGTCTTTATTCCGCAAACACACATCTTGCAGCATTTCATATATGTTTTTAGCAATCATAATAATGCTCTTTTTTATTTGTTTATTACATCGTGACCACCATAGTCACGACATGTAAAATATACAGATTTTTTACAGGAAAAACAACCTATAATTATTATGATTACCGATTCGAATCGATACAATATATAGTGATGCGTTTTGGAAAAACATACTATATTTTGTAAAAACGAATCGTTTTATCGGTCAAAAAAAGTTTTTTTTAATACAAAAGATGGTTTCGTGTCAATATTAGCGTCCCAAACCGATTCTGTTTTATGGCTGTAATGGGCAGAAAATCCCCATTCTAAAAAGTCCAGCGAAAAATACATATATTTTCTTTTTTTCTGTATTGATAGATTTTTTATAAAACTATATATTGTAATCAAACAAGTCAAACAAATACTATATATTGTGTTTTTACAAAAAATCGGAGTTGTCAAATGTCGGAAACACAAACAGAAATTACAATTCAAATTACGCCAACGTTAAAGACACGCTTGGTGGCGGTGCAAAAACGCAGTGGTGAAACTGTGCCTTTTGATTCCAAAAAGATTTATGAGGCGATTAAAAAAGCAGTCGCAGTAACAACAGAAATTTCAGATGTTGAAATTGTCAAGGTTACCCAGGATGTATTAAAACGTCTGGATGAAAAATTTGCAGACAAAACACCAAATGTCGAAGATATCCAGGATATCGTAATTCAAGCACTGATGGATTCGCGCGCATATAAAACCGCCCAGGCATATATTATTTATCGTCAAAAGCGCACGGAAATTCGTGAATCGATGGTTGATGCTGTCGAAGTTATCGAAGGATATGTCGGCGGTTCAAATTGGCGTATCAAAGAAAATGCAAATATCGGATATTCTATTGGTGGTTTGATTTTACGCACCAGTGAACGCGTCACAGCTGAATATTGGTTAAATCTGTATCCGCGTGCGGTTGCCGAAGCGCACAAAACCGCTGCAATACACGTGCATGATTTGGGATGGCTGACTGGGTATTGTGCGGGTTGGTCTTTGCGTGAATTATTATACGAAGGATTCAATGGTGTCCCAGGTTATTTGCATTGTGGCCCGGCAAAGCATATGGCGACCGCAATTTCACATATGGTAAATTTCTTGGGGACATTACAAAATGAATTCGCAGGCGCCCAGGCATTTTCATCCGTAGATACTTATTTGGCACCATATGTGCGCATCGATAATCTGACATACGAAGATGTTAAAAACGCGATGCAAACATTGATATTTAATTGTGCGGTGCCATGTCGTTGGGGAACCCAAACACCATTTATCAACTTTACATTTGATTGGACATGTCCAAATGATTTGAAAAATCAGCGTCCATTTATCGGTGGTGAAATGGTTGATTTTACATACGGTGATTTGCAGGCGGAAATGGACATAATCAACAAGGCCTTTTTGGAAGTTATGACCGAAGGTGATGCATTGGGACGTCCGTTTACATTCCCAATTCCAACATACAATATTACACCTGATTTTCCGTGGGAACACCCGAATGTAAAGCCTTTGTTCGATTTGGCGGCAAAATATGGTATTCCGAATTTCCAGAACTTCTTGAATTCTGATTTGAATCCAACAGATGTTCGTTCAATGTGTTGTAGATTACGTTTGGATGTGCGTGAATTGTTAAAGCGCGGTGGTGGTCTGTTTGGTTCCGCAGAAAAGACAGGTTCTATTGGTGTTATAACAATCAATTTGGCGCGTTTGGGATATATCCATCGTGGCAATCGCGAAGGCTTGTTCACAGAATTAAAACGTCTGTTGGATTTAGGGCGTGATGCATTGGAAATCAAACGTGACATCATTTCCAAGAATATGGAACGTGGTTTGTATCCATTTACGAAACGCTATCTGGGTAATTGGGATCATCATTTTTCAACCATTGGTGTAAATGGTGCAAATGAAATGGTTCGCAACTTTACAGGTGACCGTGAAAATATTGCAACACCGATGGGTAAAAAATTGGTGTTGGATGTTATGGACTTTATACGTGAAAACCTGGCAAACTTCCAAGAACAAACAGGCAACCTGTATAATTTGGAAGCAACCCCGGCAGAGGGATGTTCTTACCGTTTCGCAAAAACAGACGTCAAGAATTTCCCAGACATTATCACTGCGGGAACTAAAGATGCACCATATTACACAAATTCAACCCAGTTACCAGTGAACTTTACAGACGATCCGTTTGTTGCACTGGAACACCAAGAAGAATTACAGCGTAAATATACCGGGGGCACAATGTTGCACTTGTATATGGGCGAACCTGTATCTAGTGGTGATGCCGCCCAGAAAATCGTGCGGACAATATTCGAAAATTACAAGGTGCCATATATGACACTGACCCCAACGTTTTCGATTTGTCCAAAGCATGGTTATCTGCCGGGCAAGCATGAATTCTGTCCGAAATGTGATGCAGAAAATGCGGCAAACCATAACACAGAAGAACAATAAATAATTAACGTCATAAACATAAACAAGAAAGGGAGGATATCATTATGACAACAAACTGCAACAGAACACAATGCGAAGTTTTCTCACGTTCAATGGGATTTATCAGACCTGTATCTAACTTTAATATCGGTAAATATTCTGAATTCTGTGTACGTAAAACTTTCACAGAAACAAATTGTCTGTCTGCGGGTCAGCGTCATTGTGATTTAATGAAAATGGCTGCATAAAAATGCCAGACGTTCAGATTGGGGGATTGGTATCATTCACCACGATTGACTATCCAGGAAAATTGGCGGCGGTTTTATTCTTGGTTGGTTGTCCGTTGCGGTGCGTGTATTGTTCCAATCCCCATTTACTTGGCCAACGTGATGGGGAATATGCACCAGACAAAGTTTTGGATTGGATGAAATCACGCGTTGGCAAACTGGAAGCAATCGTTTTTTCTGGGGGCGAAGCATTGATGCAGGGCGATACAGCAATTGAATATATGCGCCGTGTTCGTGAACTGGGGTTCAAAATTGGTTTGCATACAAATGGATTCTATCCGCAATTGTTAGAGCGCGCATCAGATGTCATCGATTGGATTGGTCTGGACTTCAAAGCGACACGTGAAAAGTACCCAGATTTAACAGGGCAACATATTGCATATGATAATATGATACGCAGCCTGGATTTCTGGTTGTCGACTGGCAAAGATTTTGAAGTGCGTATAACATGTGACCCACGATTCGTTGGTAAAGATGATTTATATGAAATTGCAGATATATTGCATGCGCGCAATGTAAAAAATATTGCGATACAGAAATATATCCCACATCATGAAGATACAGAACATGGAACAACAGATACGCAACGCAATCAGTTTTTTATTGATAATGCATTGCGTGAAAAAATAAATTCTATGTTTCCATCGGTTGTATGGCGTGAATAAAAACGGTGTCATTTGACACCGTTTTTTCTATTTGCTGTATGTGCTTGAAACAATTTGTGCCCATTTGCTGTCGATTTCTTTGTTTCCTGTTAAACGTCTTTCAATGGTGATCCACGATGTCCAATTTGCAAATAAGTCTTTGGCACGTTGTGCGTCTTGGGGATCAATATGCAATTCTCCTTGGGTTGGTGTCGGTACAGGATAATAGTGACTGTATTTGATATTTAATTTATCCATTAGTTGTGATAATTTTAATCCAGTTACAAGCCCCTTGAACACAAAACCACAAACCGTTTTATTATTCACGTCTTTTAGTTTTATGTCGAAATACGCAACATCATCCCCAGATGTTTTTGCGATATAATTTAAATCGTTCATAACCTGGCCATATGTAATGACTTTTTGTATTCCTTTGTTAAGAGATTCAGTGTTGTTATGCATCAGTTTTCTCCTTTGGATATTTCATTTCCGATACGCTTTTTTAATCGCATAATGCGTTTATATGATTCGCGTATCCTAGATTCTGGGATTTCACCATCTCGCACCAGGTCTACGATTATGGCGTTTACTTCACGTCCACGTTTCGGACTAAACACCATGTTGTTTCCAAATATCAAAATATCATTTCCGGCATTTATTGCCATCTTTATTGCGTTGCGCATACCGTATTCAGTGACGATTGCGCCCATATCCATATCGTCTGATACAATCACGCCATCGAATCCCATGTCGCGTAACATTTGTATATGATTTTTTGACAGTGATGCCGGCACATCATCAACATTGTTATTTATGACATGTGCAACCATTACCATCGTTGTTGGTGTGGCGTTTTGTATCAATTCGCGCCACGGTTTCATCTCGTATTCTTGATAAGTGTCTGTAACATCTGTTATCCCCAGGTGTGAATCATTATTTGCACTGCCGTGGCCGGGAAAGTGTTTAAATGCATATGCCATACCAGAATCTGATAATCCGCGTGCAAATGCATCGCCATGTTGTATAACAATATTTGGGTCTGGCGAAAAACTGCGTCCATATGCACCGATTGCGGGTGATTCTGGGTTGATATCAACATCAATCACCGGTGCAAAATTTACGTTGATACCTAAATCCATCAACCGGGTGCCTAAATCATATGCCACCGAATATGTGTTTTCGGCATCTGTTTGCCCCAAGAACCTTGCGCTTGGTGTTGGGACAAAATCATGTTCTGGTTTCAAGCGTTGAACGGCGCCGCCTTCTTGATCAATGGCGATAAGTAATTTTTGTGGCGCCAATGATTCCAGATGCTTTACCATTTTACGCAGGCGCTTTGTATTAGAAATATTTTTATCAAACAATATAACGCCACCGATATCACCATTGCTTATCTGTTTAGATATTTCCACAAAGTCATCAGAGTTTTTATGCACCTTATGCCCATTAAATCCGGTCATAATCATTTGTCCTGCCATATGTTCCAGTGTATTCAGTGTTAAATAGTGGATTCCGCCGCCCACGACAAACAATGCGATAATTGACCAAGACCATATGGGTAATCTCATTCGTGCCCCCATTGATTTATTACATACGCATTATACAATATTATTTATTATCAGACAAATAAAAATCTGTGGATAAATATCCATGTATAATTCACAAACTAATGGCAAGATTTGTTATATTTTGGAAAATGAAAGATTTCTTGATTTTTTGAATATTCATAATACAATGAACATGTGTAATATAAACAAAGGATAAAACCCGATGTGTATGTAATATTGTGATTTTTTATAAGTTGCACATAGAAATATGTGTTCTTTCAATTGCAATATAAGGGTTTTATTATGGCTTTAATTTCTTTATCAAATGTATTTTTTGGTTATAACGACAATAATTTGTTGGATGGTGTTTCGATTGCGTTTAATGATAGCGAGCATGTGGCAATTATTGGCGATAATGGATGTGGCAAGACAACACTTTTAAAGTTGTTGGGTGGAGATTTGTTGCCTGATTCAGGCACAGTTGGCAAAAACGCAAGTATTTGTATATTAAATCAAATAAACGCATCTGATTCTAAAAGTGGCGGTGAACAACAAATGTTCGCACTTATGCGTGCTTTTGAATCAAATGCGGACATTTTGCTGTTAGACGAACCGACAAACAACCTGGACAGCGATGCAAAACAAACATTCTTTAATTGTCTGAAAGTATATCCGCATGGTGTTGTAATTGTTTCGCACGACAGAGATCTGTTACAACAAATGGACAAAATAATTGAATTGCATAACGGACAACTGAAAATCTATGGTGGTAACTATGATTTTTATTCGGAACAAAAGAGAATAGAAACAGAGAATATTTATTCTAAATATACAGATGCGCAAAAAACAATAGCGCGATTGAATAACACAATAAATGTCTCCCAAAATACTCGTCAACACCATGAATTTAAACAACAAAAAGAAATAAATAATTCAAGACGCAGTCGTTTGGCGGCAAATGCCCTCAAAGGGAAGAGTCAGGAAACCGAGGCAAAAAAACGTGCAATCATTCAAAAGAAATTAGATGAACAAATATCCGTTCGGCAATCTTTGTCTGAACAAATGCGAAATGAAACGATAAAAATACCGGTGCCAAACAAAACCTTTTACAGCAAAGAATTGATAAATATATCGGGCCTGTGTTTTTCATATGGCGACAAAATTATATTCCAAGATTTTGATTTCACAATGTATGGAAAATCAAGACTGCGTTTGGTTGGTAAAAATGGTTCTGGTAAATCTACATTGTTAAAAATTATTTGTGGTGAATTAAAACCAGATTCAGGAAATGTCAAAACATTTGGAAAAATTGCATATGTCAATCAAGATTTGTCTGTTTTAAGCAAGGATAAAAATATAATTGAAAATATTATGGATATATCAGGCTGTCTTAAACACGACGCACATGCGATTGCAGCGAACTTTGGCTTTCGTGGCGATTTATCGCAACAGCGTGTCGGGACACTGTCTGGCGGTGAGTTGTTAAAGGCAACCCTGGCATTGATTCTTGGTGGCAATAATCAGCCCGATTTATTGATTCTGGACGAACCAACAAATAATCTGGAAATCAAAAGTATTGGTATATTAGAAGATGCCTTGAATCAGTACACTGGCGCCATATTGCTGGTGTCTCATGATGAAATGTTTGTAAAAAATATCAAAACAGACCAAGTTGTTAAAATATAAAAAGTTCGTAAATGTGCAAAACGCTGTCTGTTTTGTCCACCCGAACTGTGCGATTTGCGAACTTTGCTGCTGCGCGACTATTATGAAATAGCCCGAAATATCAACGAACTTTCAGAATGGATTGAAAATAACAAGTGATAATTTTAGCTTGATTTATACTGTCAGCAGAAAAATATATCCCACAGTAAGCAAACTTGGCCAAATGACGTACCAAATAGCTTTGCGTTGTTTTTGTCTGCTGACTTCAATTATTGACCTGTATGATATAGAATATAGATTTGGTGTATTTATTCATTCTTAATATCTTACATGCAGTATAACATCCTTATTATTGTTTTCAAACCATTTAGTAAAATCATCAATCTTTTTTTCAAGGTCGATACCTCCCCCAATCTGAAGGGCCACCTTTCCAGTTTGCGAGTTTTTTTACAAAGCTATAATCATCGTAGTGTTGCAAACCTGATTGTCTCGCAACGTATGTGCCTTCGGGTATGGTGCCTTTATCTTTTACATATTGATATTCTGGGCTTTGATACCCCTTGGCGCCTGATACCGCATCCCATGACATAATTGGTTTATCATTTTCATACAGTGTAAATTTCTTGCCGTCAAATACAGCAACTTGATTTTTGTTTGTATATTGGTACAATATGACTACAAAGCATGAAAAAAAAATTATATTTTTTTACATTATTTATCTTATTGTTTTTTCCATTGTCAGGAAAAGCAGATTTGTGCGCATATCTTGATAAAAATGCATTTGATAAAGCATACGATATCCTGTTGAACACAACCGAATACATTGCATATTGTCCCTTGTGTGATGATGCAACAGCAAAGTTGAATACCGTTCAGAAAATCTCTTTTATGCAACCTGGCGAAGATATTTATGAAATTTATATAAATGATGTTCCTGTGGATATTGCATATACATATGTAGACGGTAAAAATGTCGGACTGATGGCAGGTTGCTCAGAGATATATAAATTACCTGGGGTGGTTGATGTTTTGAATGCTATGCCACCAGTCAAAAACTAATATGCTTTTGTCCGCTTGGTCCATCCGTTTTTAGATGTTGACCAGTTTGTCATACCTAGTAAATTATTCATACGTTGCTCAATTAGAATTTTGCATAATGATATAGCAGGGTGCTAAGCAAAGAATCTGTCCAAGATATTATGGTCGGACTTAACGCGATCCAGAAAGCTGCTTTATAGTTTTTCTTATACAAAAAATACAAAGATACCGGAATAAAAAACAACAGCTCGGCACAAGAAGATATCAGATTTGTTAAATATACATCTGCACTACGCCACGCCCAGCCCATAGATTCACCGCCCCATGGACAATAATGAAACGGGAACGCATCACGACATTCTTTGATAAAAAAGTCATAGTAATCATAAAGGCCTACGAATAACAAAAACACATTTATACAGTTTATAATAATTGCGACCCGTTTCCATTTTTGCATACATAACCCTTTTTACTAGTATTTTACATGTACAATCAGGTCGTTTCCAGTACTTTTTAGCCAAGATGTAAAAGCATTTATTTGCCCCGTCATATCAATACAACCAGCAGAACCAGGCCACCATCCGCCATGTATGCTAAAATTGTCACGACCGTACGTATTTGTTTTATTTGATGGTTCCAACCAAACGCGCGAATTTCCCCACGAATAAGACGAACCTGGCCATCTGCCACCATATTCCTTTCCTAATACCCTTGATAGTCCTATTACTTTATCTGTGGGTGACATAAATTGTAATCTTTGTTGTCTCGCAACGTATGTGCCCTCTGGAATCGTACCTTTCTTTTTTACATATTGATATTCTGGGCTTTGATACCCCTTGGCGCCAGACACCGCATCCCATGACATAATCGGTTTATCATTTTCATACAGTGTAAATTTCTTGCCGTCAAATACAGCAACTTGATTTTTGTTTGTATTGACCGGATATTCAAATTTTGCACCATGTGATTCAAACTTTGTATTCAACACCCGTTCTGTTTCGTCACCCGATGATATACGCCCGGTTACGGGTAAATTGTTATCGCGTTGAAAATCCTTAATCGCTGTAATCAGTTCTGTGTTTGCGTATTTGTGAAATTGCCCGTCAGGCTCGCTACGTTCATTGGGTTTATAGTAATTCATTTTATAGAGGTTCTTTTTCAGTTTTATAACATCGTCTTCATTTGTTGCGTTATTGTCCGATACTGTGCCACTAAGGCTAAAATCTTTTTCCCTGTTCTTTTCTTCTTTTTCATCCTTTTTTTCTGGTTTTTGTCCGTTATAGTGATATGGGCAAATACGCTCGTATGGGGCAACTTCGGTGCCATCGGCACGTGTGTATCCGGCCACTTGAATTATTCCATCACATTGCTCGGTGGAATCACGACCATTATTTGCACCTTGTTGTCCTTTTAATTTTGCGTATATGTTGGCCAGTGTGCTTGCGGCCTGAACCCAATCTTTGGTTCGCATAGATGTGTATTCTTTGATTGACATATTTAATCCTTTGGTAAAAAAACACCCGCGTGTGCGGGTAATAAAAAAAGACGACCAAATGTCATCCGCTGAATGTGCGCATTATACCATAAAACGTGCAAAAAATCAATTCTATATTTCGAACCGCGCGAAGTTTTTGGATTTTCAATAAAAAATCCGCCCAAATGGACGGAAAATCAGATTTGGCAGGATATACTGTGCAATTCACGAGATGATGAAATCAAAGAATTATTGTTGTTCGGGAAAGAAGTTAAAGAATTTTTTTTGATGTCCATTATAACTTCTTTGACATATAGATTGCGGCTTCATCGTCGTTTTTCAAGTCGGCATACGGGTCAAGGTTTTTTCCATTCCACCATAAACCTGTTCCGTCTGGAATAAAACCTCGCTTGATGTACAATCTTTGTGCAGAACCGTAATCTCGATTCAAACCAACGCCCAAATAAACAGTATCTGAATATCTCCGTGCTATATCTTCTGCTACTTGCATTAAAGCATTACCGATACCGCGTCTTCTGTATTTTGCCAGCACCCCAAAATCAACCAATTCAGGCAATCCTTTGCCACCAAAAGAGCCACCCATTGAATTTGGATACACGTTGAAATACCCAGCGACATTACCCTTGTATTCCGCAACCAATGATACGCATTTTTCGTCGGCAACATCTTTTAATCGGCGTGTATATTTTTCAACTTTTTGGTCTGTCCAGCCTTGCAAATGTTCTTCATGGGTAATTATCTCCGGGTCTGTTTCGACCATATCTCTGATAACGATATCATTTACATTGTAATAAATCATTTTTGTGCCTCTATTATAGAATCTGCGCAAATTATATATCAATATACAAAAATTATCAATAAGAACACCTGAAAAAGTTCGTAAATGTGTGAAACGGTAGTGGTTTTCAACACCCAACTTTCGAACTCGTGAAAGTATTGGAAAACAAAGAAAAATCGGGCATAAAACCCGATTTATTTATTTTGGCAGCCCCAACCAGATTCGAACTGGTGTTCTCGCCTTGAAAGGGCGGTGTCCTAGGCCTCTAGACGATGGGGCCAAAACTGCCATGTTCTTGTCGAACGCTGGCCAATTATACATGGCTTTTGTTACCTTGTCAAGCGAATATAAACGATTTTATTCCGCCACGACTTCGGTTTCTGTTTCTGCCACTGCCTCTGGTGCTGCGTCGGCTGGCAGTTCTTCAACCTGGGTAAAGACGATTTCTTTGCCGTTGGCACCAATCAGCGTCAATTTATTTTCGGCTAATTCGTATGTTTCCACCGTTGGCATAAATTCAAAATATTCTTGTTCGATTTCCATGGCTTCTGGTTCGCCCATCATCATTGTTGATGCAAATGGTTCGAACTTAATTTCGTCGCCATCAACAGTGTAACCGCCGTTATACAGATTTACGATTTTGCCATAAACACGCATCTCTGCCGGATCAAAAGACAATGTAATGTCAACCCCAGGCTGTGCGGATACAAAGTTTGCGCCCTTTAACAGTTCTGGGTTTGGTGCGTCGTGGCCACATGCGGCCAATGCCAATGCACATACACTTGTTGCGATAAATTTCAAATTCATATTGTTTCTCCTTTGTGGTTAGTGAACAGATACATTATAAAACATATTTATAAATAAAAAACAAGAAAAAACACCGTCGTATGACGGTGTAAATACTGGCGGGATTGACGGGGCTCGAACCCGCGACCTTCTGCGTGACAGGCAGACGCTCTAACCAGCTGAGCTACAACCCCTAAAGCGTTATGCATAATATACCCTATATGAAATAAATGCAAGCACTTTTTTAAAAAAATATGATTTGTTTAATATTTTTGCCTTTGTTGGCATTGGTATTATGATGTGAAATCATACCTGATGACATTTTTTGCCTTTTATTGCACAATGCATATCACAGAGGAGAGAACTCATCATGTTACTAAAATCAAAAATATGTTTTACCGTTTTGGCTGTTTATGAAATGGCTGCGGTTTCAATATTACATTTTCAACGTTTATGTGACGCAATCTTTACGTCGAACTTTTGCGACAGTTGGTATCGTTACTTTCTGTTTTGCATAATTGTGCCGTTGGTTGCGATGCTGATATGGATGTGGATACGTGAAATTGTGCGTGCGCATCGTCGTCGTGCGTTTATACGTCGTGCCAAGAATACAGTAAACGGCATCATGTCCAGTATACGTGGCAAGGTTTCTGAACATATTGACCCACGTGATATGGAAAAGATTATCACTGCGGCGATTCTGGTTGGCATTAAAAAATATGCAGACCGTCATCCAAATTTACGTCATAACGTAAATCATATTATGGATGTTGCAAATGGAGATGCCGACATTGATATCATGGCTACAAATGACACGGTTCGTGTTTCGCGCCCGCGCAAGACGTCAACCACATCACGTCGTGTCACGGCGAAAAAGAAGAAATAAACAGATATTCCTTTCTCACACCCCAACCGCCCATCCGGGCGGTTTTTGATACCCGGGTTATTTATCGCGGTATTCTATTTACCTGTTGACCAAAATTCTCAAAAATGATAAAATACTTTTGTCGGCGGGAATTTCGCCGATGGGGTGTGAAAGCCCTTGTTCTGAGCGTCTGTGCACGAATGCATAACGCGCCAATGGCGTATTTTTTATGCATTGTTATGTGTGGATGAAAATTTTTCTCCTGATCTATTCGTGGTCAGGAGGGTTGCGAATAAATGCATTTGTGCATGAATAAGCACACAATTCTCAGAAATTGCTTTCAACCTCCTGGCCACCTTTTAATTAATTGGTGGTTTTTTCTTTGATAAAAAACGAAAGAGAAAAAAGGAGAAAGAAAATATGAACAAATTATTAAAACTAACCGGCGTATCGGTTGTGGCAATTATGGCCACAATGGGTGCCAACGCCGCGGGATATACCTGTGAAGAATTAATCGAATATACATCGTGCAATCCGGGGTATTATTTGTCTACGGCTGGTGCTGTTCCTGCATCTTGTCCAGACGGATATACCTATGGAACAGGGTGGTGTTATGTAGAGTTCGATGATTATATAATATCTGGGGTTACAGAACAAGGGTGTGCAGAAGAAGCCCATCAGTATGGAGAAGAGACTGCATACGACTTTATCGGTGATGGTTGTTTTAATGAAGGATTGTATTACGAAAACTATGATAAATCACAGGCACTTTTTGCTCAAACGTCTGGCATCTCGGGAACCACAAACTGTATAATCTGTCCCGCGGGGTCGTCTTGTGCCGGTGGGACGGCGGCGGGTGTTCAATGCGCGGCCGGGACATATCAGCCAGAAACCAAACAAACATCATGTATTGATGCGCCGGTGGGACATTATGTTTTTGGTATTGGTGCGACCGAATATACCGCATGCCCGGCATCTGGTTTGACTGATATTAATGGTAATGCTGTGCCTGTGACCACGGCATCCACTGGTTCGACCAGTTCATCTGCGTGTTACGTTGCCAAGGGTGTAAAATTTAAAGACAACAAGGGTATATATCAATTCAAAGAAAATTGCCATACGTCTTATAATTTTGTTAAGGCAGATAATATGGGTGACTGCCCATCTGGGTATGATTATCTTCCCGGGTATGACACGGAAGACGTTTACTGTATTAACACCCTTCCTTCTACCGAAGCAGAATGTCTTGCAGTTCATGGTGGGTACGCCTGGTGGAATGATGAATTTGAAGAGTGCATTTGTGACGATGACGGTTATAAATACTCCAAAGAATATGGTTTAGTATGTATTGAACCAGAATGGTAAAATTGCGCGGGTACTTAAACGCAATACGGTTTTTGTTGTCTGCATACCGCAAAAAAAAATCCCCGAAACGGGGATTTTTTATTACTGTGCGTTCTTTTCTGCAGATGTCGCTGACAAATCTTCGACGATACGCGCTTTTTTGCCAGACAAACCGCGCAAGAAGAACAACTTTGCACGGCGAACCTTACCGATACGAACCTTTTCAATCTTTTCGATTGCAGGGCTGTACAGTGGGAATTTACGTTCCACACCAACACCATAAGATTCACGACGTACTGTAAAGGATGCATTATTCCCATTGCCACCATCGCGTGCGATAACAACACCTTCAAAAACCTGGATACGGAATTTGTCACCGTCTTTAATTTTAACGTGAACTTTCAATGTATCCCCAGCCTTGAAGTTTGGGATTTTTTTGTCGCCCATCAGTTTTGCAACTTGGGCCGCTTCGATTTTTTTAATAATGCTCATTTTTCATTTTCCTTTATTAAGTCCGGTCGACGTTCTTTGGTTATGTCAACCGATTGTTGTTTCCGCCACCGTTCAAGTCGGATCGTAGCCATGTCGTTCTGTGAGCCAAGGAGTTGCTAC